>JAQTRC010000190.1 GCA_028712665.1 Desulfuromonadaceae bacterium
TGCTTCCCCTGGGGCGCCTTACCCTCGGCGGCATGATCGTGACCATAATGCATCCAGCCATACCAGCCGCCACCGGCCAGAGCGATGAGAATCAGGATGATCAGCGGGATTGCGACTTTCTTGTTCATGGACATGGCATTAAACCTCTTAAATTCTTTAATGGAACGCGGATTCACGCGGATGCAGCGGATTTACACGGATTAAACAAATAATCCTGGGTAAAGCCGATTCAATAGACGTATTATTTCGTAGCATATTTGGTTATTGTTACTCCATAAAGTTGCGGTACGTAACTAATTTACAGGTTGTAAAATTCGCACTTATCCGCCGCATCTACGCTGTTCCGGGTACTATTGCTTTGGTGTTTCAACCAACTCCACCCCGACCGCAGCTTCCAATTGAGCAAGTTTCATCATGTATTCGGCCTGCGATTCGTACAATTCACGCTCAAAGTTGAACAGGGTTATCCGGCTGTCTAGCAGGGTCAAAAAATCCACCTTGTTTACCCGGTAACCGATAACCGCCGATTCAAGAGACTGTTCCGCCTGCGGTATGATGCCGGTTTTGTAGAGCGATACCAGTTTTTCCCTTCTCTCCAGCGTTGCCAGAAGGTCGGAGATGCCGGAACCGATGCCGTTCCTGAGGCTGTTCAGCTCTTCGGCGGCCATGCGGATCTCCGAATCCGATTCTGCTACCATGGCATGACGCCGTTCTCGTTGCAGCGGCAGGTTGAAGGTGACTCCAAGAGAGTACATGTCCAGCCCTTCTCCCCCCATCGCCGGATCACGCTGCATGTACTCAAGGGAGAGATTGAAATCGGGATAATAATCCTTCCTGGCCAGCTTGTGTCCCGCTTCTCCCTTCTCGATAAGGGCCTGAAGGCTCTTTATGACCGGACGCTTGTCAAATGCCGTAGCTCTCAAATTCGCGGATGACAACTGCAGCGGTTTGATCTCGAAGTCCGGTATTCTCCCCACCGATGTTTCCGGCGGACGAAATAGCAGGGCATTCAAGGCGGCTTCAAGACTCTTCCGTTTCTGCTCCAGAGAAATCTTCATGTCGAGCATTTTTGAACGCTCCACCTGGGATTTGAAAAGATCCTGCTGCGCTCCCTGTCCGACGGAGTACTTGGTCTCGGCAAGTGAAATAAAGTCATCGAGAATCCTGATATTCTTGTCTACGATCTCCATGGACTTGTCGGCAAAGTAAATCTGGTAGTAGGTCTCCTTTACCATCTTGACAAGTTCGAGTTTCCGCTCCTCAACCTGCCATCGGTATGACTCTGCACTCTTCGCGGCGATCTCCTGCTTTAGATCCCGTTTGCCCCAGAACGGGAGTTGCTGCGAAATCCCGATCACTTTTGCTGTCATCGCCTCTTTCCTGAAATTTAGCGGATCCTGTACGACCCCGTTCTGGATTTTCAGCATCAGCATCGGGTCATCGAGAGAGCCGGACTGGACAATACGGCTCCTGAACATCTGCCAGCGGGCTTCGGAGTATTTCAACTCGGGGTTGTTGGCCAGAGCCGATGAGACAAGTTCCGGGAGGCTCACCGCTGCTGCTTTTTCTTCGGCTTGGCCTGGAATCGAATTCAGGGCGGATATCAGTATCAGGGCCAACAGGCCGATTGTAGCTTTCATTTTTGTACCTCTGATCAGCTTGGTTTGTTTTCTTCTGATTTTACACGAAATATGCCAAAATGTAACAGTAAGAAATTACATGAGATTATTTTGGTTTTGAGTGATTACAACTGCAAGCTGGAGAATATTCAACATCTCCAAGAGATTATTCCCCACACCCGCTCGTGGAGACAACTCCTGTTTGCTGACTTCGTCTGTAGAGTAATCTTTCCGAATCGAAAAGTAACCGGTATTCATCCGGAGTGTCCGGATGAATACCGATTAGGCGACAGATCCGGCCGCGCATAAGCGAATCATTCAAACAAACGATAAATACTTAAATAAGTATCGTTATTACGCGTTTGACCAAAACCCGGTCGTCAGCTAGACTCCCACAGCTGTTTTCATCATCCAATCCGGGAGGGTCACGTGAATTTTCAGAAGTATTTTGGCATCATTTTTTGTTTCATGCTGTTGATGATTGGATCTACGAATATTGTCCTGGCGAAAAGCCATTCAGGTAAAATCAGCATGACTGTTGACCTCTCTTCTCACGGCACAAAGGATGCCGCTGAATTATGGATTCCCTATCCGGTATCGGACAAAGATCAGGACATTACCGACGTCATGGTTTCCGGTAATTATACGACTTCAGCCGTCTATGCCGACCGCACCTACAGCACCCCGATGCTGTATGCCCGATGGGAAAAAGGTGTAACCGGTCGCAAATTGACCTTTACTTTCCATGCCAGGCGCAACGAGGTGATCCGGCGGAATTTTCCGGCCAGGGAAACGTCATGGAACCCGGCAGACTTTGCCCTCTACCTGCAGGCTACCAAGCTCGGTCCGGTTGACGGAGAGGTCGGCAAGTTGGCGGCAAAAATAACTTCCGGCAAGAAAACAGTTCTGGAAAAGGCCAAAGCTGTATATGACTGGACCTGCGTGAATACCTACCGCGATCCCAAAACCCGCGGCTGCGGGGCAGGCGATGTCTGCGCCCTCTTAAAGTGGCCTGGTGGAAAGTGTGCCGACATACACTCCGTATTTGTGGCGTTGGCCAGGGGAGCAGGAGTGCCGGCGAGGGAGGTTTTCGGCATCAGAATGGGCAAAAAGGAGCGAGAGGATGTAACGGCCTGGCAGCATTGCTGGGCGGAGTTCTACCTTCCGGGTTACGGATGGGTGCCGGTGGATGCGGCCGATGTGCGCAAAGCGATGTTGACGGAAAATCTGAAATTGAGTGATGCCAAGGTAGCCGAATATCGCGCCTACTTCTGGGGCGGAATTGACCCTTACAGGGTAAAACTTTCTGTCGGCCGGGACCTGACTCTGAATCCTCCGCAATCAGGAGAAGCGGTCAACTATCTTATGTATCCGTTCGCCCAGGTTGGCGGCAAGAGCATCGACTGGCTTGACCCGGCCACATTCAAATACAGCATAA
>JAQTRC010000092.1 GCA_028712665.1 Desulfuromonadaceae bacterium
CAGCATCGCGCGGGCTATGATCGAGTGCCCGATATTGTACTCCTCGATGCCGCCCAGTGCAGCAAGGGGCTTGATATTAACGTAGTCGAGTCCGTGCCCTGCATTGACGCCCAGGTTTACCTTGCGGGCCAGTTTGATGGCGTTATCGATATGCTCCAGTTCTCTCTCCTGATCTTTACAACCGCGCGCTTCTGCGTAGGCGCCGGTGTGAATCTCGATATAGTCGGCGCCGGTTTTGTTGGCGGCCCTGATCTGTCCCTGATTAGGGTCTACGAACAGGCTGACGCTTATGCCACCATCTTTAAGACTCTTGACGGCATCTGCGATCTGTTTGGAATTCAAAATGACGTCAAGCCCACCTTCGGTGGTCAGTTCCAGGCGTTTTTCCGGAACAAGAGTAACCTGGTCGGGCTTGATTTTCAGAGCAATCCGGACCATCTCCAGAGTAGCGGCCATCTCGAGGTTGAGCTTGGTTTTGACTGTGCGGCGCAGGATTTCCAGATCTCGATCCTGAATGTGACGGCGGTCCTCGCGGAGATGGATGGTTATTCCTTCGGCTCCGGCCAGTTCGCCGATAGCGGCGGCGGCCACCGGGTCCGGCTCCACCCCGCCGCGGGCCTGTCGTACGGTGGCAATATGATCGACGTTCAATCCAAGTTTTGCCATTATTTCTCCCCGATATGCTTCTTCACAAGAGCGCAGATCTCGTTGGCCCAAGTGGTAATCTCGTATTTATCCTGCCCTTCGATCATAACCCGCAGCAGCGGTTCAGTGCCTGAATAGCGGATCAGAACCCGCCCTTCTTCGCCGAGCTTCTTCTCTACATCCCTGATTTTTTTGGCCACATCGCTGATGGCCATAATGTCCTTTTTCTCGCTTACACGGGTGTTGACCAGAACCTGGGGCAACGGGATCATTATTTCGGCCAGTTCCGAGACAGTTTTATCTTCCCGCCGCATTACAGCAAGAAGCTGCAAAGCGGAGAGTATCCCATCACCGGTGGTGTTGTAATCCAGAAAAATCATATGGCCGGACTGCTCGCCCCCCAGGTTGTACCCCCCATCGCGCATCGCCTCAACAACATAACGGTCGCCGACGTCAGTCTTGACTATTTTGCCGCCAACTTTACGAAGTGCAATATCCAGCCCCATGTTGCTCATGACCGTCGCCACAAGAGTATTTTTCTTCAGCAGTTTGCGCTTCAGCATGTCACTGGCGCAGATGGCCATGATATGGTCGCCATCGACCTCGTTCCCGAATTCGTCACAGACAATCACGCGATCTGCATCGCCGTCCAGGGCGATGCCGATATCGGCCCGATGCTCCTTGACCGCTTCACTGATGACCGATGGGCAGGTTGAGCCGCAACCGGCATTGATGTTGGTGCCGTTCGGCTTAACTCCAAGAGGAATCACCGTGGCTCCAAGCTCTTCAAAAACCGCCGGAGCAACCTTGTAGGCCGCTCCGTTGGCGCAGTCCAGTACGATCTTCAGGCCGGAGAGATCCATCTCCTGCGGGAAGGTATTCTTAAGGTATACGATGTAGCGACCGGCGGCATCGTCTATGCGGAAGGCCTTACCCACTTCGGTGGCCGTGGGGCGCAACGAAACAATCTGATTCGTCTCTATCAGTTTTTCGATCTTCAGTTCGATCTCATCAGCTAACTTGAACCCGTCTGCGGAGAAAAACTTAATGCCGTTATCCTGAAATGCGTTATGAGAGGCGGAGATGACAACGCCGGCATCGGCCCTCATGGATGTTGTGATGTTGGCGATTCCAGGCGTTGGCAGCGGTCCGACCAGAAGGACATCCACCCCCATCGAACAGATTCCGGCCACCAGTGCGTTCTCCAGCATATACCCGGAAAGACGCGTGTCTTTGCCGATTACAATGCGGTGACGCCTTTTACTGGAGCTTTTGAAGATATACGCCGCAGCCCGCCCCAACTGCATGGCCATCTCGGTCGTCATTGGATAGACATTGGCGACGCCGCGTACGCCGTCTGTTCCGAATAGTTTTTTCATGTAAGGTTTTTCTCCAAATTACAGGATCAATGTTCCGTCACGGTTTGTGTTCTCGGGACGCTTTTCCCCTCGATCGCCTTGCGGGAGAGTCTGCGGATTTCGTTCGGGTCGGCGTCATATGTGATTTTCCCGTCATGAACGATAGAAATCTTTCCGGTCTCCTCTGAAACTACCAGCACCAGTGCATCCGTCTGTTCCGAGATGCCGAGCGCCGCCCGGTGCCGGGTACCGAAACTTTTTGCAATATCCGGATTTTGGGAAAGCGGCAGGAAGCAGCCGGCGCTGGTGATCTTTTCCCGCTGAATGATTACAGCTCCATCGTGGATGGGAGAGTAAGGAAGAAAGATCGAAGTGAGAAGTTCACTCGTCACCTTTGCATCGATCTCGGTTCCCACCTGCAGCAGGTGATCGATCGACATCTGGCGGACGATTACAATCAGGGCGCCGATTTGACGTTCGGCCAATTCGTGAACCCCTTTGGACAATTCGTCTACAGTTGTCGTCAGGTCACTGTTATCTTCACCATTCAGCGGTTTATGACTTTTCCGGAACGAGAAAAAAGCCCGTTTTACGTCGCTCTGGAAAACTACGGCCAGAATAACTGGAGAAGAGGAAAGGAGTATCTGAAATAAGGCCGAAGTTGAATGGAGGCCGATGGCCCGGGTTATGATTTTAAGGGCATAAAGGGCGGCCAATACCGCCATAAGCCGTACGGCAGCCTCTTTTCTGATGATCAGGGCCGCGCAGAACACCAGACCGGCGACAAGCAGTTCGTCGCAGAGATCGAGAAGTGTGATGCTGTCGAAAAGCGAAGCCATGGTATCCTTTTTGATTTGCGGATAGAATCATTTTAGCTTTGCATAACGGCCTGCGCCATGTCGGCGGCTTCGCGCATTGCATGAACGTCATGTACACGCAGAATGGATGCGCCGTTGGCAACAGAGAGCGCCACTGTTGCAAGAGTGCCGTACAGGCGTTCGGAAGCGGTATCCTGTCCCAGAACATTGCCAATAAACGATTTGCGCGATGTTCCGATCAGGATCGGCAGCCCAAGGCTTTTAAGCTCTGCCAGTCTTCGCAGAATCTCCAGATTTCCGGACGAATCTTTCCCAAAACCGATACCAGGGTCTATTGCGATACGGTCACGCGAGACACCGGCCTGCAAGGCGAGCGAAACAGAATTTTGGAGTTCCCCGGCGATCTCGGACATCAGGTCTGCATAGACCGTATCTCGCTGCATCTCGTCCGGTTTTCCGCGGGCATGCATCAAAACCGCTGCGGCTCCGCTATCGGCAGTAACTACGGCCATCTCTGGATCAAAGTTGAAACCGCTTACGTCATTTATGATCTCAACACCGGCAGAAACGGCGGCACGCGCAACAACGCTTTTCCTCGTGTCCACCGATATGGCGCAACTTAACTTTCCGCAGAGCTGTTCGATTACCGGCATGATCCGGCCCATTTCCTCATCGGCGCCGACCTGCCGCGCCCCCGGCCTCGTACTTTCACCACCGATGTCGATTATGTCGGCGCCTTCCGCTTCCATTTTCAAGGCATGTTCAATGGCGCAGCCAGGTTTGTCGAAGAGGCCGCCATCCGAGAAGGAATCCGGCGTGAGATTCAGTATACCCATTATCAGGGGTCGTTTGAGAGAAAACTCCCGCCGTGGCGTGATCCACCTTTCCGGTGGCCGGCCCAAACCGGCCAGCAACTCCGTCAGCAGATCTGCCAGGAGAGGCAGACCGAACGGCTGCGACTTAAGTTTCCCGCAAAGCAGATTCAGCTGTTTGTCTGTGCCGATCAGGATGGCATCGGTGCTCTTTATGCTGCAGGCCACGGTTCCGCGGGCCACTGCGGCATCTCCACCCAGTCCAAGCATCTCCTGTTTCAGAATGTTGGCCTGACGGCATTGCAGGGAATTGATACGGATACAGCGGGTAAGCATTTTACCGGCCATCATCGCGACACCGGCATGGTCGGCCCCGATCCGCTCCAGCTCGATCCTGGACTGATCCGGCGTACTGATCGCCAAAGCTCTGGCCGTAAACCTCTCCATGCTAAACCTGGATATCGGTATGTGTCTCTTCCGGTTCGGCAGTTTTCGGCGCGGCTGATTCCGCAAGTTCCGGAGAGAGCAGTTTCCCCGAAGCCATGATCTCATCCACCTGGGCTCCAGACAGATTTTCCATTTCAATCAGGCATCCGGACAGATTGTGAAGCATCTGGGTATTAGCGCGTAATAGTGTCAGGGCGCGGTCGTAGGCTTCGTCAACAATGCGCTTGATCTCGTCATCGATACGCTCGGCGGTCTGCTCGCTGAAATTCTTGTGAGTGGCCATCTCGCGCCCGAGGAAGATCGATTCATCTTTTTTGCCGAAAGAGAGCGGCCCCATCCGTTCACTCATTCCCCATTCGCATACCATCTTGCGCGCCATATCGGTGGCCTGCTCGATGTCGTTGCCGGCGCCGGTGGTGAATGTATTGAAGATAAGGTCTTCAGCCGCCCGGCCTCCCATCAGAACGGCGATACGCGCCAGCAGCGCTTCACGCGAATAGCTGTGCTTATCCTCTATCGGCAGTTGCATCGTAACGCCCAGTGCCCTTCCTCGCGGAATTATGGATACCTTGTGAATCGGGTCGGTACCCGGCACAAGCTTTGCGACAAGGGTGTGGCCGGCCTCGTGGTAGGCGGTACTCTTCTTTTCAACGTCTGAGATGACCATGCTACGGCGCTCCGCTCCCATCAGCACCTTGTCCTTGGCGCTGTCAAAATCACTCGGTTCCACAATGGATTTATCCAGACGGGCCGCCAGGAGAGCGGCCTCATTGACCAGGTTGGCTAAATCGGCGCCGGAGAAACCTGGGGTACCACGAGCAATAAGAGCCAAATCGACCGCATCGGACAACGGTACTTTTTTGGAGTGGACCTTCAGGATCATCTCACGCCCCTTGACATCCGGACGGGGCACAACCACCTGGCGGTCAAAACGGCCAGGCCGCAAAAGGGCCGGATCCAGCACGTCCGGGCGGTTGGTGGCGGCAATCAGAATAACCCCCTCATTGGATTCGAACCCGTCCATTTCTACAAGCAGTTGGTTCAGGGTCTGCTCCCGCTCGTCGTGACCGCCACCAAGTCCGGCGCCGCGGTGACGCCCGACGGCATCGATCTCATCGATAAAAATGATGCAGGGAGCCCTTTTTTTCCCTTTCAGAAACAGGTCGCGCACCCGGCTGGCTCCGACACCGACGAACATTTCAACAAAGTCGGAACCGGAGATGGAAGAGAATGGAACCCCCGCTTCGCCTGCAACAGCTCGTGCAAGAAGTGTCTTGCCGGTACCGGGAGGGCCGATCAACAGAACACCCTTCGGTATTTTGCCCCCAAGCTTTGTGAACTTTTTGGGATCTTTCAGGAAGGCGATGATTTCTTCCAGCTCTTCCTTGGCCTCTTCAATGCCGGCCACATCCTCAAAGGTGATTTTAACCGTGGACTCGGTCAGATCTTTGTCGCGGCTTTTACCGAAAGACATCGCTTTGCCGCCACCCATCTGCATCTGGCGCATGAAGAAAATCCAGACACCGACCAGTAGTATCAGAGGGAACCATGAAATGAAGATCGAGAACCATGAAAATTTTTCCTCTTCAGGTTTGGCGTTGATTGTTACTTTTTTCTCCAGAAGTTTCTCGGTCAGATCGGCGTCCGAGTAAGGCTTGTAGGAGCGGAACTCCTTGCCGTCCTTGCCCTCGTATTTTCCGGAAATATCATTGCCCTGAATGGTTACCGCAGTTATTTTGCCGGACTCGATCTGCGACATAAAATCGCTGAAATTGATTTTTTCAGCGGTTTGCCGCGGTTTGTTGAACATGTTGAAGAGCAGGATCATCATCAGGCTGATGACCAGCCAGAGTGAGAGATTTTTGTAAAACTGGTTCAAAGTAAACCCCCAAGTGAATGTGTGGAACGATCGTTGAAAATTTTGTAAAGCTACCATATTGAGAGGATGTTTGACAAGCGCAAACAGAAAAGTCAGATCTTCTTGAGTACCCCTTCAGCGGCTCTGATCCCGCTGGCCCAGGCGCCGGTTATTCCGCGCGAAGTTCCGGCGCCGTCGCCAATCATGTAGACGTTTGCGCGGACCCTGAAATGACGATCCAGGAAGGTGGGCTTGTTCGCATACATCTTGATCTCCGGGTAGTACATGATTGTGCTCGGGTGGAGGATTCCTGGAACAATGGTATCTAGCTTCTTAAGCGCCCCCCAAATATGTCGCATGATCTTTGCCGGAACTGCCATTCCAAGATCGCCGGTCGTGACATGGCAGCTGGGGGGGAAGGCGTAGAGATCCTCGTTAAAGTTCTCGGCGGTGGAACGTTTCCCCATGCGGAAATCTCCCACCCGCTGCATAAGCGGCATTCCCCCCCCGATCTCGTTGGCAAGCCGGGCGAGAAAGACCGCCATCTGCTGGCCGCTACGAACAGGGTCTCTAAGTCCGATGGTTTTTAGCAGGGCGAAGTTGACCAGGTTGTTACCGGCCTGTTGCTCGGAGAGAGCATGGCCGTTCACCAGGCTAAAACCTTGATACCGCTCAAGGACTACCCGCGCATGCCCCGAGTTGGTGCAGAAGGTTCGCACACCGTCGGGGAACAGGAATTTTGGATCATAGTAATCTTTGACGATCGGGTAATTGGCAAGCGTCGTTTCGACCCGGATGCCGACATCGACCACGTTGTCAACAAAGGCTATCCCCATTTTTTCCATCACCTGCTGGAGAAAACTGAACCCTTTCCGCCCGGGGGCAACGATCACTTTCCGACCGATCACCCTCTCCGTACCGGAGATGACAACCCCGGTTCCGCCGGCATCGTCGAAAACGTCCGTCACCTCCCGCTCCATCAGAAACTGCACCTTGCGGAACGCAAGCTCATCCCGAAGGCGCTGGATCAGGGCCCGGCTCCGGTCGGTGCCGACATGGGCCTGACGGACGTCGAGCAGTGTGACGCCAAGCCGTTCCGCCCGTCGTCGGTAGACATCAAGGTTCTGTTTCTCTTTGAAGACCGGCTGCAGCCATTTTTCAACCTCAGGGAGAAGGCGTCCGGCTTCTTCCATGGTCCAATTCTCTGCGGCAAAACCGATGGGATATGTATAGTTCTGTTTGCAATCGTTCAATAACCCGCCGGAGCAGATCTTCTCGCGGTCGATCATCAGAACGGCGAGAGAAGGGGAGTGCTCGATAAGATGAAATGCGGCGCCGAGACCCGCCGGGCCGGTGCCTATGATTATGATGTCGAAGTTGGGAGAGGTCATGGGGAACTCCTTTCTGACAGAAGTGCAAAATCAAAGCACCCTGTTCAGTTCATGGATGCCATGTCACTTGAACCTTTACGTCTAACGGGCTATCAATTCTGCATAACTCGGAAACGCCCAGATCAGCGATCCAGATCAGATCAGCGCCGCAAAACAGCAGCGGAATCCGCTTCCGCTCGGAAAGCGCGATCTTCCGCGCGATGAATATATCCTTCACCTTTTTTCTGCCGCTCATGCCGAACGGTATAATGCGGTCACCGGGGTGAAAGGTGCGGAGCTGCCACGGAAAGGGCACCTTGTCAAGGCTAAAATAGGCTGTACCGGCAGGTACCGTTTTAAAGTCTGCCGGAGGTTCTGAAATCTGAACAGTCAGCGCTCCGGTCGGGAGCCGGTAATATCCGGGCTCCGTTATAATAAGGTTCGGCGCGGCGTCTTGATCAGTTCCGGCTGTTAGCCTGAACGAGAGGCGGTCATACTCTTTCAGTATCGTAACCCGTTGAGGCAGAGAGAGTCTCGCGTTGGGGCGGTCAGACTCTATCATGCTGCAGATCGCTAAAATATGGTTCCGGGCCACCCGATCCAGACTGCCTGTCAGTTGTACAAAGGCACGGCGCAGCACCCTTCGCCGCAGGGCCGGGTTGAGTATGCGAAGTTGCGCGACGCTGCAGACTGTTTCACCCTCCCCTGTCCGGCATAACTTTGTAAATGCCTGTTCTGTCAGTTCCGCCAGCAAGGCTTCATCGTCGCTGAGAAGCGAGGCCGTAGCGGCGAGAGACGAGCGTATGGCGGGATTGTACTTTTCCAGATCCGGCAACAGTTCGTGGCGGATTCGGTTGCGTAGATATGTCGTATCGCTATTGCTGGCATCCTCGCGCCAGCTGAGACCGGCACGACGGAGGTACTGCTCTATTTCGGAACGGGATATTTCAAGCAGAGGGCGAACATAGTCACGGTCATTGCGGTACGCCATCCCCGATAATCCGGCCATGCCTGAACCCCGCAACAGGCGCATCAAGATGGTTTCCGCCTGGTCGTCGGCATGATGGGCAAGCGCCACAGCTCCGGCCCCGTACTCGCTGCAGATTTCATCCAGAAACAGTATCCGTGCTCGCCGGCCGGCATCCTCCAGGTTCAGCCGGTTCTCCGACGCAAATTTCCTGACATCGACGCGTTTCGATCTGAAAGGGATTGAGTAACGTGCCGCCATCTCTCGACAGAATTCCTGGTCGGCGTCAGATTCTACACCACGCAGGCAGTGGTTCAGATGAGCGGCAACCAGCCGGAGAGTGTAACCGGGGAGTCTCGTGAGCAGATTAAGCAGGGCTGTCGAATCGGCTCCACCGGAAATGGCAACTACGATAGTGTCATCCGGCTGAAAGAGGCGATGCTCACGGATGGTCCGGTCCAGCAGGGAAAGCAGTTCAGCGTCGGGCGAGGTCACTTTTTGTTGAACAGGACAATCAGTTCCGGGATGACCTGCTGCATGGCATCCTGTAGTGACTGGAGCATGATGCGCTCTTTTTCTTCCTGAGAGACTGTCAACGGGAGGGTCTTGTTGTCCCTTGCGGCTATCGTAACTGTTTTAATCTTTAAGCCGCCAAGAATGATGTCAACGTTAAATTTTAGTTCGTGCCTGGTCTCAGAAGTGACATTCCCCTTTATTACATTCATGAAGACATTGATGTCGTCGATGACAACGCCCCGTACGGTAGCTGGAGGGAGTTGGGCTGCATATTTCGCACTGTAGCCGGCCTTTTTCAGCTCCTGTACCAGGGCATCGGATATCCATTCTCCAATCATCCGGTCCGACAAAATATCTGCCTGCCTGACGCCATGAATATTGTTCAACGAACCGACGACCCACTCCCCCTTTGCGTTGCGGAGCTGGGATGCCGCATCGCTTCGCGAGACCAGAACATCGCCGGAATTTCTGCCGGAGGAACGGTCAAGCGGTTTGTAGGTCAGGTTGATCTTCTGGTCAACTGTTACACAGCCGGATAGCATAAAAATCAGCATGGCCAGACAGAATGTAATGGAGTGTACGCGTGAGTTCATGAAGTTTCCTCGTAAAACAGGAATTATTGACATCTCCTTAAGAGATCAGGTTCAACAGATAACTTAACCGGCTGCATTTTTCAGAGCCAGCGCTTCTTTCTGAAATACGCTACCATCAGCAGCGCCAAAGCGACCATAAAACCCCAGAGCCAGAAATAACCGTTCTTCCACTCCAGTTCAGGGAAATGCTTGAAATTCATTCCATAGACTCCAACCAAAAAGGTCAACGGCATGAAGATTGTGCCGATAACGGTCAGAAACTTCATTACCTCGTTGGTGCGGTTGCTGATGCTGGAAAGATAGAGATCGAGCATGCCGGAGAGCAGGTCGCGGTAGGTCTCGACCGTGTCAATCACCTGAACGGTGTGATCGTAGACATCACGGAAGTAGAGACGGGTGGCGTCATGCAGCAGATGGCTGTCGCCCCGTTCAAGGAATGAGATCGCCTCGCGCAGAGGCCAGACGGTCTTCCGGAGAAAGATAATCTCCTTTTTCATTCCGTTGATCAGATGGAGAGCCTTCTGATCCGGTGATTGGGTCAATTCTTCCTCGACATCGACAATCCGCTCGCCAAAGCCTTCAAGAATGCTGAAATAGCCGTCAACAATGGCATCTATCAGGGAGTAGGCCAGATAATCAGCCCCCATGCTCCGAATTTTCCCTTTACCGCTCTGGATACGCGCACGGACCGGGTCAAAGGCATCCCCCTTGATCCCCTCCTGAAAGGTGAACAGATAGTTAGGGCCGAGAATGATACTGAGCTGCTCGGAGCTGAAATCCCCCTTCCCCGCCGGGTGCAGCATCTTGAGCACTATAAAGAGGTAATCGCCGTAATCCTCGATCTTCGGGCGTTGCACGGTGTTGACGATGTCTTCGAGTACCAGCGGATGTAACGTGTGTTTTTCGCCTAACTGGCGGATCAGTTCAACATCGTGCACTCCTTCGACGTTAACCCACACGACGGTACCATCACAGGGATTCTGCAGATACTGGTCGATCTGCTGGAAATGACGCTCCTCGACCCCATCCGGAGTATAGCTGATAACGGTAATCTGAACCGCTTTGTCCGATTCATTCCCGATATGGACAAGCGAACCGGGTGGAAGACCGCTCTTGACAGAGCGTTTTTTTCTAAATCTGGATTCGGTTTGCATCAGATGCACAGGATCTCTTCCATGTGGAGCAGGTCGTCGTTCAGTTTTTTCTGCCCTCCATTTACAACCATCTCCAGAAGTGTGGTGGTGAGCGAGTTGGCCGACAAGCCGACCATGACCCCCTTTGTACCGGACAGCAGAAGCTCCACCGATTTCATCCCAAAGCGGCTCCCTAACAGGCGGTCAAAAACGGTTGGAGCACCTCCCCGCTGGTAATGTCCCAGCACGGTCACACGGGTTTCAAATCCGATCGCATTCTTGATGCCGTCCGCTATCTCCTGGGCATGGCCGGCTCCCTCCGCCATGATGATCAGGGCGTTAGTCCGCCCCTCGTCATACCTTTGGCGCAACTGATGGCACATTTCAACCAGGTCAAGCTCAACCTCGGGCACAATTGCGAATTCAGCGCCGGTTGCAATTGCGGATGTGGAGGCCAGATAGCCGGAATTGCGCCCCATGACTTCGACTATAAAGGCCCTGTCGTGAGAACTGGCTGTGTCCTTGATGCAGTCCACAGCATATAAAATGTTGTTGAGTGCGGTATCGACACCAAGAGACATGTCTGTATAGGCGATGTCATTATCGATGCTGGCCGGGATACCAATTACCGGGAACCCCATTTTATCCAGCGCCAGAGCGCCGGTCAATGAGCCATCACCCCCTATCACGACAAGTCCATCGATTTTTTCGATGAGAAGGTTATTCAGCGCTTTCTTGCGCCCCTCCTCGGTGCGGAACTCCGCTGAACGGGCCGACTGCAGAAATGTCCCGCCTCGTTGCAAGATCCCGGCAACAGAGCGTGAGTTGAGGATGGTGTAGTCATTTTTAAGAAGCCCCGCATACCCTTTCAGGTAGCCGATCATCTCGACATCATTGGCGATAGCGGTGCGGACTGCGGCGCGTATGGTGGCGTTCATGCCTGAGCAGTCGCCGCCGCTGGTCAGAATTGCAAGTCGTTTCATGGTTAACTCTCCTCAAATGTCCGGAAAAATTGCTCTCACTGCTTTGCTGCGGTAATCGAAAATCCGCTTCAGGCGCGGCGCCACGAACAGCCGGTTAATCAACCGGGCCAACTGATCGTGAGCTAGCAGATAATGCACCGTATCAAACATTTCTACGCCACCCTCCACCTCGCGAAAGCGGTGCTGGTGATGCCAGAAACGATACGGTCCAATTCGTTGCTCGTCAACAAAGAAATAAGGCTTTTCGACGTGGGTGATCTCGGCTGTCCAGTTTACGGTGACTCCCAGCAGCGGCCTGACGGTGTAGGTAATGATCTGACCGGCGTATGTATCGCTTTGCAGCGGCGAGGTTATACGGAACTCCATGTCCGGCGGAGTGATCTTCATCAGATTGGAAGGGTTGGAGAAAAAATCCCAGGCCTGATCGATGCTGACCGGCAATGTTTGGGTCCGTTCCAGGATAAATGGTTTCATGACGGCTTCTCCTTCCTCCTGCTAAACCACTCCATCCGCTCGACGATGTTCTTCTCGTAACCGTGTCCTTTCGGCTCGTAGAATTTCCGCCCAGCCAGCTGTTCCGGCAAACAACCCTGTCCGGAATAACCATCATCATAATCATGGGCATACTGGTAGTCCTTTCCATAACCCAACTCCTTCATCAGCTTGGGCGGGGCGTTTCGGACGTGCAGCGGAACCGGCAGGGCGCCGCTTTTCCGGACCTCGGACAGTGCGGC
>JAQTRC010000093.1 GCA_028712665.1 Desulfuromonadaceae bacterium
TATGTTGGTTATTTCCAGTATCTCGCGCACCTTGGCAACATCCAGGGCGAAGATCTCATCTGCTAATTTGAATGTCAGGTATTGAACCGTTTCTGTTATTCCAGCCACGCTCATAGAGGCTCCCTTCTAGAATTTCTCAAACTCGTCATCCAGGTGGTCCGGACCGGAATGTCCAAGTTCAAGGTTGATACCGCCACCGGATGTA
The DNA here is from genome assembly GCA_028712665.1 of Desulfuromonadaceae bacterium. Classification (GTDB taxonomy): domain Bacteria; phylum Desulfobacterota; class Desulfuromonadia; order Geobacterales; family Pseudopelobacteraceae; genus JACRCG01. The sequence continues at coordinate 206 of JAQTRC010000093.1, forward strand.
CGCTTGGCCGGTACGGATTTTCCCTTTACGGCGACATGGGCGATCTGCACTTTATTGCTCTGTTTGGCAGGCTGTTGGCGCGGGGAGCGGGAGTGGCCGCCGCCGTCGATCTTGAAGAAGGATACCGCGTCGCTCAATTGCTCGGCCTGGCTGGAAAGCTCTTCAGAGGTTGAGGCCATCTCTTCCGAGGCGGAAGCATTTTGCTGAATAACCTGATCGAGCTGCTGGATCGCCTTGTTGATCTGTTCGGCGCCGCTATCCTGCTCTTTGCTGGAGGCTGTGATCTCCTGGACAAGCTCGGCGGTGCGCTGGATGTCCGGCACCATTTTGGTCAGCATTTCGCCGGCCTGCTCGGCGATCGCAACGCTGCGGGTGGAAAGCCCAGATATCTCGCCGGCCGCTGACTGACTCCGCTCCGCAAGTTTACGGACTTCCGATGCGACAACCGCAAATCCCTTGCCATGTTCACCGGCGCGGGCCGCTTCTATCGCGGCGTTCAGCGCCAGCAGGTTGGTCTGGCGGGAGATCTCTTCAATGATGCTGATCTTGGATGCTATCTCCTTCATCGCTGCCACGGTCTCGATAACAGCCTTCCCCCCCTCTTTGGCATCGACTGAACTCTTGATCGAAATCTTCTCGGTCTGCATCGCGTTATCTGTGTTCTGGCGGATGCTGGAGGCCATCTCTTCCATGCTGGAAGATATCTCTTCGGCGCTGGCGGCCTGTTCGGTGGCGCCCTGCGACATCTGCTGTGCGGTTGATGAAAGTTCCTGGCTCCCCGAGGAGACATTTTCGGCAGCCGACATGACATCGCCTACCACGTGTTTCAGCTTGTCAACCATGGTTGCAAGGGCTGCCATCATCATACCGGTCTCGTCCTTGCTCTTTGACTCAACCGTGATGGTCAGGTCGCCATTTGCAAGAGCGTTGGCAATGTTGACCGCCTCGTTGATCGGGCGCACGATTCCTCGAGTCAGGTAGAAGGCGGTAAAGAGGGCGATCAATATAGCGGCGGCGCCCAGGCCGAACATCGTATTGCGGGACTTTGCATATTCTTTTTCGGCCTCCTCAAAACGCGCCTTGTTGCGCTCTTTGTTATGATCAGACAATTCACCAAGCGCTTCCTCCATTTTGCGTCCTGCCGGCGCCGCTTCCTTGGAGAGTAGTGCCGCCGCATCAGCATCCTTTCCAGCCACCGCAAGTTCTACAACTTTTAAGTTTAGGGCTGAAGCGACTGTAGTCGCTTCCTTTATTTTTGCAATAAGTTCATGTCCCTTTTTGTCGTCCTTGGCAGTCAATTCTTCAACTCTTTTAAATGCGGTGCCATACTCTTCCCGGTATTTTGCGATCCTTTGCTGGTATTCCAGACGCTTTTCTGGATTAGTATTGATAATTATATTACGAATGTTAATAAATATATTCATACTACTGTCATCAACATCGGTCAATAATTCCAGCCTGACGTTATTCACCTTCACGATCCTCTCCAGGTTTTTCTGGATATCGGCCATTCCGGTTACACCTTCCCAGATCAGCACCACCATAATTACCAGCAATAGTCCAAACCCAATCGCCATCCTTTTACCGATCTTCATGTTTCCGAACATAACTTCCCCCTTAGTATCCGTTTTCAGTACATTAATTTGTAACGACTGGGAAAGTGTAACAGAGGTTTTTATGTTTGCAAGTCGGGGGGTGAATAAATTGGGGTCGAGGGTCAAGGGAATATCGAAAACTTTGATTATTCTTGATCCTTGCCCCTGATCTTGCTTTTTAGGCTCACAGCTATATACTATTTTGCAGATCAGAACGCACTCTGTTGACGACGACTTATCATTAAAGATTTTCTTGACGTCAGACTGCGATTCCGTAATAGTACATCGCAGGCCCTGCCGCGGCCTCCTTGCTGCTCCGAAATGGCCGCTTGGCTCAACTGAATATTAGGGTTCTCTATGAAGAGCGATATTTATAACCTGGTAACGGTCAAAGACGGTAAGTCTGACAACGCCGAGATCGTAAGGGTTTTTTACGAAATAGCGGCTGGACGACTGAAAAGCGACCTGAAATTACTCAATTATGTTGACGAAGTTCCGGTTAGCTTTGGGGCGACCATAAATACTGTGGAAAGGGAAAGTGTTGAACTTGAGGTCCATGAACATCAGGGAGTTATCATTAAAAGGGACAAGAGCACGCTCATCAAAAGCAAGCACTTTTATAATGGGCTTAGCGTGCATTGTTATGCCGCATATGTCAACGTGCCCAAGAAGACGGTTATACTGCACAACTTCGCCTATGCGCAAATACGGGCGGAACGGAGGGAAGCGGTCCGGGTCAAGTTGCATGGGAAGCTGCCTGTAAAATTTTCCTACGAGAACGTCAAAATTGTTGGATACATGGTGGACATTTCTGCAAACGGTGTCTCTATCTGTTCCTCCTCGGTGCCAAGCACTGAGACCGGCCAGTCGGGGCTATTGAATTTCACGATCTCGGGTAACGTACTGGAGGTACCTGGGTCGTTTGTTAAGATAGCTACGAAGGGAGATGACGGAGATATCTGTGTCTTTCAGATGGAGCCTGACATGAAAACCGACAGTATCATCGGTCTGTTCATCTACCAGCGGCAGGTTGAAATCATACAGTTACTTAAGGAGGGCCTGGTTTTAGAATAAACAGTAGAGGCCTGACCATGCACTTCAGAATTCCCACCTCGCGCCTAACCACCTGACCGGCGCAGTCAGGTTACGAACAACTCCACGACGATTAGCACAGAATTAGTAAGGCAGGAAAAAGAAGACGATACAGAATGGACCATAACCCTTTGAGTTATTTTGCGGGCGGTATGCCGCTATCCGAAGCTAAAGGAGATGAGATGTTCAAAACAACTGCCATAGCTTATTCAGCAGCGGTTGTCGCGATCTGTTTCCTCTCTGCCTGCTCGAAACAGGAGCCTCAGAAGACGGAATCACCCCGAACGGCATCTCTGCACCCGGCTGCATCGAGTCAGCAGGAACAGATCCAGACAGGCGAAGCTCTGTTCAGGCAGTTCTGTTTCAACTGTCATCCCGAAGGTGGCAATCTGCTGGATACGAAAAAGACCCTTCATGGTCCTGACTTGCGAAGGAATCAGATCACCGTGCCGGAGGATATTGTCAAAATCATGCGCAATCCAAGATCCCGGATGCTCAGGTTCGATCCCGAGACCATACCGGACAAGGATGCACGTACGATTGCCGAATATGTTCTGAAAACTTTCCGGTAAACTCAGCGTTCTTGCTTACGGGGTTAAAGCCATAATGAACCGCTCTCTGGGTGGTCATGGCCGATCTGTTTAACAAAAGGGAAGCCTGTCTCATTCCAGAACTCTCTAAAATCCAAATATACATATTACTCTGTATCCTTCGGCCCAACTCTCACTCGGCGCAGCAAGAGAGCAGGCTGATATCCCGGTTGAACCCCTGGGCGCAGAGCTTGAGTCCTTCACCAATAGATGGATACACATGCATTGATGTTGCGAGATCGGTTACTGTCGCTCGCAGATGGAGCGCCAGAGCGGCCTCATTGATCATGTCCGCCCCACGATGACAGAGCAGGTGAATCCCAAGAAGCCTTCCGGTATCCCGATCGGCGATCATCTTGATTACGCCGTCTGTCATACCGGTGACATGAGCTTTCGGAATCATGCTCACCGGCATGCAGTTGACGACGTAATCCAAGCCGGCCTGGCGTGCGTTAGCCTCTGAATAGCCCACCATCCCCGCCTCCGGATCGGTAAAGATTGCCATCGGAACGGCCAGGTAATCCATAGCGCAACCACATCCCGGATTAAACATGTCATCCACTGCGACAATACCTTCTCTGGCTCCGACCGTGGCAATCATCATTTTGCCAACCGCATCGCCGGCTGCCCAGATGCCGTTTTCTGTGGTGCGCATGTTCATGTCGGTAACAATGAATCCTTTATCGTCCCGCACCACGCGGGTCGTATCCAGTCCGATGTCCGCCGTTGCCGGAACTGTGCCGACGGCCAGAAGCAGCATTTCACAGCTGAATTCCTGATTCTTCCCATCGACATCAGCATATACCAAGTTAAGTTCGTTATGCCTGTCAAGAGAGGAGATAATCGCATTCGTAACTACAGATATCCCTTCCTTTATCAGGATGCTCTCCAGGGAAGCCGAAAGCTCATGTTCGATAATTGGCAACAGGCGGGGACCATGTTCCAGAATAGTCACACTACACCCCAGTCGATAATACATCTGGCCCAGTTCTACTGCGATGACACCTCCGCCGATAATTACCAGCGAGGATGGAATCTTCTTGAGCAGCATGGCGCCGCGGCTGGTAAAATAGGAGCACTTTTCCAGACCGGGCAGTTTGGGAATACGCGGATTACCGCCTACGGCGACGAGAAATCGCTCGGAACAATACCTGCGATCTTCACACCCCACCGTTCTGGAATCGACAAAACTGGCGGTACCTCTGACCAAATCCAGCCCCTTCATGTTGCCGAGGACATCAAGGTAGCGCTCTTTCCGCAGCCTTGTTACTATCTTTTCCTGGTGCTTGAAGAGCATATCCGCGTCTATCCCATTAACACCCTCATTACTATTAACTCCGATTTTGCTGCCCAGATAAGCCTCATGCTTGAAGAGTGCGGCATGAATAAGTGTCTTGCTGGGTATGCAGCCCCAATTGATACACGTGCCTCCCAGTACGCTCTTCTCAAACATAAGTACACGCGCCCCGTAGCTCGTGGCGCGTATGGCAGCGGCATATGCTGTTGAACCGGATCCGAGAATTATTAGGTCATATATCGGGTCCATCTCTTTCATCTCCGATCTGTCTTTTTGTAATCTCCTCCCATGCAACATATCATCGCACGCCGATTGCATTACCTGGAGATAATACTTGAGCCCTTTCGGTTCCATTATACTCTTCAGGAATAAATAATATGCGGCAAATTTTGAAGATAATTGGTCTGAAATATTTACGTAAGTTCTTTACTATCAAAAAATCATTCGATCTGCCTGTTTAAAAATAAAATCAGTAGTGAATGGAGTAAATTAAACACTACTTTATTGCTCAAGAATACTTGCGAAAAGGTTTTGAAACTGATAGAGTGAATCTAAGAGAGAAAGGCAAAAAGTCTGAAGTCTACTCATCATGCTTTGAAGGGAGATCGCAATGAACATACTTGAATGCACGATAAAAATGAAGCAGGAGACGTGGGCGCATTATGAACGTCTCTCAGAGGCCTGCAGTGAAAAAGAGTTGAAACGTCTCTTTTCCATGTTGGCAGCAGCAGAAGAGAAACATATCGAAAAACTGATTCTCTTTAAAAATGGAATAGGTCATGTCGATAAATTGGCCTTTAATGAGCTTGACGAAAGTTTATGCGTTTTCCGTCCGCATATAGATCCACAGCATCTGGCAGAAACGTTGAGTAATGATCCGGATGCTTACAGTCATGTCGTTCAGGAAGAAGAGGAAACGCTCGAGTTTCTTGATAAACTGAAAGAGCAGGCTGAAAACGAGCAGATGAAAAGGATTTGCCAGGCAGTGGCTGATAAGGAGCGTGAACATATGACGATGCTCGAAAATATTTATTTATATGTCGAAGAACCCAGAACGTATCTGGAGTGGGGCGAGTTCAGCAACATGAAAAGTCTCTAGTCATTTGAGAGGGGGTGCCGTTATGACCAGCACCTGTTATGAACAGGTATGTTACAGGACAGAGCAGCGGGAAGAGAGTGTCCAGCTCCGCAATCTGAAAAGCGGGCAGTTCGGGTACTCCTTTGGATGTACCCAGGCAGGAGAAACGGTACAGGTCAGACTTACTAATGGTGATCTGGATTCCTGGGATCGCAGTGAGTGCGTAGAGGCATTTTCGGAAGCGCTTTAAAAGTATTTCCTCCATGCGAGTCTGTTTTTTAAGAAGCTTACATGGCGGTATATTATGGCTGCAATTGGTTACTGAACAGGGGGTTGCGAATCGTGCAGCCCCTTGTTTTGAGCAGGGGGTGTTTTCATCGACAGGATAGAGAGCACGCTGGATCTGGTAGCTGAGAAGGAATATATTAGGAGGCGATACAATGCATGAACTTCTACCGGAGGGGGAAGAGTTGCGGCGCGCAATCAAATGGATATCCGGCAACCTTCAGCAGAATCCCGGAAAGCCGGTACACCCGCTCGTGCAGGAAGCAATTTTCAAATTTGATATTTCGCCAAGGGACGCCGAGTTTCTGATCCGGTTCTACAGCAATAAAGAGTTGCCTTAAACTACATCAAACCTGGCCGTTCGGTATACATTCCTGACTTTCAATCCACAGCTTACGCAACGTTTCCCCGCACCAGCTTTTGGCAGGTTTCGCAAAAGTTCATTCTCTTGAGCGAGTCTGAAAAAATGGTAGTAAAAAAAGAAAAAGTACTTACGAATATTGTAAGTACTTTATATGGCGGGCGGTACTGGATTCGAACCAGCGACCCCAGGCTTCGGAGGCCTGTACTCTATCCAACTGAGCTAACCGCCCGCAGTATGTTGCATGAAAGCATGCAGTTTGAAATGATTACACTATTTACGGAGTCAACTCAAGCCAAAAATCTGTCATTTCAACTGTTACTCTGATAAGATTGGTGCCCGGAGGTGTTGTTATGAAGCTGAAGGAGTTAATGTGGCGCGCAAGCATATCCGTGTCATAGGACTAACCGGCGGTATTGCGAGCGGCAAGAGCAGTATCGCTCGTTTTTTTGAAGAACGGGGTGTGCCGGTGATAGATGCCGACCAGCTCGCCCGGATCGCTGTTATGCCTGGAAGTCCGGCAGTAGAGCGCATAGCCGCAATTTTTGGTAACGAAGTCCTTGCCGCGGACGGGTCGCTTGATCGTAAACAACTTGGCTCCATGGTTTTTGCGTCGGCAGCAAAACGCCATCAACTGGAAGAGATACTGCATCCGGAAATCCGCCGTCTGTCTGAAGCAGATATTGCAGCTGCAGCCGCGGACGGGCATAGGCTGATTGTGTACATGGCGCCAATCCTGATCGAAGCTGGGGCCACCGACCGCGTTGATGAAATCTGGGTAGTGACAGTGCGTCCGGATATCCAGTTGGAACGCCTGATGCGCCGCGACGGAATAAGCAGAGAGGAGGCGTTGAAGATGATTGCCAGTCAGATGCCGCTCGCCGAGAAGGAGCTTTACGGAAAAGTGGTCATTGATAACAGTGGGACGGCAGAGCAGACGCGCCGTATTCTGGAAGATATTTGGGAGCGGGAGACAGGGAACGGTTATGAGTGAAAAAAAGCATATTCTGAGGCCGGGTCGCCGTCCGGTTCAGCCTGAAAGTCCCCTTCCCGGCGGGGTAGGGGGAGGGGTAGAGTGTCATGAGATCGGCATCTCGCCTCTTCACCCGTCCCCTACTCCCCTCCCGTGGATGGAGCGGGAAGATTTGAGCTGTTTTGCCGCTGTACCTCGCGGAGCCGAGGATATCGCCGCCCATGAACTGAAAATGCTCGGGATCGCCGGTGCAATTGCAGGCAAAGGAGGAGTGGCGTTTGTCGCCGACCGGTCTGGGCTGTATCGTGCCAATCTCTGGCTCCGCACCGCCAGCCGTCTGCTGGTGCAGTTGGCGGTATTCCCATGTTCAAATCCGGACGAACTCTACGCCGGGGTTCACGTAATTGCCTGGCAGGATCTGATCACCCCCGCCATGACCCTGGCGGTGGATTGCAGTTTACGGGATTCAGCCCTTACCCACTCCGGCTTTGTGGCGCTCAAAACCAAGGATGCCGTTGTAGATCGTATCCGTGAAGCTTGTGGAAGCCGTCCCAGCGTTGATACCTCTTCACCGGACGTCCGCATCAATGTGCATCTGCACAAGAACGTCTGTACCGTCAGCCTGGACAGCTCCGGCGAACCGCTTGATCGAAGAGGTTACCGCCTTGAGCGAAATGAAGCTCCTCTACGTGAAACGCTGGCTGCCGCAGTTGTTGCACTGACAGGATGGGATGGATCCGTTCCGTTGGTCGATCCGATGTGCGGATCAGGGACGATTCCGGTTGAGGCGGCACTGCAGGTTGCGCGTATACCTCCCGGTTTGAAGCGCTCTTTCGGATTCCAGCACTGGCTGGATTTTGACAGCAGTTTGTGGGACCGTCTGGTCAGGGAAGCAGAGGATGGAATACAAAGAGTTCCGCTTGGCCTGATAACCGGATATGATAAGGATAGTCGAGCACTTGCGCTGGCCGCACGAAACAGTGCAGGTGCCGGTCTTGAAGGACAGATCCATTATTTTCACGCGGATCTGATGGAATTCAAGCCAGAGGGTAACAAAGGGGTAGTGATCATAAACCCTCCCTATGGCATTCGGATGGGCGAGGAAGATGATCTGAGAGAACTATACTGCCAGATTGGCGATATAATGAAGAAGCGTTGCAAGGGTTGGACCGGATACGTGTTGACCGGTAATCTGGAACTGGCCAAGTACATTGGCCTCAAGGCCTCCCGCCGTTTTGTACTCTTTAACGGCCCGATTGAATGCCGTCTGCTGAAGTATGAGTTGTACTAATCAATGGCATAAAGCAGGATTTTGAATCTTTAGGAATGAAATTGAAATAGTTTTAAAAAACAATAAAATAGACCTTGACTTTCTACCTAATGCCCGCTAATCTTTAAGACAGATTAAGCGGGTTTTTGATTTTTCTTCCTACCTTTTTCCTACCTTTTTTGCAAATGGGGGGGCAATATGCCAAAAGTCAAACTTACAAAAACCAAGATTGACAGCTTGAAATTCAGCAGCACCGGCAGAGAGGTTTATTGGGATACCGACACAAAAGGATTAGGGCTTGCCGTCGGTATGAAAACCAAGACATTCATTCTCCAGATGGATGTCAAGGATTCCAGTAAGAAGAGCGGGTACCGCACCGTCAAGAAAACCCTGGGGCGTTTCGGCGATGACATTACCCTTGAACAGGCCCGAGACATGATACGCGGTCACATCGACAAGGAAACCGGCGAAGCTGTATTAGGGGAGCGGATTAAGATCAAGCTGGGGGACGTTTCCAGTGTTGGCGATGATGTTACCCTTCAAGCACTTGTTACATCCTATTTCAAGGAAACCAAGCGCCGGGACGGTAAAGACCGAAAAGCCGACTCAGCCGCCTACTACAAGAATCTTATCGAGCGGCATTATGCCGGATGGCTTGATATGACGCTTAAAGAAGTGAACGACTTGACACCTGATGTCATTATGGAGAAATTTCAGCAGTTAGCCACCGGCGGGCCTTTGACCGCCAGAAATGGTGTCGTTATGCTTTCGGCTGTTCTCAATTACGGAATGGCAAAATATCCAGGTACTCTGAAATCAAACCCCATGGCTATCCTGACAAGCCGCCACGTCAACGTCATGCCGAAGATAGAACCACGACATGACAGTTTGATATTCGATGCCGAGAAAAGACGTAACGACTACCAGGCATTTTACCAGGGTTTGCAGTCAGAACCGGAAGTCAGACGCGATTTATTTCTGTTCACCCTGTTTACAGGCATGAGAAAGCAAGAGTCTGCTACGCTTCAATGGCTGCATGTAGACCTTGAACACAAAGAGCTTCATGTCAAGGATACAAAGAACCGGGCGGACTTACATATTCCATTGAACCGTCAAGCAATGGCTATTTTACATCGGCGCAAGGAGCATTCCGCCGATGGTGTCGCTTGGGTATTTCCGGCGCTCATTACACGTAAGCCAGATGTTGAAGGACACACTAATATGATGGCGTCACACCTTCGGAAGATCACAGGTCTTAAAATAACCATACACGGTTTGCGCCGTACCTTCATAACCGTGGGCCGCAAGCTCAAAAGGTATGAGGATACCGACCGACTGACGAACCATGTTGACAGCTCCATGGCCGGGAAACATTACGATGAAACCGATATTGAGGATTTACGCGAAACCTGCCAGATGATCGGTAATGAGATTGAACGCCGTATGCTGGCAGAAACGGCGAAGGTTATTCAAATCGGATCAGCAAAAGCGGCATGATAATTCTTGCTTGATTAATCCGTAATCCATAGGATACAATGACCATGACAGAACCAGTATTCCAGATTGAGTATTACCAGAAGGAAAACGGAGATATTCCGTTCAGGGATTGGTTACATTCCATTCGTGACTCACAAGCCGTTGAACGTATCCGAGCGCGACTCACCAGGGTGAGGGCTGGTAATTTTGGAAATATAAAGTCTCTGGGAGATGGAGTCATTGAGCTTAAAATTGACTATGGCCCTGGCTATCGCGTTTATTATGCAATGAGCGGCAAAGCTGTTGTGCTGTTACTCATTGGCGGCGATAAGACAAGGCAGAGCAGGGACATTGAGACGGCAAAGAACTACTGGAAAGATTATAAAGGAGAATGACATGGCCGGGAAATCAGTACCGTATGAAGATGATCTCTATGAATGGCTACAAGATTCAAAGAACGCTGCGGGATACTTGACTGCGGTTATTGAAGATGGCGACAGGGAAACATTTCTTTTGGCGCTTCGAGACGTAGCAAAGGCGCGGGGAGGCATGACCGCTGTAGCTGAGAAGGCACAACTGGGGAGGGAGAGTCTATACAAGATGCTCTCGAAGCGTGGCAATCCGGAATTCAAGAGCATTGCCAGTGTTCTGCATGGCATGGGGTTGCGATTGACGGTTGAGCCTGAAACAAAGCTGGTGGCATAGTTCCTGATCGTCAAGCCATACCGTAAGAAGGCAACTTGACAATATACTATTCAAAAGTATAAGGTGAATTTATGGCATGGACGGTTAAGCTACACAGAAAAGCCGAAAGACAGGCATTGAAGCTACCCCGGCCAGCAATAGCCGCTCTATATGAGCTTATGGCATGTATCCGTCAAAGCGGTCCGGTACGTGGTGACTGGCCGAATTATGGGAAGCTGGACGGCGGTCACCACCATTGCCACCTGAAAAAGGGAAACCCGACCTATGTTGCTGTATGGACTGAGGACAAAAAAACCATAACCGTGGAGATCATCTATGCAGGTACACACGAAAAAGCACCCTACTGAATCCGGTCTTGTACCAGTTCACTTTATGGTACATCCGGCCAACGTCAAGCGGATCACCCGCTATATTGAATCCGTTGAGCCAGGGGAAGGTACAGACGGTAGCATCACGGCAGAGGAATTTTTTGACAAACACTTTTCCGGCCAATCAAAAGCATCTGTTGCTCTGAAGGGTTATCGCTACCGTGAAAATCTTACTCAGCAAGAACTGGCTGAGTTGACCGGCATACCACAGCGTCATATTTCCGAGATGGAGAACGACAAGCGTGGTATAGGTAAAGACAACGCCCTGAAGCTGGCAAAGGCTCTTGATACTGATTACAGGTTGTTTTTGTAAAAAAACTTTTGAGGGATAAGGTAGCTCCTGATAAGCCGTTTATCCTGGTCAAATATTTTTCTGGGTTCTACGAGGCGCTGGTTATGAAATACCCCGTTATCGACGGTCGTGAAATTGTCCCCGTTCGTCTGATTCCTCTCATTGCAAATGCTTGGCTTGGGCAAGTAACGATTGCCGGAATACTTGCAAACAGAGTGAAGGTAAGCGGCTGGCCTTATCCTTCAGACCACGACCAATTTGAAGTGAACGTCTATGATGAAGTCACCGGTTGTACCGAACTCACAAAGATAACCAGGGCGAAACTGATTGGCCCTAAACTGCGAGATAACAAGGTTCATGCGTACCATTTGAACGATGACGGCATACCGTTTAAAATGTTGCCGTCAGAATGGGAGGCTATTTACGAGGAAATATTGCTTATTGAGCCGCTCCTACGCAAAATAGAGGAAAAGAATGGGGTGCCTGATTCAAAGAAGTCAGCCTGGAAGTTGAAAGTTACCAG
>JAQTRC010000094.1 GCA_028712665.1 Desulfuromonadaceae bacterium
GGGGCACGCTCCGCTCTCAAACCTTTATGAATCGGTAGTATTTTTCTCTTGGACGATCGTACTGATCTATCTCCTGCTTGACATCAAGTACAGGTACCGGATAATCGGCGCCTTTGTAATGCCCTTTGCCCTGCTCGGCATGGCCTGGGCACAGCTCGGCATGAAAAGCGGTATCGAACCGCTGGTGCCTGCACTGCAGAGTAACTGGCTAGTCTACCACGTAATAACCTGTTTCCTCGGCTATGCCGCCTTCGCCGTGGCCTGTGGCGTTTCCATCATGTACCTGATCAAGGCCGGCAGTGAAGATTCCGGAAATGATCAGGCCGGCAGCGGTCTTTTCTCCACGTTTCCGCCAATCAGGGTGCTGGATGACCTCAACTACCGGGCAATCATGATCGGTTTCCCTCTTCTGACTCTCGGCATCATCACCGGCGCCATTTGGGCCAACTATGCCTGGGGCACCTATTGGAGCTGGGATCCCAAAGAAACCTGGTCGCTGATAGTCTGGTTCGTTTATGCCGCTTTTCTGCATGCGCGCATCACCAAAGGGTGGGTAGGGAAGCGCGCCGCCTGGCTCTCGATAATAGGCTTTGCCGCCACGATCTTCTGCTACCTGGGTGTCAACCTGGTTCTATCAGGTCTGCACAGTTACGGGGGGGGAAAATAAAATGGCAAAATATAATGACTGCTTGACAAACAGGGACCAGTTGCTTTAGATTCACTGTTCAATAAAGGGGAGTAGCTATCAGCCGGAGACATGGCTGATCCCACGTCCGTCAACACAGTCGCAAGACTCGGACCGGGAACGATATAATCGCAAGCAAGACCTTTATCCAGTGCGTACAGAAACGCCGTGGATAAAGGTCTTTTTTATTTGAAGAATTACTAAAATCGGCATAGGAGGAGGCGTTAGCGATGGAATGGTTAACGGACCCGCAGGTCTGGATGGCGCTGGTTACGCTGAGTGCATTGGAAATAGTACTAGGTATTGACAACATTATATTCATCTCTATCCAGGCCGGCAAGCTACCCAGAGATCAGCAGGAGAAGGCCAGGCTTCTGGGCCTCGCTCTGGCGATGTTCATCCGCATCGCTCTGCTGTTTTCGCTTACCCGGCTGATGGGTCTCACCTCACCGCTCTTCTCGGTACTGGGTAACGAAATTTCCGGTCGTGACCTGATCCTGTTGTCAGGTGGTCTCTTCCTGATCTGGAAAAGCACGATGGAAATTCACGAGAAGCTGGAAGGAGATGAAGAGCATGTTGCTGCTCGCGCCGGCACAACCTTTGGCGCGGTGATTGTCCAAATACTCCTTTTGGACATTGTATTTTCACTTGATTCGATCATAACCGCTCTGGGGATGGCAAGTCAGCTTGCCGTCATGGTTGCCGCCGTAGTTATAGCTGTCATATTCATGATGCTCTTTTCGGGCAAGATCAGCACATTTGTTGAGCGCCACCCGACTATCAAGATGCTGGCGCTCAGCTTTCTGCTGCTGATCGGTGTGGCGCTGATAGGGGACGGCCTGGATATGCACATACCCAAGGGATACATCTATTTCGCCATGGCTTTCTCGGTGATGGTCGAGATGCTCAATCTGAAACTCAGGCGCGGCACGCCGGTCAAACTCCATCAGTCACATCTGACAGATTAAGACGGAACCTGGCAAAGCAGGGGACCTGTACAATAAAAATCAACTCCGGCTAGACCGGACAGAAAAGGAGACAACAGATGAAGTTTCGGGTCGTTAAAGTTTTTACCGTTCTGGCTGCCGTACTGTTCATGAGTATTACCGTAATGGAGTTTAACGCCGAAGCCAGGGCCGGCGGCAGCCGTTCCATGGGGAGCCGCGGCTCACGCAGTTATTCGCGGCCTGCAACTTCTCCTGCATACCAGTCGGTTCCGCCACGACAGCAGTCTGCTCCTGCAGCTGGCGCCTTTCAACAGCAGGCTGGCGGAGGTTTCATGAGAAGCATGGCTGGCGGAATAATGGGTGGCATGCTGGGAAGCATGCTGTTCGGCAGCTTTGCCGGAGCCGGCGGTGGTATGGGCGGCGCAATGGGAAGCGGAGGCATCGGCCTGTTTGAAATAATTCTTCTGGCAGGGGGCGGATACCTTCTTTACCGGTATATGAAAAAGAAAAAAGCTGGTTTGTAATCCATTCCCTTTTTGAATAGAGATGCTGAAAACTTTGAAGTATGGCACCCAACTACTCTGGTATGCACGATAGAGAATAGTTTTTACCTGCCTCAACGCTCATTCAACTATTCTCGCCGGGGTCATGCATTGCTTTGGCCAAAATTTGCAGAATCAGGAGGAGCAATAAATGAACAAGAATATGATGATGTTGATGGGAGTCCTGTTGGTGTCGTTGCTGTCCGGATGCGGCTACAACAGCATTCAGGCCAACGAGGAGGCGGTAACTGCAGCCTGGGGTAATGTGGAATCAGCCTACCAGCGCCGTAACGACCTGATTCCAAATCTGGTTGAAGTCGTCAAGGGGTATGCCAGACATGAGGCAGAAACCCTGACCGCTGTCACAGAGGCGCGGGCCAAGGTCGGTTCTTTGAATGTGGGCAAGGGACTGGTGAGCGATCCGAATGCGCTGGCCGCGTTTCAAAAGGCTCAGGGGCAGATGTCGTCGGCCCTTTCACGCCTGATGGTGGTGGCGGAAAAATATCCCGATCTGAAGGCCAATCAGAATTTCCTGGATCTTCAGAAACAGCTGGAAGGGACCGAAAACCGGATCAATGTCGCAAGGGAACGTTACAACGCCACAGTACAGACCTTCAACACCAGCATCCGCACCTTCCCCAACTCCCTGACCAATTCACTGCTGTTGCATCTGCAGCGGAAAGAACCGTTCAAGGCGGATGAAGCGGCCAAAGTTGCGCCGAAAGTCAAGTTTTAGCCGTGAAGCACCTCGTTTTAAGGACATTGGGTCAGGCCAAACGCCTGATTGTTTCGGTGATCGGTTTCACGATCCTGGCGGTCGGAATTGCCATGATCGTGTTGCCGGGACCTGCTGTGGTGGTTATCCCGATTGGACTTGCGATACTGGCCACCGAATTCATCTGGGCCAGAAAGCTGCTTGACACGGTGAAAGAGCGCATTGCACGAATGAGGAAAGGAAACGGATTGCAGAACAATCGTTAATGAGGTATCGGATATATTTGGATGGTATTTTGATATATTTGATATAACTGCACACAAGGAGCCCGTTATGCATGGTCGAAGCGTTTTTACTGCCGCAATGCTGATTGTACTGCTGTCTCTGTTCTCAATGATGGCTCCGACGCAGGTGTGGGCAGAGTCGTCCGAGGTCAGACTGTCCAAGGGCCAGACAGTATATGTGCCCGCCTACTCGAACGTCTTTACCGGCCCCAGGAAACTTCCCTTTCAGCTGGCTGCGACACTGAGTATCCGCAACACGGATCTGTCAAATGCAATCCGGATCACGTCCATAGACTACTATGATACAAACGGCAAACTGGTTCGCCGCTATCTTGAAAAACCCCTGGCCCTGGGTCCCCTGGCTTCAACCTACATCCATATTGAGGAAAAGGATGTCAGCGGCGGCTTCGGAGCCAACTTCATAGTCAGATGGCTGGGAGACAAGGTTGTGAACACACCGATTATCGAATGCGTCATGATTGGGGCAACATCGGGGCAAGGGATATCCTTCGTAAGTCCGGGTCAAGAGATCAGGGAATGAAACACTTGAAAAATAAAACTTTGTCTGTATGACAGGGATTCATACCGATTAAGTAAAACGAATGAGAAGTAAGAATAAGTTTTTTATTCTAAGCAGAGGTGATTTCTGCAGACACTACATGCCACACGAATATGTAATAATTCAAATATCATATAAGGCTCAATAAATTTTATACTTCTTGCAAATGGCAAAGGTTTCGTATAGTTTTAGCATATGAATTTACTTCGATTTTTTTCCATAAACAAAAAATACTTGTTGCCGCTTGTCATAATGGCAGCAGTTATTTTTATTTTCCAAGGGATAAGAACCCCCAATTTTTCCAATCCGCAGGAACCCAGACTCTCAAGTTCACAAAAGGTTGAACCACCATCCAATGCTGTTATCAAAACCCTGCTACAATCTCCTCTGCTTAAAATTGTAAAAACGGCTCAATTATTAGATATTATCTGCAATGAACTTCAAATCAAGACCCCTGCTGTTCACATTTCATCTCCTCTTGATGAATCTCATTCCTTCATCACCGCCACAGTATCGGTTCTTTCAGCCAGAGCGCCACCTGCGTAATTCCATAGTTCCCTCACAAAATCTGTAGCGCGCAATTTGACCCTAAGCGTCAGGCTGAGAAGAGTAACCCCCACAGGGGTTTATTCCGGCTTTTGCCGCCAGACACGGGCATCAATAGCGGACTCTTATCTGCTTATTGCAAGCTAGCGGTTAAATTATAAACTAACCGGGATATCCGGGATAAACCCTTACTATGTTGCAACTAATGCAGAGATGGGGCTTTCCGCAGCTATAACTTCATACGGTGATAAGTCGAAATATCTCGTATGTCTGTAGTGTTATTGCCGCTTGTACCACCCGGATAGCCACAATTGAAAGGAACAACACCTATGCCTAAAAGTATTTCATGGCGCATAAGCCTCATAGTAATTTTTGCGCTCTTATCGTTTCTCTATCTCACACCAACTCTGGTAACCAAACTTCCTTCTTGGTGGACCGGAATTCTCCCCAAGGAAAAGATTCATCTCGGCCTTGATCTCCAGGGGGGCACCCACCTTGTGATGGAGGTTGATACTCAAAAGGCGGTGGAAGGAACCCTCGATCTTATTGCTGCTGATCTTGAGGATACTTTGAAAACCAGACAAATCCCCTTCAAGCAGATCGTCAGAGTTGGTGAAGACCTGATCAGGCTAACTCTTTACGACAAAAAAACTGCTGAAAACGAACAACTGTTGATGAAGAAAAAGTACCCTGAATATGAACTGTCTCCCCCGGTCGAAGATGTGGGTGGTGTAGTCCTTCAGCTCCGAATGGATAAAAACACGATCCGTGACAGAAAAGACAAGGCAGTTGCCCAGTCTCTTGAAACCATCCGCAACAGAATCGACCAGTTTGGTGTATCAGAACCGGTTATCCAGCGTGAAGGGATTAATCATATAGTCGTTCAACTCCCCGGCATCAAGGACCCCCAACGGGCCATTGAGCTGATCGGCAAGACGGCACGTCTTGATTTCAAGCTGGTTGAAGAAAACATACCGGGCTCATCTGTTAATCCTGGAACCATAGCCAATGACACTGAAATTCTCATGGAGAAACAATCAAATTCATCTACTGGAGCGGTGCAGGAAATCCCGATCGTCGTGAAGAAGAAAGCCGTTATCACAGGCGATCTGCTTACCGACGCTCAAGTGAGGATCGATTCGCAGTCCAACCAGCCGTATGTGTCAATCGACTTCAACTCAACCGGCGCTAGACTTTTCGACCAGGTAACAGCCGCCAATGTGGGAAAGCGTTTTGCCATTGTTCTTGATAGCGCTGTGTACTCGGCACCGGTGATTCGTGAACGTATATCAGGCGGCAGCGCGCAAATTTCAGGAAATTTCAGCGAGAAAGAAGCTGCGGATCTGGCAATCGTCCTGCGTGCCGGGTCGCTTCCAGCTCCTGTGAAGATTGTTCAGAACGTCACTGTTGGACCTTCAATCGGTCAGGATTCGATCATCAAAGGACTGACAGCCGGCGGGATCGGTGTCATCCTCGTGTTTATGTTCATGGCAATTTACTATCGCATCTCAGGACTTGTTGCCAATATTGGTATGGTACTGAACGTGCTTTATCTTATGGGGGCGCTTGCGGCTCTCGGGGCTACGCTTACCTTGCCAGGCATCGCAGCTATTGTCCTGCTGATTGGTATGTCGGTTGATTCGAACGTCCTCATTTTTGAAAGGATCAAAGAGGAAATCAGACTCGGCCGGACTCCCAGAGTGAGTGTTGATGCGGGTTATGACAAGGCCTTTCTGACCATAGTGGATTCTCACGTTACCACACTGATCACAGCGGCGGTTCTTTTCCAGTTTGGGACAGGCCCGGTCAAAGGATTTGCCGTGTCATTAAGCTTGGGCGTAATCATAAATCTCTTTACATCCTTGGTCGCAACCAAGGTCGTTTTTGACAGCGCTCTTAGCCGCTTTCAAGTCGAAAAAATAAGCATCTAGGAGGAACTATGCAACTTATCGGCAAAACCAGTATAGACTTTATCGGTATGAGAAGAGTCACCTTTGCTATTTCGAGTTTAATTGTGATTTTGGGAATAATCGGTATTGTCCAGATCGCCAGAAACGCCGCTAATATGGGGATTGAATTTTCCGGGGGGACATCGGTACAACTCAATTTCACGCAACCGATTTCTTTGGAAAAAGCTCGGATCTTGCTTACCAACAATAACATTAAAGAGGCGAGCTTGCAGGAGATTAAAGAGGGAAACAAGCTGCTTATCAAAGTTGGCAATACCAGTCTGAATTCAGGGAAAGTTTCCGATACCATCAAAGAAGTATTCAAGAAAGAGTTTCCTGAGAACGCTTTCGTTGAAGAAAGCTCCTCGGAAATTGGCCCTTCAATCGGTAACAAACTCAAGAAGGATACTCTGAAGGCAGTGGGAATTTCCATGATCGGAATCGTCATTTATATTGCTTGGCGTTTTGATTTCAGATTCGGTGTTGGCGCCATAGTCGCCACACTTCATGACGTGTTGGCAATGATTGCCCTGTTTTACGTTATGGACAAGGAGATCAACCTTCTTTTCATAACCGCCGTCCTGACAATTGCCGGGTATTCCCTGACCGACACGGTTGTAATATTTGACCGGATCAGAGAAAACCTCAATAAAAACCTGATAGAAACCATGGAGAATACATTCAATTACAGCATCAATGAAGTTTTGTCCCGGACAGTAGTTACTTCATTGACCACGTTTTTAGCGGCTGTGTCTTTGTTTCTTTTTGGAGGTGAGGTAATCCATGATTTTGCCTTGGCCTTGGTCTCGGGCGTTGTCATCGCAACGTACTCGTCGATATTCATCGCAAGTCCGATAGTAGCGAAATTGGAAAACAGCAAGAGAAACAGCGAGAAAAATGTCAGCATCCTGGAAACCTCCTAATTTAAAGTTTGAAAAGTCTCCCGTTGTTACGGGAAGAAAAAGGTTCATATAATTATGATCAAAAAAATATCAAACAAAATAGTTTCCACTTCAAACGCACTGATACAAAAACATTTACAGTGGATCTTCTTTGTCACCACAACAAAACCAATGGCAGTATTTGTTGCGTGCTGCCTTGTGTTTATGCTTTCGTGTTTTTCAATCTCCAGAATCCATTTTGAAGCGGATATTTTCAAATTATTTCCCCAAAAGGGGCCGCTTGCTCTTTTCATGGATACAATTGAATGGACGGGAAGCGCAGGAAACGCCTATTTTCTTCTGGAAGGGGAGAAGCATGCGCTTATCAAGGAAGCTGAGGTCTTCGCAGGGAAACTGGAAGAACTTTCCGTAGGCGGATCTCCCGCCTTCAGTAAAGTCAAATACCGCATCTTTGATCCCGCAGAGGCAAAGCCCTTTAGTGATTTTATCAGCTATGCAGTCACTCGACCGCAACTTTTTATAGCACCCACAGATGTTGCGCGTTATCAGCAACTTCTTAAACCTGAATCTGTCGATCTCGCTCTTCGAAAAGCCAAAACAGAACTTGCAGCACCGGGCGCTTTTACCGATATTATTGCCGCCGATCCGCTTTTTCTTCGCGACCTCATTTTGCCGCGACTAAAAACGGCCTCCCAGGCACTTGATCTGGATACATCCTCGCCCTATTTTCTTTCGCGTGACGGCAAGGTGCTCATCATCATCGCCGAACCCAGTCGTCCGGTGACCGACATCGCTTTTGCCAGGAAACTGGTGGCGGCCATAAATGAGGCCCGAAAAGGGGCGGCAGTTAAAATATCCGTCGCCGGTGCTCATCTGAGTGCAGTCACCGATGAATCGGTCATGAAAGAAAACGTCATGGCTGGTTTTCTATCTACTCTTGCAATTGTGCTTGCTCTTTTCTACGTCAGCTACCGGAGAGTACTACCGACCCTGCTGATTCCGTTCATCCTGGTGTACGGAGTCGTACTGACAGTCGGAACGGCGGGCCTGATCTATCCGACGATCAGCATCATCTCCTTCGCATTTACCTCACTTTTGGTTGGTCTTAGCACCGACTACTCAATTCATCTTTACGACCGTTTCCATTTCGAACGCTCTCAGGGCACGTCGTCTGTCGAAGCACTCCGACTGGCAACTGTTGATACCGGGCACGCACTCTTCACCGCTGCCGCTACGACGGTTATTCCCTTCCTTGCCTTTATGGTATCGGACATACGAGCACTTTCCGAATTAGGGCTTCTGGTGGGACTTGGAGTAATTTATTCTTTGTACGCCACGTTCTTTTTTCTGCCCCCATTGCTTCTCTTCATAGAGAAGAGATTCCCCCTCAAGGAATACAAACCGCTACCCCGCTTTGGTCTCGGTTGCATCTGGGAGACAGTACGGCGATACTGGCGTGCAGTCATCGCTCTTTCCATCGTCTCAGTGCTTTGCCTGCTTCTCGCCGCCGGTGGTATTACCTTCGAGACGGAACTGAAAAACCTGCAGCCACAATCTTCCGAAGCATTCCTTTCACAAAAAAAAGTGGAGCAGCATTTGAGCGTGAGCCCCAAACAGCTCATCGTAGCAATTGAGGGAAATGACCTTACCGATGTCCTGTCACGAGGGAACAGGGTAGAAGCCTTAGCCCAAAAGTTTCAGCAACGAGGTGAGCTCGTATCTTATTCATCCCTCGGACAAGTAATCAACAATGAGAGCGCCCAACAAAAAGTAATCGAAGCACTTACGGCGGATCCTAGCAGCAGCCATGTTAACCTTGTTCTGAAACGTACCATGAAGGACCAGGGTTTTGACATCAAGCCCTTCCGCGAGTACATCCAAGGCCTTGCCAACCTTGCCCAAGCCCGGTCCCTGCCGGTCAGTGAGGGCATTGACCAACTGACAAACTCGCCCTTTCGTGGAATCGCCGAAAGACATCTAATCCACAATGCGAAAGGGTATCATCTGCTAACGTACCTGAACTATCGCGGTCCGGAATTTCCGCAAAAAACTTTTCTTGATGAATTACAAGTAAACGTCCCACAAACAAGAACGACGAGTGTTGACCTGGTGAGCGAACAACTCACTGAATCGGTGCGGGATAGTTTCGTGTTGGTAAGTATAATTGGAAGCGTGATGGTTCTATTCCTGCTCGTTTCTCACTTTAATACTCCTGCGGGGATCTTTTATTCTCTTTTTCCCGTCATCTGTGGAGGAATTGCCATGCTGGGTCTGATGTCTCTCTTCGGCATGCGTCTCAACTTCATGAATGTGATGGTGTTTGTCACTATCCTGGGTATGGGGAGCGATTACGGCCTCCACATCGCGCACAGGGTCAGGAACTGCAACGAAGAAGAACACAGGGAGCGGTTCATTCAATCCGGCAGAGCCGTTCTTCTTTCAGCTCTTGTAACCATTGCCGGATTCGGTTCGCTCGCGTTAACCGATTACGGGGCGCTAGCCTCCATTGGCTGGGCAACCAACTTCGGAATTGCAACAACAACAATGTTCACGTTTATAACGTTACCCGCTTTCATGCACTTATTTAAGTACAAAAAAATGGACTGATAATCGGTAAAAAGTATAATAAAGGGGGTTTAAACTGTTATGCTGCCCCTTCAAAAGGAGAAGACAATGCAGGAACCAACAACAGGGAACAAAACCATCGGCGAGATTGTCGCTGCCGACTTCCGTACCGCCACCGTCTTTGAAAACCACGGTATTGATTTCTGCTGCGGCGGCAAGGTTGCCCTCGCGACAATCTGTGCTGAGAAAGGGCTTGACCTCGCCGCGATAACGGGCGAACTGGAGGCGGTGCAGGGTGAACCGGCCGAACGGAGCCAGAATTATTCATCGTGGGCACTGCCGTTTCTGGCCGACTATATCGTCAACACCCACCATGTCTACCTCAAGGAGAATGACGAGCAGATTGCCGCATATGCCCGGAAGATCGCCGCTGTTCACGGCGCCCATCATCCCGAGGTGATCCGGATCTCTGCCATCTTTGACAAGATTGCATCCGATATGGCGGCGCACCTGAAGGAAGAGGAGGAGGTCTTTTTCCCGGCCATCAAACGGGTCGCTGAGGCCAGGATATCCGGCAATACGCCCGATGAGCAGGATCGGGAAACGATCCGGGTGTCCCTGCTCAAGCTTGAGCGCGAACACGAGGAGATCGGCGACGCAGTCCACACCATCCGTCATCTTTCCAAGGATTACGCCATACCGGGTGATGTCTGCAATACATTCATGATCACCTACCGGAAGCTGAAAGAGTTCGAGGACGATCTCCACAAGCATGTCCACCTGGAGAATAACATCCTCTTCCCGAAGGCGGCAGTACTGTGACACGTTGAAAGGGGCACGACAGGACGCGCGGAACGGCTGTGCACTCCGATGTAAAACCAGGCGGGTCTTTCGATCGAGTGTCAGGTAGTACTGCGTTGAGGATGTTTGAAGAGGTACTGGCATGTCATTCCTATCCCCCCACAAGTTCTGGAGACAGGACGTTGCCCTGGATGTCGGCACGGCAACTACACGTGTGGCAATCGGCCTGCACCGGCTGATCGAGCACCCCTCGGAAACGATCGTCAAGCGCGCGCTCCGCGGGGGTGTGGTCGTCGACGGTGACGCGGCCGTGGCGTTCCTGAAGCCCTTGCTGACTCAAGTGCGGGTGTTCGGCGTAGTCGGACCTCGCGTCCTGGCCTGTGCTCCCAGCGACGTGAAGCGCAGTGAACGAGAACTGCTGATCGAGTCCATTGTCAAGGCTGGGGCTTCCTCGGTGGTCGTTATTCCCGAGCCGCTTGCCGCAGCTGTCGGCGCCGGGACAGACGTCTCATCCCCCTATGCCCAGATGATTATTGATATCGGCGAAGGGGTCTCCGATTGCGCGATCATCCAATCCAGCAAGATTCTGGCAACCTGTGCCGTCAGGATCGGCTGCGCCGGGATGCGCCGGGAGATCGTGCAAACAGCGGAGCGAAACGGCATTTCAGCCATCACCGATGAGGAGGCCGAGGAGATCCTTCGCTCCCATGGAGTAGCCGTATCCGCTTCCGACAGCCGTGATTCCGGCGGGCGAGCGCATCCGGCCGCGGCCGTGGAAGCGGTTGTGGAAGAGATACTGGCGACTGTCGATTCTTTTTTACGGGATCTGCCCCACAGCCTGGGGTGCGAGATCATCGACAGCGGCATCTGGCTGAGCGGGGGCGGGGCACTGGTCCCCGGCATCCGTGAGCGGCTGGAGGAACGCACCGGCATCAGCGTCAGAACCGTCGGCAACCCGCTTTTTGCCGTCATAGAAGGGGCCCGTGTCATTCTGCCCGTGGTCACCGCCCTGAACCAGTGGCGATAGTCCGATTGCTGATGTTGTGAGTATTATCCACAACATACGTTGCGCTGACAAGGCTACACCTGAAGTCCTGACTCTCGATGCAGTTATCGTCTGTGTCACACCACGTTTCCGGTGGCTTCGCCCTGCAAGCTGTGAAATACTTGGTTTGATCCTTCGGGTATACTCTTTAAATGAGGGGGGCACAGAGCATGCCGTATGAAGCCTTAAAAGATATCGAGATCCTCTTCGGCCTGGCGCTGGTGACGGTGGTCCTGTTCCAGCGTCTGAAATTTCCCTCCATCATCGGCTTTCTGGTAACCGGCATCCTGGCTGGTCCGCACACTCTGGGCTTTATCAAGAACACCCATCAAGTCGAGCAGATGGCCGAAATCGGCGTTGTGCTGCTGCTCTTCACCATCGGCATCGAACTCTCCCTTAAGGAGCTGATGCGGATCAAGCATCTGGTCCTCTGGGGCGGCGGACTTCAGGTGCTGGTAACTATCCTGGCGATTGCAGCCGTTGGAACTTCTTTCGGATTTCCTGTCAACCAATCGGTTTTTTTCGGTTTTCTGGTGGCGCTCTCCAGTACGGCAATCCTGATGAA
>JAQTRC010000095.1:0-5770 GCA_028712665.1 Desulfuromonadaceae bacterium
GTCAGGCTTTGCATCTGCTGATTTGAATATAAGAGCCTGCTTTTTGACTCCTTGGTGTCTCACTCAACTCTTTCCGATTCATCAACAAAACCTTCCAACTCCCTAACTCATCAGCCAACAATAATCAAGCCTAATATCAATAGGTTATGCTTTTAAAAAGTGTAAAGTTTCTTTACACCTGCATAAAATAGACATGCATTTCAGCATGTTACATAACTGTAAAGTTTCTTTATACAATGCATAACTATCTGATTTAACTTGCTATTATTTTTTTGAATTATTTCGGCGAATTTGCTCCGACATGAATTAAATAGGAGCGTTCCCCAATTATTTCCTGCTACCGACACAATACGCTCTGCAGTATCCGCATCCCCTCATAGCGCCCTATTTATGTTGTAACATTTTTTATTGACGCGCCCTATTCTTGTTGCTACATTTTCCATGAGGTACGCTAATGACCGCGAAATCAGCCGTTACAAAAAACAGCTTGCTTGATCCGGACGATGCCCCGGAATTAACCGATGATTGGTTTGGAAAAGCCGCCCTTATGCAAGGCTCCAAGCTTATTCGCCGGGGGCGGCCGGCCGGACGCACCAAAGCATCGCAAACCGTCCGCTTTGATTTGGAAGTCCTGGCAGCCTTCAAGGCCACAGGCAAGGGGTGGCAGACCCGCATGAACGAGGCATTGCGGGATTGGTTGAAGGAGCATCCGATGAAGCACGTCTGATGATTTTGAAAACTATTTTTACTAGAGCAGACAACACCACTATTGCCGGAGGGTAAGAAAATGAAGAAAATGCTTTTGCTGTCGCTCGTCGCCGTTACGCTTCTGTTCACCCAAACCGCTTTTGCCGAGTTGACGAAGATCTCCGATAACGTCTACTCATACGCAGGAGAGAAGGATAGCTCCCCCGCCCACAGTTTTGGCGCCAACGCCGGGATCATCATCGGCGCGGATGGCGTGCTGGTGGTGGATACCCTGATATCTGCCAAGGAGGGGGAACGTTTCCTGGCAGATATCCGCAAGGTGACGAACAAGCCGATCAAGTACGTGGTCAACACCCATACCCACCTGGACCATGCCTTCGGGAACTGCGTCTTTGCCAAGCTGGGCGCCACAGTTATTTCCCATACCGCCGACAGGGCGATGCTGGATCGGATCGGAGCAGGCACCCTGAAAGGGATCTCAAATTACGGCCTGAAGTCCGAGGATATGGCCGGGACCGAGATCGTCTTGCCGACGCTCTCTTTCAGCGACCGGATGCAGATTTATCTGGGTGACGAAACGGTGGAACTGATTCGCACCGCCTCATCCCACACCGAGGGGAGCCTGGTCGTATATGTTCCATCCAAAAAGCTGCTCTTTGCCGGCGACATCCTCTTCACCGATTTTCACCCCTTTATGGCCGACGGCGACATCGCCGGCTGGAGCAAAACCATTGACACCCTGCTGGCGATGGATCTTGAGAAGATCATCCCCGGTCATGGTCCGCTCTCGACGAAGAAGGATCTAAAAGAGATGAAGGAGTATCTGCTGCTGTTCGACCGCAAGGCGCGGGAACTGGCTGCCACCTCTCAGGACGCCGCTGCTATTGCGGCGGAGTTGAAGAAGATCCTGCCGCAGCGCTCCATGGCCGACTGGATGATCGCGTACAATGTAAAGAGCAGATATCTGGGGAAGAAGTAAGATACTTAGATACGATTGGGAGTTGACATGATAACAGATGAATTTGCCGAACATTTCGCCGACGAATGGATAGATGCCTGGAACGATCATGATTTGGACAGGATTTTGTCACACTACGCCGACGACTTTGAGATGTCGTCACCGGTTATCATCCAGATTGCCGGCGAACCGAGCGGCATGCTGAAGGGGAAGGACGCGGTCGGGGCCTATTGGGCCAGGGCGCTCGCCCTCATACCTGATTTGTGGTTCGAGTTGGTTACTACCCTGGTGGGGGTCAACTCCATTACCATCTATTACAGGGGGGCGAGAAGACGCCTTGCGGCGGAGGTTTTTCATTTCGGGCCGGACGGCAAGGTGCTGAAGGCCTTTGCCCATTACGCACGATAATCATCGATCCGGTCGGACGGTTCGTCCGCTATCCGTTAAAGCCGGGGTTCAGACAAAAGATTATCTGGTTATGCACTTAACTCAAGTAATGCAGAATCAATCCCCTCCCCCCTGGCGGGGGAGGGTTAGGGTGGGGGGGAGGTTGCAATGAAATCAACATGTTGCAGCTTCACCCTCCCCCTAACCCCCTCCCGTCAAGGGAGGGGGAAATATTTTAGATTTCAACTTGAGGTTTGTAGATAACCAGGAAAGATTATCCACCGGCGGTCGGGACGGTCGTTCTTCTGAACGCAGCTACAAAGGCATTAACCGGCTGTTTCAGAACCTCTTGCGGGCTCCCCTGCTGCACAACGGATCCCTTGTCCATCACCACCAGACGATCCACGATGTGAAACGCCTCAATCCGATCATGCGTTGCGATAATAGCCGCCGTTCCAGATTCGTGAAGGATGCGTCCCAGATCCTCCGCCAGCACGATGCGGGTCGGCAGATCGAGACTTGAAAAAGGTTCATCCATCAGGAGCAACTCCGGACGGACCGCAAAAGCGCGCGCCAGGCTGACCCGCTGCGCTTCGCCTCCGGAGAGTTTGTGCGCGGAACGCCCGGTCAGATGCCCGACCTTGAAGAGTTCGAGGCTCTCCCTGGCGATATCTCTCGCTTCTTCGCGCCCCTTCCCCCGTATCCGCAATCCTTCCGCCACATTATCGATCACCGTGGTGTCGAACAGCAGCGGTTCCTGAAAGACCATCGCGATCCGGCGGCGATAGGCGGTCTCTCCGCGCTCCATGACCGCTTCTCCATTAAAGGAGATCGTGCCGCTCTCTCTCCTTAGCAGACAGGCCAGACCAAGAAGCAGACTGGACTTGCCCGCCCCGTTCGGCCCGATCACCGCCACCTTCTCCTCCGCAGCCAGAGAAAAGCGGGGCAGATCCAGAACCTGCACCCCGCCGCGCCGGATCCGGAGATCTGTTGCTTCAAGGATGTTGTTCACCTCGGACGCTCCCGCTGCTGGATAACCGTCAGCAGATAGTTGACTCCGAAGGCAAGCGCAAGCAGAATCAGGGAGAGGGCGATGGCTACGTCGAAGTTCCCCTTGCCGGTTTCCATTACCGTGGCGGTGGTCAGGACCCTTGTCTGCCCCTTGATATTCCCCCCCACCATGATAGAAGCTCCCACTTCGGAGATTACTCCGCCAAATCCGGCCATTACCGCGGCCAGGAGCGGGAGGCGGGCTTCACGCACCAGTATCCATACCATCTGAACACGTGTCGCCCCAAGCGCCAGCACTTGCAGCTTGAGATTGGCAGGGAGGTTTTGAATCGACGCAATTGTAATACCGGCCACAATCGGGGTGGCTATCACCGCTTGGGCCAGCACCATTGCAGAGGGGGTGTAGAGAATCTCCAGAAAGCCGAGCGGTCCGTTGCGCCAAAGAAAGATGGTCACGAACAGACCGACCACTACCGGAGGGAGCCCCATTCCGGTATTGACCATACTGATCACCAGCCTGCGGCCTGGAAAGTTGGCCAGCGCCAGAAGCGTACCGGACGGTATGCCGAGAAACAGGCTTATCATCGTAGCACTGCAGGATATCTTAAGCGACAGCAGTGTCACCGCCATGACCTCGCTGTCGAAAGTCGTCACCAGGCGTAATGCCTGGATTATACCGTCAAGTATCAGCTCCATCAGAGCCCCAGAGAAGCGGGATTCTTACCTGCATCGGGAAAGAAGAGCGGTGCTCCGTACTTTTCCACCCCGAACCGCCCGATGATAGCCTGGCTCTTTTTAGCAACCATGAAATCGGCAAAGGCCTTTCCCCCCTGGGCGTTCACCTTGGGCCATTTGACGGTATTAAGTTCTATAACGTGATAGACGTTGAGCAGTCTGCCGTCACCCTCCACCAGAATTTCGAGCCCCAGCGCTTTTTTTAACGCCAGATATGTAGCGCGGTCGGTCAGTGTATATCCTTTTTTTTCGGCTGCCACATTAAGCGTCTGTCCCATACCAAGACCGGTCTGCTGGTACCACTTCCTGCCGTCCGGGTTCAGGGCCGCCCCTTTCCAGAGCCCCTTTTCCTTGGCATGGGTACCGGAGTTATCACCTCGGGAGAGAAATATTGAGCCCGTTTTTGCTATCAGCCTCATGGCATCGGCGGCAGTGCCCCCCTTGATTTTTGCCGGATCGGAAGCCGGTCCGACAATAATGAAGTCGTTATGCATCACCAGAGTCCGGGTTACGCCGAATCCGCCAGCCATGAATTTTTTTTCGGCATCGGGGGAATGTACCAGCAGCACGTCCGCTTCACCCTTCTCCCCCATCTTCATCGCCTGGCCTGAGCCGACGGAAATTGTTTTGACAAGAAAACCGCTCTCCTTCTCGAACAGCGGCACCAGAACGTCCAGCAGGCCGGAATCCTGGGTGCTGGTGGTGGTGGCCAGGATGACCGTTTTTGAGGCGGCCATGGAAATTGTTCCCGAGACAAGGATTGCAAGTGTAACTGCAACTGTCGTGATACGGGTAAGAATCTGTTTTGTGATCATCTGTTTCTCCTATGCCGGGAATTAATGTTTTTGCAGTTGATGCCATTCTTTTGAATCCGGGAAAAAGAGTGCTGCTCCGAAACGATCTTTGCCGAATTCGGCTACGATCTTCTGCCCCTTGGCGGGTGAATTGAGCCAGCGCACAAACAGTGCGACATCCTCATGATTGACCTGCGGATATTTTTTACTGCTGACCGGGATAAGTGAAATACGGTTCAGCAGGGCTTCGTCCCTTTCGACGAGTACCTCCAGCTTTATCTCCTGCCGTATCGACAGATAGGTGGCGCGATCGATCAGGGTATATGAACCTGCATTGCTGGTGTAGCGGAGTGTCGGGACGTTTCCTTCGTTCCCCTTCTCGTAAGTTATATACCATTTTCCGGACGGTTTCAGACCCGCCTTGCTCCAGAGTTCCATCTCCGCAACATGTGTTCCTGACTTGTCACCCCGGCTGACGAACGGAACCTGCTTTTCGGCGACCTTTTTGAGCGCGTCGGTTGCCGATTTCATGCCACGTATCCCTGCCGGATCGCTGGAGGGCCCGACTATGACAAAGTCGTTATACATGAAAGGGATGCGCTCAGTTCCAAATCCGGCAGCAACAAACTTCTCCTCCAGCGAGCGGGCATGAACCATCACCAGATCTACACTCCCCTTTTCTGCAATCTTCAGGGCTTCGCCGGTGCCGGCCCCCAGATGACGAACGCGGATGCCGGTATCCTTTTCAAAGCCCTCTTCAAGCGCCGATACAATCCCGGCATCGATGGGACCTATTGTGCTGGCCAGCAGGATAAAACCCTTTTCCGCATCTGCCGCAGACGTCCAGATGCAGCAGAACAACGTTAGAGCGGCTAATCGTTTCATATGTATACTCCTTTAGATCATGTACGTAAACAGTCCAGGCTTGTTGGGGCGCTGCATTCTACAGGCTGAGGGCGCCGGGAAAGTTACTCCACCGGCACCCTTTGCATCGCATTTTTCGCAAACAGAAAACTGATGGATATCAGAAGAGCAGCTGTGCCTGAAGACGGTACAGCTTGTCGTCGGTCATTGTGCTCTGCGTGTGGCTATTGGTTACATCGCCCTGGATCTTCAGATTGTGTTTGTTGATATACCAGGAAATTGCGCCGGTGGTATCCACAACATGTTTCTTGGC
>JAQTRC010000095.1:5870-12093 GCA_028712665.1 Desulfuromonadaceae bacterium
TTGAAATACCCCCGCTCCAGAATCTTGGTCGAACCCCCTTGAACAAAGTTTGTCTGCATCTCATAGGTCAGGTCTTTGTTGTATGCATAGCCGCTTAGAACAAGTTTGAGCGACTTTATCTCGAATTTGCTCGAATCAGGTTTCGCCTTCATATCGGTGAAGGTGTAACGGCTCTGCAATACTCCACCAAGGGTAAGCTGAAATTTCTCATCCGGGGAGGTCAGTGTGAAACCCTTGCCAAGCCGGTAATCGACCGGACGCGCCTTCACCACACTCTTGTACTCCTCCTCCGTGATGATCCCCTTCTCCTTGAGCAGATCCTCAACGGTTTTTGCGTTGGCCGACTGGCCGGTAAAGTAGAACATCAGAAATCCCGCTGCAATTGCTAACTTTTTCATCCTTCTCTCCTTTTAATTGATTAAATACAGTACAATATTACTCCTGATACACCGCTCTATGTGGCTGGACCCCTTCGATCCAACCATTTGAGATTGAGCAGATTCCTGCTGTTTTTCAGAAGCATGCAAAAACTAAAAAGCCCCTTCTCTCGATAGAAAAGGGGCGCGGACAAACCACAGACAGTGGCACGTCATGCACAAGATCCCCTTTTCAAAGGAGGGTTGACGCTGTTTCCGGCGACACCCGCAGGTCGCAGACCATGAGGATTTATCCCTTTTAGGCCTGGCAACTCGGAGACTGGCAAAATGAATCGGTAAAATAATGCTTCCTGCAAGCTGCCCTACGTGGCTGGATTCCTCTGAACAAGCCATATTGGATTGAGCAGGGTTCTTGTTGTTTTTCAGTAGTATACAAAAACCAAAAAGCCCCTTCTCTTGATAGAAAAGGGGCGCGGACAAGCCACCTGTAGTGGCATGTCGAGCACGAGATCCCCTTTTCAAAGGAGGGCGGCGCTGTTTCCGGCGACACCCGCAGGTCGCAGGCCATGAGGATTTATCCCTTTTAGGCCCGACGACTCGGAGACTGGCAAAATGTGGCGGCACTTTAGCGTCAACTGCACGAGCATTGCAAGCTAAAAAACGCGTTTTGCCAGGGTAGCACGAATAATGTATTTTGGCGCTTGACACTCATTTATAACTATTGTATTTCAATCGTGTTACGAAAATATAAATTGCATGCGCATATATGCCGGGAGATTTTATCATGCATATGGCAGACGCATTACTATCACCAGCAGTCGGCGGCGCCATGTGGGCCGCATCGGCAGCCACCATCGCCTACTGCTCCAAAAAAGTCCGTACCGGGATGGATGACCGGAAGATACCTCTGATGGGAGTGTTGGGCGCTTTTATCTTTGCCGCGCAGATGATCAACTTCACTATTCCGGCCACCGGCTCCAGCGGGCATCTTGGCGGAGGGTTGATACTCTCCATTCTGCTCGGCCCCTATGCCGCTTTCCTGACCATCGCCTCGGTGCTGGTTGTTCAGGCGCTCTTTTTTGCCGACGGCGGTTTGCTCGCACTTGGCTGCAATATCTTCAATCTCGGCTTTTTCCCGGCCTTCATCGCCTACCCGCTGATCTACAAAAAAATCATCGGCAGTACTGTTTCTCGGCCCAAAATAGCAATCGCCTCTATGGTGGCTGCGGTTGCCGGTTTACAGATGGGAGCCTTCGGTGTCGTCGCGGAAACCGTTTTGTCGGGGATCTCATCACTCCCCTTCTCTACTTTTGCCATCATCATGCAGCCGATTCATCTGGCAATCGGCGTGGTCGAAGGGCTTGTAACCGCATCGGTAATCTCTTTTGTTTACAGCGCCAAACCTGAAATCCTGCAAAGCGCGATGGAAGACCGCCTCGCAGTCGCTCATCCAATTAGAAACATAGTAGTCGGTTTTCTGGCGGCGGCAATTTTATCGGGCGGATTCGTTTCCTGGTTTGCCTCGGAACATCCTGACGGAGTTGAATGGTCAATATCCAAAGTGACAGGCCAAAATGGAGTTAAAGGTTCGGAACAGGGGATTCACGGCGCCTTGGCAGCCCTTCAGGAAAAGTTTTCTTTCCTGCCGGACTACTCGCTCAAGAAAACGTCCGGGATCAAACATTCAGACAGTCAGGCGTCACTCGGAGCAAGCCGCGAACAAAAGCCGGAGGAGAAGAAAACTAAAGGAAGCAAACTCGACAAAACCGTTTCAGGGATAGTCGGCGGAATGATTACCCTGGCCATATCATTCCTGATCGCCTTCATACTCAAACGGAGAGTGCAGACCGCCTAAACGGTTTTGAAACAGATGGATAGCAGCATTCAGAACCAGAATCGTTCTTGACAGAACAGGTGGTGCGTGCTATTTCAGCTGTATAGTAAGTATGCCGGTTTCATGACAATTGAATAACGGATCAGGGTGCCCGCACGGGCTTGATAGGGAAGAGGGGTGCCGCTCTTAACTGAGCAATTCCCCCGCGGACCCGCCGCTGTAAGCGAGGACAAAGGGCAAGATGTCACTGATCATTTGATTGGGAAGGCGCCTGGAGGATGAATCGCGAGCCAGAAGACCTGCCATGATTCTTGCCACTCAACTATTCCCCGTGGTAAAGGGAGAGTGAAACCTCTATCAGGCTTTGAATACGAAAAGTCCGCATGCTGCAATTGCAGGTGCGGACTTTTTTTGTTTTTATAAATGCAAGCGGACGGGAGATTCTATATGCATATCATGGAAGGTTTTCTGCCGGTCAAACATGCAATCGGCTGGAGCATCGCTTCTGCACCATTCGTCGCCTACGGACTATACTCCATCAATAAAAAGATCAAGGAAAAGCCGGAGCAGAGGATGCTGCTGGGGGTTGCCGCCGCCTTTACCTTTGTCCTCTCGGCATTGAAGATGCCATCCGTTACCGGGAGTTGTTCCCATCCAACCGGTACCGGCCTGGGAGCCATCCTGTTCGGACCTGCCGCCATGGCGCCCATCGGCATGGTTGTGCTCCTGTTCCAGGCGATTCTGCTGGCTCACGGCGGCCTGACCACCCTGGGAGCAAACATCTTCTCCATGGCTATTGTCGGACCGTTTGCCGCGACAGCCATTTACCGTCTCGCCAGGACGGCAAGAACCCCCTTCGGAATCTCTGTCTTCCTCGCTGCATCAGTCGCGGATCTGCTCACCTATGTTACCACCTCGGCCCAACTTGCGCTGGCCTTTCCAGACCCGGCAGGGGGATTTACTGCATCCTTTGCCAAATTTGCCGCCGTCTTTGCACTAACCCAGATCCCGCTTGCCATCACCGAAGGTTTTCTGACCGTGATAATCTTCAACTCCCTGGCCCGTTTCAATCCCCGGGAGTTGAATGAGTTGAATGTCGTAACCGCCCGGGAGGTGGAGGCATGAAACGATATCAGAACATGTTGATGATGACTGCCGTGGTACTGCTCTTGGCTATTCCGCTCTTTATGATCCGGAAACCGGCTCCGGGAACGGATGGCAAAGAAGTAAAGATTTTCCAGGGAGCCGATGACCAGACGAAGGATGTTATCGGCAAGCTCGCGCCCGGATACAAGCCCTGGTTCAAACCGATCATGGAGCCGCCCAGCGGAGAGATCGGCTCACTTCTTTTCGCACTGCAGGCTGCCCTGGGCGCCGGATTTATCGGTTATTATCTGGGGATTTCGGTGACCCGCGCCAAAATACGACGCGAGTTGGATAAGGGAGCAGAATGCTGATCGAGGAATCTGCCTATACAAACCGTTGGCGGCGGGTATCTCCCGCCGCCAAGGGGATCACTTCCCTCTGCGGTATGGTTGCCGCATATGCCGCCGTAACGCCCGTCGGCGCCTGCGGAGTCGCCGCAATTCTGTGCGCCGTTACAGTTCTGGGGGCGGGAATACCGACGCTGCGCTATCTGCGGGTGGCTGCTCCGGCGCTTCTTTTCCTCTCTGTCAGTGCCTTCTCTCTCGCAGTTTCACTCAAGATCGGAAATACATTCGGCGATCTCTCGCTGCATTTCCCACGAACCGGTTATTACCGGGTTGCAGAGGTATCCGGACGCTCGCTTGGAGCATTGGCCGCGCTCCTTTTCCTGGCCATGACCACGCCGCTCCCAGACATCATCACCCTGTTGCGCCGGCTCAAGGCGCCTGAGGTATTGCTCGACATCATGATCCTCTGTTATCGCACACTCTTTGTCTTCTCCGAAGCGGTGCGCGACACCATCACGGCCCAATCCGCCCGCCTAGGTTATGCCACTATCCGCCTCTCGATCCGTTCCCTGGGGGGTCTGGTTGCAAACATTGCGGCGCAGGTCTGGCAGCGTTCTCAAGCGCTGCACCTGGCTTCAATGGCCCGCAACAATGACGGTCCGTTCCGTTTCCTTGAACATGACTATCCAAATACCGCACGGGACATGGGTGTTGCAGTCAGCGGCGGGAGTGCGCTGATTCTCCTTGCTCTGGTGATCTGATGGCACTGCAGGCGGCAAACCATATCCTCGAACTCAAGGATGTCAATTTCCGTTATCCCGACGGGACTCTCGGCCTTGACCGCTGCTCCCTTCAGATCCGGCGCGGCAGCCGCACCACCGTGCTTGGCGCCAACGGCGCAGGAAAAACCACTCTGTTTCTTCAGATGAACGGCATTCTCAGACCGCACTCCGGAACTGTTTCGTACGGTGGGGCAACGCTGGATTATAGCCGGCAAGATCTGCACAACCTCCGTTCACGGGTTGGCCTGGTATTCCAGAATCCCGACAATCAGCTTTTTTCCGCCACTGTACGGGAGGATGTCTCGTTCGGCCCCCTTAACCTCGGGCTGGATGTCGAGACAATACGCATCCGGGTGGAAGAAGCATTGCTGTCGGTAGGCATGGTAGAGTGCGCCGACAAGCCGGTGCACAACTTAAGCTATGGGCAGAAAAAACGGGCCTGCATCGCCGGCGTGCTGGCAATGCGGCCAGAGGTGCTTATTCTGGACGAGCCGATGGCCGGCCTGGATATTGCCATGCAGAGTGATCTGATTCAAATATTGAATCGACTCCATACTGATGGAATGACAATCATCATAGCAACTCACGATATTGATTTTACCTACGGATGGGCCGATGAGGTGGCTGTTTTACAGTCGGGAACTCTGCTGGCTCACGGCGCCCCAACGAAGATACTGCTTTTGGAGGAGGTGCGGAAGGAACTAGGTGCAGCGCCGCTTGTTGCTGAAATCAGCCGAGCCCTCGCCTTGACCGGAATCGGTGTATATGATAATGATTGTATGCCACGCACCGGAGCAGGACTCGTACAGGCACTTTTATCACAGAGCAGACAGGAGAATGATCGATGATCATAGTAACCGGGGGGGCAGGCTTGATCGGCAGCGCTGTGGTTCAGCACTTGAACCGGAATGGCAGGGAGGACATCCTGATAGTGGATCATCTTGGCCGTAGCGATAAATGGCGCAATCTGTCACCGCTACTCTTCATGGATTACCTGGAGAAGGATGCTTTCGAGCGGATGCTGGATGAAGGTTCCCTGGCCGCTCATCTGCCCGGCGGTCGCAGTCTGGATGCGGTCATTCACCTTGGCGCCTGCTCTGCAACCACCGAACTTGACGCCTCCTACCTGATCAGGAACAATTTTGAATATTCCCGCAAGCTGGCTTTAGCCTCACTGGCGACGGGCGCCCGTTTTATCTACGCTTCAAGCGCAGCAACATACGGAAACGGAGAACTGGGCTTTGTCGATGATGAAAACCAATTGCAGCAGCTGAGACCGATGAACATGTACGGTTACTCGAAGCAACTCTTCGACCTCTGGGCGTTGCGCCAGGGATATCTGGGCCAGATCGTGGGACTGAAATATTTCAACGTGTTCGGCCCCAATGAACAGCATAAAGGGGAGATGCGCTCTCTCGTCCTGAAGGCATATGAACAGATCGGCGCAACCGGCAGACTCAGACTGTTCAAGTCCTACCGCCCGGAGTACAGTGATGGCGAGCAACTGCGCGACTTCATCTACGTCAAGGACGCCGCAGCCATGACGATTCACTTCCTCCAGAACAGGACGGCCAACGGAATCTTCAACGTCGGCGGCGGCACGACCGTCAGCTGGAACCGGTTGGCCCGCGCCGTCTTCAGCGCCATGAATCTCCCCGTCAACATCGAGTACATCGATATGCCGGAATCGATCCGCAACACCTACCAGTATCTGACCTGCGCCGACACTTCGAAGATCCGTGCGGCTGGGTATTCAGAAGCGGTTACATCCGTGGAAGAGGCTGTTACCGATTACAT
>JAQTRC010000096.1 GCA_028712665.1 Desulfuromonadaceae bacterium
ATATGACGGTTATGTTAAACGCGACAGTTCCAGTTGACGGTTTTTCCTTCGCCTCCGTACGTTCACTCTCTATTTCTTCCTGTTCAATCAAATCCTTGCGCTCCAGGTATCTGCTGATCTTCTCTGGCACGCTAGTTGCGGGGGAGATGGAGTTGGAATAGCGACGGAACGGAGAGAAATTATGCCGAATATCGGGTCCGCGGGATTCTCCTCAAAGGTGCGCCGTTCACACGTGATTCGCATCGAGCCTTCTCCCGGCACAATCATCGTTTTGCTGCTCATCATCGCCGCCATATGGGTGCTGAGCCGGCTCCTACCGGTAGTTTTGGTCCTTGTGGCGGCTCTTGTCATTGTCGGAACCATGAGTCCCGCAGTCCAATGGCTGGAAGAGCGGCGGATGCGCCGCGGTATGGGAATCGCGATAGTTTTCACCGCGCTCATGCTGCTCATCGGTCTGATCATCACTATGACCATCCCGCCACTCATCACGCAGGCGGCGAACCTTCTGGACCAGGAACCCGCCCTGCGGGAAAATCTTGCAAAATGGTTGATGGGTTCACACCTGACGAGCCCCTTGGCGGACCTCCTTCGCAAAGTGCAATCAGGCGATCTTGTAAGGATGGCAGCCGCGAATGCTTACGAGTATTCCAGCCGCGCCATCGTTATCCTCGCGTATATCCTGAGTTCCCTTTTCCTGGCGCTGTACATCATGATCGACCGGGATCTCCTTCGCGGAGCCCTTTTTCTGGTGATCCCCAAGTCCCACCACATCAGGCTGTCAAGGGTCATGCTGAACCTGGAAACCATAGTCGGCGGTTACATCCGGGGGCAGATTATAACCTCGGTTTTCATGGCGATCTTCGTGTTCATTATCCTCAAGTTCTGCGATGCTCCAAACGCGCTGGCCATAGCAGTATTTGCCGGCGTTGCCGACGTTCTTCCCTACATAGGCGCACTCCTTTCAGTAGGGGCGACGGTGGCGGCGGTCTTCTCCCTCGCTCCTGCCACCATAATCATTGTGTTTGTGTTGATGCTCGCCTATGAGGAATTCGAGAGCCGTGTCATTATCCCGCGAATTTACGGACGCGCACTTCGACTCCCGTCGTCTCTGATACTTCTGTCGCTTTTGGTGGGAGGTATCTTGCTTGGGATCGTCGGAGCGCTCCTCGCCCTTCCGGTAGCGGCGGCGCTGCTGATGCTCATCGAGGAACTGCGCGTAGAGCTCCCCGGGCAGCAGGAACAGCCAAAAGACCAGGAGATCAGAGAACGCGACGACCGGGGTGAAGAGGAGTATGAACGGCGGGCTGAAGGGATGTCCGCCGAACAGGCCGCCGCGATCGCGATCGAGATCGCCACCGATCGCCATAATGAAGAAAACAGTCCGCCAACGGCAACGGGAGGCGCTGAAACTGAATCCAGGGTTCAAACTCCCTCTTTAACTCCTGACACAAAGGAAGAGTCTCTCCGTCATGATGCTAAATAAACTGAATAAGCCATTCTCCATGATTAGAGAGTTCCATCTTGCCGACTGGTTCACGCTGTCAAACGCGGTCTGCGGAACAGGAGCGCTCTTTTCCATGCTCTCATACCTGCAAACAAGCGACGTTATACATGTCTATTTTGCGTGCGGGCTGCTCTTTGCCGCTTTGTTCTTCGATGTCATGGATGGACGTATTGCCAGGTGGAGACAGAATAGTTCCGGAATGGGTCGCGAGCTCGACTCTCTTGCCGACATCATCTCCTTCGGTGTGGCGCCGGCCGTGATCGGCTACGGTTGCGGCATGCAGGGGTTATACGACCGCATTGTTCTGACTTATTTTGTCGCATGCGGTGTATCCCGCCTTGCCCGCTACAATATTACGGCTGATGCACTGTCAGGAGAGGGGGGCAAAGTGAAGCAGTTCGAAGGGACACCTATCCCAACGTCACTGCTGCTGGTAGTTTTGATGTTTTGGGCAGCCAGGCAGGGTGCATTGCGCGAGGCCCTCTGGTTCGGAGAGTTCGTGATTGCCGGTTTCACCCTTCATCCGCTGGTATTGCTTTTTGCCGTTTCCGGCTCTCTGATGATCAGTCGAATCCGGTTCCCGAAGTTTTGAGTTTTTGAGCAGGCTGAAAAACCTTGAATAATCCTTCTGAGAGGCAGGCGCGCTTATGTTCGAAGTAATAAGCAACGAGGTACTCGCAGAGAACCTCCACAAGATGGTGCTCTCTGCTCCACGCGTTGCCAGAGCCCGAAAACCGGGCCAGTTCGTGATGGTAAGGCTGGACCGTGGAGAGGAGCGGATACCGCTCACTATCAGTGACGCGGACCCCGCAGCCGGCACCATTACGCTCTTCATACAGGCTATCGGCGCTTCGACCAGAAAGATCGTCGCCACAAAAGCGGGTGGATCGATCAGGGACCTGGCCGGGCCGCTAGGCAAGGAGACCCGCATCACCAACTGGGGGCGTGTCGCCTGCGTCGGCGGCGGCGTCGGGACTGCCGTCCTATTTCCGCTGGTGAAGGCGCTCGCTGAAGCCGGGAACCGGATCACCACAATAATCGGCGGACGTTCCAGCAGCCTCATCATCCTAGCCGACGAACTCACTCCGCTTTCCGATACTTTAATAGTCACCACGGAGGATGGCACCCTTGGGATCAAGGGATTCGTAACGTCTCCTCTTGGCGACCTGCTGGCCGATCCGGAGCGGGTCCCGCAGGCGGTCTTTGCGGTCGGACCGGTCCCGATGATGAAAGCGGTTGCCGAGATGACCCGCAAACAGCGGATAGAAACGATAGTCAGCCTAAACCCGATCATGATCGACGGCACAGGGATGTGCGGCGGCTGCCGTGTCCGGATCGGCTCCGAGACCAGGTTCGCCTGCGTGGACGGGCCGGAATTCGATGCGCATCTGGTTGATTTTGATCTGTTGAGCGACCGGTTGAGCATCTATCGCAAGGAAGAGACCGCCGCTCACCCGCTCGCAGAGTGCAGGATAGCGGGAGGGATTACATAATGAGCAACACGTTATCGGTAAAAGAGAGGATGTCCATAGAGCGTGTCGCCATGCCGGAGTTGCCGGCTGACTTGAGGAGCCGGAACTTCGAAGAGGTGAACCTTGGGCTCAGCCACGGCCAGGCAGTTCAGGAGGCGCGCCGTTGCCTGCAGTGCAAGAACAGGGGATGCGTAGCAGGGTGCCCGGTAGGCGTATCCATTCCGGAGTTCATAGACGCGCTGGCTTCCGAAGAGCTCCCCCGCTCCGCGCAGATCCTCCGGCGCGACAACGCTCTTCCCGCTGTCTGCGGCAGGGTCTGCCCCCAGGAGACACAGTGCGAGGCGCTTTGCGTCAGGGGAATCAAGGGCGAACCGGTCGCGATCGGCTACCTGGAGCGTTACGTCGCCGATTGGGCGATGAGCCATCCGGAGCTGCTGCAGGGCGATCAGGCGCCAGCCGCCACCGGCAAGTCGGTTGTAGTTGTCGGCAGCGGTCCGGCAGGCCTTACCGCCGCAGGTGAACTGGCCCGGCTTGGCCATGCCGTCACGATCTTCGAGGCGCTGCACGATACCGGCGGGGTGCTCCGTTACGGCATACCGGAATTCCGCCTTCCAAAGGATATCATCGACCGCGAAGTGGCGCTCCTGACTGAACAGGGGGTGGTCATCGAATGCAACGTCATCGTCGGCAAAACCGTCACCATTGCCGAATTGCGCAGTGACTTCGACGCCATCTTTATCGCCAACGGAGCGGGGTTGCCCGTCATGCTTAATATACCGGGCGAAAACCTGAAAGGGGTCTATGCGGCAAACGAGTTCCTGACCCGGGTGAACCTGATGGATGCGGGGCGGAGGGACGACAGTTCGACACCGATCATCAAAAGGCGCGAGATGGCCGTAATCGGCGGCGGAAATACCGCCATGGACTGCGTCAGGACGGCCCGGAGGCTGGGCGCCGAACGCGCCATGATACTGTATCGGCGCAGTGAAGCCGAGATGCCCGCCAGGGTCGAAGAGATAAAACATGCCAGGGAAGAGGGGGTGGAGTTCGTCATGCTGACCGCACCGGCGGCAATTCTCGGAACCGCCGACGGCTGGGTCTCTGCGCTCCGCTGCCTCAAAATGGAGCTCGGTTCGCCGGACGAATCCGGACGACGACGCCCCCAGGCGATAGAAGGTTCAGAGTTCGAACTGCCGGCCGGAGTCGTCATCGACGCGATCGGCACCGGCGCCAATCCGCTGCTGACATCGACCGCACACGATCTCTTCCTCAACAAGTCGGGCAACATCCTGATCGGTTCTGAAGAAGAGAGCAACATACCTGGGGTCTTCGCAGGCGGAGACATCGTGCGTGGAGGCTCTACCGTTATACTCGCGATGGGGGATGGCAAGCGCGCCGCAGCCGCGATCGACAAATATCTTAAACGTAAATGACTATCATCTTTTAACACCATTTTACCCATCCTTCACCCTTATCAGTATCCGTCACATATGACGGTTGCGCCGAAAATGACGGATTACGATGAAGGTTTATTCTTCGCCCCGCACGCGCCGAATATGTTTAAATCCGTATAATCAATCCGTTACACCATCGGCATTTGAACTTATTTCTGGCACGCTAGTTGATAAGCAGAATATGGCGTAATTTCCCAGGGCTCCTTTGCCTCCCATACCCCCCTGGCATTTTTGCCGCTCAACCGCTCTTAAAACTTCAATGCAGGAGCGCAGATTCGGAATCTACTGATAAGGAGACAGCGAAATGGCCAGAATGAAAGAGTTTCCCCGCCACAAAGTCATATCGATGAGAATCACCGATGAAGAGTTCAAACGGCTTGAATTCCTTATTGAGAATACCCACCAGAGCGTTTCAAATATCATGCGTGAGGCGGTCGAGCATTTTGCCGAAAACTACGAACGAACAAAATCAATCCGCCCGGCGAAGCGACTAAGAATTTGATCCTGACCAGCATCGCAATGGAAAAACAGAAATACATCTCCCTGTTACCGGCGGCCGAACTGCGCCGCCGCGCCGAAGAGCAGCTTAATGTTCAGATGCCTGAAGGGGGATCACTCCAGACAGAAGATAAGACTGAGCGGATCCTTCACGAACTTCAGGTACACCGGATCGAACTTGAGATGCAGAACGCCGAGCTCCGCCAGACAAGGGATGAGCTTGAGACTGCTCTGGACAGGTATACCGGCCTCTATGATTTTGCACCGGTCGGCTACTTTACCCTCGACGGCGACGGGGAGATCAGAGCCGTCAACATTGCGGGCGCCTGCCTCATCGGAGCTGTGCGTTCCCGCTTGATTGGCCGGCGTTTCTCTCTGTTCGTCGCCGATAAAGATCGCGACGCCTTCACCGGCTTTCTCGCCGCGGTACTTACCAGCCGGATCAAGGATTCGTGTGAAGTGGAACTCCTGAACAGAGCAAAACAGCCGCTCATCGTGCAGATCGAGGCCATGGCAACGGCTTCGGGTCGGGAGTTCCACGTTGCGGTCATCGACATCACCGCACGCAGAGAAGCGGAAGATGCGCTAAACCTCAAACGTCAGGAACTTGAAGAGCTTAACGGCTCTCTGGAGGCGCGCATCGCTCAGACCGTGGAAGAGCTGCGCCAGAGGGATCAAATTCTGATACAGCAGGGGCGCAGGGCTGCCATGGGTGATATGATCAACAATATTGCGCACCAATGGCGTCAGCCTTTGAACACGCTTGGCCTTTACCTGCAGGAGTTGCCGCTCGTCTATGACAACGATCGATTAAATAAGGAGCATCTTGATGGCATCGTAGGCAAATCCATGCATCTGCTCAGGCACATGTCCCGGACTATCGATGACTTCAAGGATTATTTCAGATCGGATAAGGAAAAGGTTTCCTTCAGCGTCGGTCAGGTGATCGGGAAGACGCTCTCCCTCATCGAAGAAAGCTTCAAGGATAAGCAGATACATATCGCTTTCCGGAAGGAGAGCGATATGTTGATCGAAGGGTATCCCAACGAATACTCCCAGGTACTCCTGAATATTCTGGCAAATGCCCGGGACGCGTTGACTGCCTGTAACAGTGGAGATCCCCGGATTAATATCCGCGCGTTTGCAGAAGATGGCAAAACTATTGTAACCGTAACCGATAACGCCGGGGGTATTGCAGAAGAAATTATTGACAAAATATTCGATCCGAACTTTACCACCAAGGAACCGGACAAGGGGACAGGGATCGGTCTTTTCATGTCGAAGACCATCATCGAAGAAAACATGGGGGGGAAACTGACGTTTCAGAATACAGGGAGCGGAGCGGAGTTCAGGATAGAGGTCTGACGACGAAACAACGTGAGCATTTAGAGGGGACAGAGCATCCAAATAGCTGAAGGCTGCTTCCCGTTTAAAAGTATAAACAAAAATTTCAAAGCGATCCTTCATATATGGCGGATATGCCAAACATGACGGATTCGGTTGGCGGCTTTCCCTCTTCCCGTACTCGATTCTCTCTTAATTACGCCAGTACAATCAAACCTTTGCACGCGCGCTCTTCGCAGGCGCTCTCTGGCACGGTAGTTGCCAGTACCTTCGTGCCGGGAGATGGGCAATGTCCTGTTTTCAAGCCTGGGTTGTTATTACAAAAAAGAGGGGTTGGTCATCTCACTCGGGAAAACCTGGTATACTATCCTTGAGTCGAGTTGATATTAAAAAAAGGAGAGGATGATCATGTCACTCGGGAAAACTTGGTATACCATCGAAGAGGCGACCGAAAAGTTCGGCGTAGCGAAGGAGCTAATTCTTGTCTGGGTCCGGGAGGGTGCTGTTCGCGCTGATGAAGAACGTGGGAAGGTGTTGCGGATCAACAGCGATGATCTGGATCTCAAAATGCAGGAACTTACCGGGATTTGAGCTGAACAGCCCCGCCGATGGTACGATGTCACATCAAAATAATGACTCCAAAAGGCATGAGGTCTTCGGAGAAAAATGAGTCGATAAATAAACCAAAAAAGGAGAAAACGTCATGAAAGTAAAGTATTCAGCGTCAATGATGGTTGCAACGATTGCTCTACTGGCATTCACTCTGCCTCTGCCCGCTTTTTCAGAGATGAAGGGGATGCAGATGAAAGAGAATATGGAAGGGCATGGGCAGATGATGGGGATGGGGATGGGGATGGGTCATATGGACAAGATGGGCGATATGATGGGCATGTGCATTGCTAATGCTGATAAAATGGGGCTTACCGATGATCAGATCCTGAAAATGAAGCCTGTACATCGTGAAATGCAAAAAAAACAGGTCAGATTCAAAGCAGACCTTAAGATTGCACAGATCGAACTTATGGAAATCATGGAAGTGAAAGATTTCGATCTGGAGAAGGCCAGCTCCGCAGTTAAGAAATGCGCCGAGATGGCAACAACCCATCATCTGGAAATGTTAAAAGCCATGAAAGAGATGAGATCTATTCTAACGGACGAACAGTTTAAGAAAATGCATAAAATGATGTCCATGAAGCCTGATCAGAAAAAACATCCGAAGAAGATGATGAAGATGAAGAAACAGCCATAATCCGGTAACCGGCTGTAGTTCCCTCCCTCTGACCCCTCCCTCTGACCCCTCCCTTGACCGCAGTTATCCCCTCCGGTCAAGGGAGGCGGGATACTACCGAATCTATAATAAGGAGACAGTTTATGAAACGGAGAGTTTATCAAATAATTTTTCCAGTTGCGCTAGTTGTTGTAATGGCGACGTTCCTATCCACAATCTTTCTGGCCGATGCAAATCCTTCCTATGCAGCCTCAGCCAAAAAGAAATCGCCGGCTGTTGCCAGAACCTCCGCTGTAGAGCATACAGAGGCCAGGATCAAACAGCTTCAAGGCTCTCTGAATATCACCGAGTCCCAGGAAGTATTATGGAGTAACCTTACTCAGGTGATGCGCGAGAATGCAAAAGAGATGGACGCATTAATAAAGGAGAGGAGTGAAAGCA
Source organism: Desulfuromonadaceae bacterium (assembly GCA_028712665.1). Taxonomy (GTDB): domain Bacteria; phylum Desulfobacterota; class Desulfuromonadia; order Geobacterales; family Pseudopelobacteraceae; genus JACRCG01. The sequence continues at coordinate 7,942 of JAQTRC010000096.1, forward strand.
GCAAGAGCATGAACGCTGTAGAACATATGAAATTCCACGGCCAAAATACCGAAGCCCATCTGAATCAAATGAAGAGGTTAATCCCTCCTTTCGAAGCGCTCTATGACAGCATGACGGATGAGCAGAAGAAGATTACCGACACAATCTTCAAGACAGGGAAAGATGGAAGAAATAAGAAGAAGAAATGACCGGCAATAGGTGTACAAAATTAAGGATCGGCTCCAAACAGGCAATTGGAACCGGCAGGAATGGAGTGACTTTATGAATTCATCATGTACAAGGAATTTCGGAGCCGTAGCGGGCAGGGTTATGATTGGGCTTGTTTTTGCCGCAATGATCGGCAGTTTGGACGTAGCGCCCTCCTTCGCTAAAGATAAAGGCGATCGTGATGGCAGGAATGACAGAGACCGTTACGAACAGAGAGGGCGCGGGTATGACAACAACCGCCATGACAGAGGGAGGAGGCGTGAGTATCGCACGTATACCTACAGGGAGAGAGTTTATCTCCCGCCGCCGGTCATCTATGCACCCCCTCCACCCCCCGGCATAGGAATCTTTTTCCCGCCTATCTTTTTTCATCTCTGACCGGGATAAAGCGGATAAACCCTGCCATCCCTGGGTGGCGGCGCGGCTTCAGCCTCCGCTGCCGGCACGCTGAATCGATCTATGAAATCCAGTTAGAGAACCCGCAAGGATGCCGGCGAGCTGCACCTGGATCTAAATCGTCTGGCTGGCGGTCTGATCCCCCTTGAGCGGGGGTTGGTTAAACATCGGGTTGTCGTGAGGATGGGGGAGACTTAAGTGACTATTCATAGCTGTTTCAAAGTGGCCCGTCATATATTGCAGTTATGTTAATCATGACGGATTCAGCTGGCGGCTTTTCGTTCACCCTGCACTGAACATATCCATTTTACTCTGTACAATCATACCGTTACACTCTCTATATCTGCAGCTCTTCTCTGGCACGTAAGTTGCCAATACCTACCCAGACAGAGCACGATCCACAGAAGGAGCATGTGCCATGAAAACAAAATATTCCATAGTCCCAGGTCAAAGAGCAAAATGACTGCACGGCCGGTTACGTGCCTGAAAATTTGAGTTGTCAATCAACGTGAGGTAATGTGTGAAAACTGATGAACGGCAAGTAAAATACCAAACACTGGAGCAATGTTGCAGCAAAAGCAGAGATCATCATATCAAGGAGGATACTATGAAATCGGGCAATAGGGACCAGGCGGAAGGAACGTTTCACCAGATGAAAGGAAAGCTGAAGGAGGTCGCCGGTAAACTGAGCGACAATCCGAAGTTGAAAGCTGAAGGCGCCGTTGAAAAGATAGCCGGCAAAGTTCAGGAAAAGATCGGCCAGGTCAAAAAAGTTTTGGGAAAGTAAGAGCTAACGATCCAAGCCTCATGCAAAACTCCAAATATCTTCTTAATAATCCCCCCCTTTAGACCCTCCGGGTCCGTCAAGGGAGGGGGAAGAACTTTTGCATGAGCCTTGATCCGGTTATTTGAATAGCTCCCTGATTTAAGACCCGCTACGGCGAGTTTTTACGGTTCTGCCGTACGTTCAAACGGAGCGATATTTCCAAAGAGTCTTAACATTACTATGGAGTCAATTTATGAACAGAATGATAAAGAAGCTAAAATCGGTACCGTTTGCCATCCTGATCACATTTGCCTGCTTGCTGTTTGCAGGCGGCTGCACTCGTTATGCCCGCAATGTAAGCACACTTTATGAGCCGGCCACTAACATTCGTGGCGGCGCCGGAGTGGTGTATATCGTCATTCCTGAAAGCCGGCAGTCACATTCACCGGATATCAAATGGGTGCTCGGGAAGGTTAAGGATGACGATAACAACACTATTGATGAGGTATTCAGCACCCGTTCCCAGGCGGAAATCATCCAGACGGCGTTCAGTCAGGAACTCAAAAAGGCCGGATATAGCGTTGTACAGGCCACGAAGCATCCTGCTGCCGAACGACTGGTGATAGACCTCACCAAAACGGAGATCGAGCTCGAACAAATCTCGGATCTTGGGGATCTAAAAGCTAAATGCCGTGTGACCGTGGGGTTCGACCTGTTCAAGAGTGGCCAGATGATTAAACGGCTACAGTATGAGGCGACATCCTCCAAAACCGATATCAAGGATCGTGACATGCTTGCCAGAATCGTTCTTGAGGACGCGCTGCAGTCGGTCATGCTGAAAGCAATGCCTGAAATGCACACCCTGTTCAATCAATAAACCGGCACAACAGGCTATCAGGCAAAACGCGAGGAGAATCAAACATGAAAATTTTGATGGTACTTACTTCACATGAGGAGCTTGGAATTACTGGTGAAAAAACAGGATTTTGGCTGGAGGCGCTTGCATCGCCCTACTATGTTTTTAAAGACACCGGGGCTGAAATCACCCTTGCGTCCCCTAAAGGCGGACAACCTCCTCTGGACCCGAAGAGCGTGGAAAAAGATTTTCAAACAACGGCAACGGAGCGTTTCACTGCAGACAACGAGGCACAGGCCGCTTTAGCAAATACTGTTAAACTGAAAGATATTTCACCAAATGACTTTGATGCGCTGTTTTACCCAGGGGGGCAGGGACTTTTATGGGATCTTTCCGAAGACGGGAATTCCATTGCCATTATCGAAACCATGTATGCCCAAGGCAAGCCGGTTGCAGCGGTTTGTCACGCGCCCGGGGTATTTCGCCACGCCAGGCTTCCGGATGGTTCGCCACTGGTGAAGGGAAAATCCGTCACCGGATCATCCAACTCGCATGAATCCCTTGTCGGCCTGGCTGATACCGTGCCGTTCCTGGTAGAAGACGAACTTAAGAAACTCGGAGGCGACTATTCCTTCGTTACTGACTGGCGGCCCTATTTTGTCTGCGACGGCAACTTGATCACCGGCCAGAATCCCGCTTCGTCGGAAGCGGTTGCAAAAGCATTATTGGCGCAACTTTAACCGCGCCGGAAACAGATCGCCAGACTGCGGCAGGACCAACTATCCAACTGGAGCAGAGAATCCATCGGTGACCTTTTTATCGGCTTAAAAATCCAACGCAGCAACTTCCTCATTTCCTCAATTATTCCCTATCCGTTTTAAAACCATGAAAATACCGGCGCAAAGGTTCGAATCCTCATTGGCTCCCCAATCCACATTGAATCCGATAATTTGTATTAGTGTTCACCGGATTCTTCTTTTGCGACGACCACCGGATGGCTCCGGCAATTTTTATTGGCCACGATAAATTTTTGTATACAATATGTTATAAAATATTGTATACACGCTAAAGCGCGTGTGTAGGGTAATATTTCAAGGAACGGTGAACACATATAAGGATTGTTTTTGAATAACGATTGCGGGTTATGATTTTCTACTGATTTTGGCCGCCTAATCAAAGTGTGTTACCGGTGAGTCGTATGTTTGCTTCTAAAATACGATTTTTATTGGTTCTACTTCTTGCGTCACTGAATTTACAATTCTGTGTTGTTTTGCTGCATCACCATCGGAATAATTCCTACTACGACCAAAAAGATGTTCTCCACCAAATAAGTATAGATTGTCCGGTACTTACGAATCCAACCAAAAGGCTTTCCCCTTTCATCCCTATAGCACCAGATGTAATGATTCCGACAAAGGCTGTTCATGGCGCTACGTCGCCAAGCATGGCTATCAGATATGATTACACGATATCATCTCTACAACCGGATTTTGGACCAACTGCGCTTTCCCATAATCGGGGCTCTCCTCTGTAATCTTTCTAACCAGCAACTCTCATTTATCCAAGACAATAGCAATGTAACATCCTGTAGCGCTAAGCCGTTTTGATATTTAACGGTTAATGCGCATTTAATATTTGCTCTAATCTCATTTTGGAATTTTCATTGCTGTATAGAGAATCCTATGACCGATCCAGCCACCGCTAAAAACTACACTGCTACACAGTGCCTGTGTGAATTTTCGAGCAACCCCTTTGAGGAGTGCTATTGCTACAATGTAACCGGCAAATCGGCGCACAACAT
>JAQTRC010000097.1 GCA_028712665.1 Desulfuromonadaceae bacterium
AACCATCTCCCTTGCACTTGCGGTGCTCCTGGCGGCGGACCGATCTGATCTGCCCCAACAATTCGTCCGGAGCAGTGACGCCCCCCAGTTCCAGAATGCCTGTATACCTCAGATCAAGCCTGAACATGCCGGCATCCGGTTCATGGTAATTAAACCACTGGAACCCTCTCAAGTCTTCAAATGTGTGGTGCATACAGAAGGAAACCCTGTCAAACCTCTGCGTCAATTCCGACAGCAGAAACTCTTCCAGCTCCAGAACAAGCTTTGATCTGCGATGATTCGGCATCTCGTAAATTGAACCGTCAAAGAGCACCCCCTGGTACATCGTAAAGGGGTAGGGACTTTTTTGAGGGATCCCCCCCTTCAGCAGCAGCACCGCCCCGACCAGAGGATTGCCGTTCTGTCTGACCATAATGGTCTCAAAGTCGGTCTGTAATGAACCTAGAAATGCGGATCGGCAGAATACCGAACGCTGTGGCGAGCGTCCGACAAAATCATCCCAAGTTTTGTTGTCTCTGCATATTTCAATATCAAATGACATTGGCTTCACCTCTGGACATACACCGCCACGTCACATCGCTGGTAATGATGGTGAATGGTAACCTTTCGAGAGAGTTTTTCCAGGCAATGTCTGAAAACATCGACCGGGTCGTGATACGCCATTTCGGGATCAGTGTGATTCACATAAGAAGAGGTGAAGTTGAAAGCCAGCCCCTTGTCGCAGTATCCGTATGCGACCGAAATCATATCGAACAGGAAGTTGTTCACCCCTGAAAATGCATTATTGAAGACACCGGAGATAAAAACATAATCAAATCTGTCAGAAAGATCCTCTTTCAGGATATCCGCACATCTGAAACTGGCCGTAGCGTGGTTTTTCGCAGCTTGTTCAACGAGTTCCGGAACGATATCAACACCTGTATAAGCGACGCTGCCGAATCGTTCGACGATAAACGGATAAAAGTCTCCGATGCCGCATCCTATTTCCAGTATACGGCTGCCGCCGAGATCGGCAATCTCCGTGAGCTTCTGAAACCTGAAACGCTGACCCTCCTCACTCCACTGTCCGACAGCCGGACCGCTTCCATGCAACTCCAAAAGCTCCCGGTAGTTATTTTTCACCGCATCAAGATCGTACATTCATTTCCCCTTGCTCACGAGAAGATCTATCAACCTTGATTTTATATGCTCCGGTTTGTAGCTGTTCTCGAAAAGTTCGACCGTCTGAAATCCTGCCTCACGGGCCATGGATGTAAACTCACCTTCATCCAGACGAAGGGCATTTTCAAGCATTCCCATAACGAGCAGTTTGCGGTTGAATTCGGCAAAACCGTGGTACACCTGGTCATGCAGTGCATGTGTCACTTCGTCTTCCATATTTTCGATGGAAACATTGTAACCGATGAGAGCCTTCCCCCCGGGGGACAATTTGTCGAAAATGTTCACAAGCGCCCGGCGCAGGTCTGAAACTGATGGCAGGAGTTGCGAAACACCATACATCAGTATCTTGTCATAGCATGCCGAAACATTATCCAACTTCAGGGCATCATCCTGGAGTACATCCACGTTGGAAAATCCGGAAAGATTCTTTCCGGCCTTTTCGACCAGAACCGGATGCAACTCCACCATGGTCAGATGTTTTACCTCTCCGGCAAGTTTTGCGCTGATCAAGCCTCCCGCCCCGCCGATATCGAGCAGAGTGTCCTCCGGTTTTAGATCCAGTATCCTGGAAATATACTTGATAGTCGCATCCAGCAAGGCGTTATCGAAACCATAACGCTCCGATTGGAGCGTTATATCATCGCTTGCCGTTATCCGGTCGTAATCGTAGAACTGCTTGCGCGGTTGCGAACCGGAGACACATTTTTTTACGAACGGCAGGTACAGGCTGTCTGCCTCTTCAATCCGCCCCACTGCCGATAATGCAGAGACCAGCGAACGGAGCCATCCATCTTCATCACCGGTAATCTCGGCATGCCGCTTGAAATAGCCTTCAGCGTCGGTTTCGCAGCCTGACAACCAACTGGCGATACCGGCAAAGAGGATGAAATAATGATTTTCATCGAGCTCTGCCGCTTCCTTGTAATGGGAGAGAGCCTGATCCGGCTTTCCAATGAAGAGTAACGCATTCCCCAGATCAAAAAGGACGCGGGCTGATATAGCGGAATTATTAATAGTATAAATAGTTCTTATGTGAGTAAGAATATTTATGGATTCCTGGAAATTCCCCGCATATTGGGCAATATTTGCGATCATCAAGAGTGACTGGAAATTGTTCGGCTCTGCAGCTAAAATCTCACGGCATAGTATTTCCGCCTGCGCGAAATCGCTTCGGACGAAGGCGGCATTGGCTTGTTCGAATTTATCTTCAATATCTTGAGGTGTCAGCATGCAGCTCCTCTTTAGAGTTCGGATATATTTTCCACTACCTTGACAAACGCAGCAACGATATCGTCCAGATCATTGAAACCCAAGCCTGAATGGCAGAAGTCGCCGGTCAGCAGTTCGTTGAAATGCATCTGTTCAGTCACCGGGCAGATACCGGGTTCGTAAGAAACATCCCCCTTGTAGCCCGAATAACTGAACGGGAAACCATCTTTACCAATGGCGATCCGTTTCTGGTACATCGGCTCCAGATAAAGAGGTCTCACATATCCCCGTCCCACCGATATCCCTTCAGCAAGCAGGGCATCGGCGAAACGGTCGCGTGACACGCCAAAAACGGCGGCGTCAAAGCGGAGCGGATACACATAATAGCCGTGCAAAACCCCTTCCCGTGTCGTTGGAACGGTTAACCCCGGAATCCTTGAAAACCGCTTCGTCAGATAAGCAGCCCGCTCATTGCGCCCTTCTATCAGAGAAGAGAGTTTCTTTAGCTGCTCACTGCCGATGGCCGCCTCTATTTCGGTCATACGGTAATTAAAACCGACCATGTTGACAAGGTTCTCGACCTCTTTACCCCGCACCACCACCTCGGCATGGTTCCGGATCAACTGGAGACGCTCGGCCAGATCATCATCATCGGTAACAACTACCCCCCCCTCTCCGGTATGGATGGTCTTATGGTAGTTGAGGCTGAACACACCCATATCGGCCAGAGTGCCGGAATAACGCCCTTTGTACAGGGCTCCCGGCCCCTGGGCGTTATCCTCTATAACCAGAAGATTCTGCTCCCTCGCTATTGTCATGATTTCGTCCATGTCCGCCGGATGTCCGAAAATATCCACAACTATTATTGCCTTGGTGTACGTGGAGATCCGATCGCGGATCGATTGCGGCGACAGGCAGAAGATATCGGGATCGATATCGGCAAATACCGGGATCGCCCCATAAACCAAGGCAGCGGTGGCTGAGGCGGCCATGGTATACGGCGATACGATCACTTCGTCGCCCGGGCCTGCGCCTGCCGCACCGACGGCCGCATACAGGCCGGAGGTCGCCGAATTGACCGTCACGGCATGTTTGACTCCGAAATACTCGGCCCATTCCTTTTCAAGCTTCTGCACCCTCGGACCGCCGTAAAAATCTGGGTGCCAAGTACCCAGAAACTTGGAGAGTACTCCGGTGTCAAGCACTTCCATGACCGCACGCTTCTCTTCGTCTCCAATTGTGTTGTAACCTGGAAAGGGGGTGTTTCTCACCGGCGTTCCGCCGTTTATCGCTAGTTTTGGCATAACAGTTTCTCCATCTCTGAAATGATCCGCTCTACTGGATTACTAATCACATCGAAACGAGGTTTACTAAATTCCTTGTTGATAATAATACGGCGCAATTGGATACATAATTCCTCATACGACAGCACGCTGGCGAGAATTCCGCGCCGATCCAGAATAAACGGGTTTTCACGCTTCAGACCGATCTGGATGCTCATCGTAGGACGCTCCATGATTACCGACTCGATAAGGAACATCGACGACATGCCGCAGACCAGGTCGGCACGCCTCATGAGTGCCATGGAGGGGGTTTTGGTGTCAACCGACCACTGAATACCCGGGCAAGATGCGACAATATCCGTAAGCCCCTCTCTATCCTCCTTGGGGTGAGGCCGTATAACCAGCAGCAGGCGGCGGGAGGTCTCCGCTTGCAGAGCGGACAGTGCGCGAACAAGCGCGGCGAAGACACTCTTTTCCGTATAACCCCAGAAATCTGATGCCTGCTCTCCATATGTCCCTGTTATCGGTTCGGAGGCATACAGAATAACGAAGTCATCTTCGCCGATCATATTACACAGATTACAATCGGAGAGCAGAGACGGTTCCGGTATATATGTTACGATAGTTTCAAAGTAGGGCTGTCCGCAGACAACAATCCTCTCCGCAGGCAATTCTTCGGCAATCATCTCCATCCGGGAATATTCATCCATGGCCACGATTATCGATGGCAGAAATGGATGGCTCCGTTCCTTGATATATTTTGCAATTTCGGAAACCCCGTATTCCGAGAAACGAAGCCCGTAATTAACCCACTGATCCATAATGGCTATTGAAGGGATATCAAGATTTCCGGCTGCTTGCCAAAGATATTTTTCCGTTTTGTCGTCGGCGCTGGTTCCGGTAATTACGATATCCGGAGACAACTTCCGTAGAAATAATTCCACCTCATCCGGTGTTATTTCAGAAATGGCGGACATGATATCTGTAGCGGCAAAATTTGCATCGGCATATCTGCGAAGCGCCACATCCTTGCCGTAGAGCCTCACGTCATAACCCGTTTCCATGAGTGGTTGCACCAGAGGGATTATGGTGTTTGCTCCCCCTGGGTCACGAGCGAAGAGGAGAATTCTTCCCCCCCTGATGTTCACTGGTTTGAAACCTGATCCAGTGAAAACTCGTTTTCCCCCTTTAGCGAAGCACAGGTAGCGCAGAGAGGCAGCTTGTCGTACTGTTTTTTCGAAATCAGTCGCCGAAGCTCTTGAAATTTTTTATTGTTCCAGACCTCTGCGACAGAGGTTTTTGTTACATCTCCCAAAATATTCTTGTATTGAAGGTCGTAACAGCAGGTGACCACCTGGCCACGGTAATTGATCACTATATCGGTCCAGGGATTTTTGCATTTTGGAGTTTTTTTCCGGCGTATATGCTTATAATCAGATTTTTCGGCAGTACTGGACATTTCCAGCTTACCATCCACAATTTCACCTCCACCGGCCCAGGAGTGCACATATGATCCGGTGAAATCTACTTGATGCCCTTCAAATAACTCAAGAAAAGCTGGGGAGAAACTTCTCTGCAGCGTCGCGTCATTATTCATCAACCTTAGAGATGCAAGATGTACTCTAGGGGTGTTCAGGCCCAGACTTTTTTTCCTCTCCAGAAAATACTTTATATTTTTTAGCGTTACTTCATATTTACTGTTAACTCTAAATGCCTCGTACTCTTCAGGCGCCATATCGTCAAAAGAGAATGTGATCATCTCCAGATCTGTTTTCAGCAGTTTGTCCGCTATTTCCTGATTCATTAATGTCGCGTTTGTGTTGAATCTGACATACAGATCCAGTTTTGTTGCATATTCTATCATATCTACAATGTTTAGATGAATGAGCGGCTCTCCGCCAAGATACAGCACTACTGTTGTAAAGCTCGGATATGTCCCTACTTCATCGATTATCCTCTTGTACAGGTCAAACTCCATTACCCCGGACGCTTCAGGCTTGGAGACCGCATTGGGACAACAGGTGCATTTCAAGTTACAGATATTGGTTGGTTCAATCCTTATAACTCGGGGAGGATAGGAAAGCCTGATTTCTCCTTTGTTATAGGCATTGTCTATTTTTGAGATCCTGGAATTAAATTCGGCAACTGTCGCAAACTTCATTCAGATTTCCCTCTCACTATTTTTTATTGTCCAGTTCCAGGATCTCGCAGGCAATTTTCAGAGCCGTTAATGCGTCGCTTCCGGTAGAGATTGGAGATGTTTCATAAATCAGACAGGAGTATATCTGGTCAACCGCATGTTTCATGGCATTCCCAAGAGAGGTTTCGATAGTATGCCCTGGCTGCAGATATCGGTAACCCGCAAAAATATCGCTGTTGCGGATATCGTACTTCTCGATTTTAAAGCCGGAATCCACGATCCTGACCCGTTTTCGCTCAAAGAACAGATCCAGTTCAAAGATGGTGTAAAGTTTACAGCTGATACCTTGCATGAAAAAGGGGCTCCCGCCAAAAATATCAAGACGGGAGGAACAGGTTGGATCATCTTCGAAATGGTCGTAAATACTTCCAGACAGATCGGCAACCTTTATTTCGCCCAGCAAGAACCTGAGCAAGTCGATCATATGGGTTCCGTTATGGATGATGCCTTTCCCATAGTATCCGCTTCCGGCAATATAGCCGCCAAAAACGCCTGAGGCTATTTCCGATGCAAGGGCGGAGAATTCCGGAACAAATCGGCGGGAATAATTAACCGCAAGCCGAATACCACGTTTCTTGTAGAGAGCGATTATCTCTTCAGCTTCATAGACCGTCTTTGCCAACGGTTTTTCGGCAAAAACCAGTTCGAGCGGGTAATCTGCCAGTTCTTTAAGCAGGGGAAAATGAAGTGCATCCGGCGCCGCCACCACGGCAACGTCTACGGCATGAAGGCTGAATGCATCAGCTATTGCAGGGAATGCTTCCCCGCCCCAAATTTTCGAAGCTCTTTCCGCCTGCCTTGAATCGGTATCAACAAAGCCTGTCAGTTTAAAACTTGGATGGCTTGAAAAGGCATGTGCATGAGTAAGTAACTCACTGTTTTCAGGAGTATCGAAAAAGGCGCCGATCTTGCCGGCGCCAATAATTAGTACGGAGTATACTTTCTTCATCCGGGAATATTTTTACCTGATAACAGTCTGTACTTCAGTTCCGCGATCTTCCAATCTTCCTCCGTATCGATATCCTGCACCTCTGATTCAGGCATCTCAATGGGGACGGTATGTTCGGCGAAAAGCTTGCGTGTAACCAGAAAGCGCTCGGTTCTGAACCAGTAGAACTGTCCGCTATCATGGAAAGCGGGCATCAGATCCTGTGAGCGGGAGTTCATATGCTCGGGACAGATCATGCTTAAACGGTTGTCCTCTATTTTCAAGGCCCTTTGAATTGGATAGCCGAAACGGACAACCGGCAGGGCGGTGTCGGCACCGGATTGAACCAGAAGATCATAGCCGAGCTTAAGTTTACTGGCGGTCACGAAAGGTGCTGTCGGATAAATACAACATGCATAATCAAAATCTTTCCCCTGATTTTGATAAGTTGCAAGTACCTCTGACAGTACATCGGCGGTGGTGGCAAAGTCATTGGAACTCTCCGCCGAACGAAAAAACGGAATTACCGCCCCGAAGCTCTGGGCAATCCCGGCAATTTCCGGGTCATCGGTGGAAACCATTACCTCGTCGAAACATCCGGCGGATAAAGCCGCTTCTATCGAATAGGCGATGATCGGTTTTCCCAGAAAATCCTTGATGTTTTTTCGCGGAATGCGCTTGCTTCCGCCTCTTGCGGTAATAATTGCGACGCTTCGAGTCATGGGGTACCCCTTCATATCATATTCCAGTCAAGCGCTGTTCCTTTTCTGGCAGCAACTTTTATCCGCCTTCCCAGCAGCAGTTCATAATATTTTGGAGGAAGTCCGGAGCCTGGGCGCACTATACGCAGGTTTTCTGAAGTAAATTCATCTCCCTCCTGCATATCGGAAGCAACGAACAGGGAACGGCGTAACTTCAGGCACCCCTTTTCCTTCTCCGACGGTCCGTAGCTGACAACTCCAAGGGCCTGCCAGCCTCGCTCAGTTTCCACTACAAGCGACCTCAAGTCGTCGGGTTCCAGAGAAAATGCAGAATCAACTCCCCCATCAGCACGGCAGAGGGTGAAGTGCTTCTCGATCACGCTGGCCCCCAGCGCAACCGCGGCAACGGCAACCCCGACCCCCATTGTATGGTCGGAAAGACCGACCTCCACGTTGAACAGTTCACGCAGATGAGGAATGGTCCGAATGTTGGAATATTCCGGAGTTGATGGGTAACTGCTGGTGCATTTGAGCAGGACAAGCTCCCGGCACCCAGCTTCACGCGCCGCCCGCACCGCTTCGTCCAGCTCGGCCAGCGTGGCCATGCCGGTGGAGATAATTAGCGGCTTTCCGGTGGCCGCCGCCTTTCGGATCAGCGGAAGGTGGATATTTTCAAATGAGGCAATCTTGTAGGCCGGAGCGTCAAGGCTCTCAAGAAAATCGACTGCCGTCTCGTCGAAAGGGGTGCTGAAACAGAGGATCCCTTTTTCCATGCAGCGCTCAAATATAGGCCCATGCCACTCCCAGGGTGTGTATGCCTGTTGGTAGAGCCGATGAAGTGACTCCCCCTTCCAGAGGCTCTGGTCGTCAGAAATGAAGAAATCTCCTTCATGCACATCCAGCGTCAGTGTGTCGGCGGTGTAGGTCTGGAGCTTTACAGCATGGGCGCCAGCAGCCGCGGCCCCATCAACAATCTCCAGCGCACGCTCAAGCGATTGGTTATGGTTGCCGGACATTTCAGCAATAATGAACGGCGAATAACCTTGACCGATACCCCTCCCACCGATGCAAATTTCTTTCATCATTCATCTCCCTGACCAAATATCCTTTTCTCCAACCGATCTTTGCCAGCCAACCATTCATCCTTGAAGCAACCGAACAGGACGATATCCTGATAGATGCCGTTTTTAAGGACATGTCTCGCAAAACAGCCCTCTTTTACAAACCCCAGCCGCTCATGATATTTTATGCTACCCTCATTGAAGGCGAAGGCCTCGGCGCACACTTTATGAAAACCGTGCTCTTCGAATATGAATTCGAGGGCCATTAATCCCATCACCGAGCCGGATCCCCTCGGCAATTCCGTGTCACCAAGATAAAACCCCCAATGGCAGCGGTTATTCCTGGTGTCTATCTGGGTAAAACTCTTCAGCCCCACAGGGCGTCCCATGTACTCAAAAATCAGTACGGTTGGAAATGCCTCCTTAGAGACACGCTCAAACCAGGCGCGGTGTTCTTGCAGTGAGATCAGATGATCGGTATACATATATGAGCGGACACGCTCGGAATTGCGCCAGGAAAGGACCATTTCAAGGTCAGATTCCATGATTGGCCGAAGCTCGAAATCGTCACGCCGCATGACATTCCTCCGACAGGATGGCGCCAATCTCTGCCGCCACGGAACTGTTCCTCTCGTAAAAATAATTCAGGCAGCGTTTCGACATGGATTCCAGTTCGTCCGGGCGGTTTATGGCGCTTAAAATTGCGTCAGCCAATGACAGATGGCTAACCGACGCGCTCGTTCCCAAAAGGCGGGCCATGCCTGCCGCCGCAACAGCCTCAGCTGGTGATGCCTGGTTATCGGCTATGATGGTTAGCAGGGTTGGAAGACCAAGGAAACATCTCTCCCAGGTTGTTGTTCCTCCTGCGCCAAGAGCAAGATCAGAAGAAGCCATAAGCGCCGCCATGTTATTTACCTGCGTGTGCGCCACAACCTGCGGCATATCCGTAATGCCGGAGTTGATGCTGGCGGCATGGGGATTTGCTCCCCCTATGACCAGATCCACGACAATATCCGTAAATTTCAGGCTTCTTATCGCTTCAAGGGCTTTTTCCGTCTCATTGGTTGGGTCGCTGCCGCCGTAAAAAACCAGCATTCGGCGTACCGTGCCATATCTTCGCTGCAGATTACTCCTGGCAGCAACAAACTCTTTGCGCAACAAAACATAGCTTGGGCCGAGAAACAAACGGCATCCCTCCGGAACCAGTCCCGCATAGCGGTTTGCCATACCCGCGATCATGTTCTGGTCCAGCAGGAGATCACAGTCATGCGCCCTGTCGGCCAAATCGTCTATAACCATGATCCGCCCAACAAAGGCACGCTGCTGCTGCTCCCAATTGCCGTCAAGTCCATAATGATCCACCACCAGCCAATCGGCGCCAATCCGGGAAAGATGGGCCGCTGTCTCCATTGCATCCTCGACAGGCGTGGGTAAGTCGGCTGAAACAGGAAAAACCTGAAAACCTTTCGCCAGAATGATTTCCCGGCAATCCCCCGGAGTTATCCGGCAGATAAAATAAACTTCCGCTCCCTTGTCGCGGAGAAACTCTGCCAGAGTAAGGCAACGCATGACATGCCCACTGCCAATAGCAATGGAAGCGTCAGCCCGGATAGCGCATATCACTCAGCGTTTCTCCATGAGAAACCAGGTTCCGTCACCATTCGGAAACGTGTAGTCACGATCATAGCAAAATCCGTAATCCAACAGTTGCAAATCCGGAAAGCGATCCATGAGTTCTCCGGCGAAGTCACGCTTGAAAAGCTTGCCGGTATGTCCGCGATAGGCAAGTTCAACCGGTGTCGGATTATAATACTCCATTACAAGGATATATCTTTTGCTGGATTGATACAGAAGATCGTAAACCTCTGGCAGTACCTCGGGATTAAGGTGGATCATGACCCCCTTGATGAAAGCCAGGTCGCGTTGGAAATCAGGCGTGAAGTCGAGTATAGACTGAGGATAGATCTTTTCGATATATCCCAGTTTATTTAGCTCTGCCACCGCTTTCTGGTTTATTTCTATTGCCGACAAACCAGCCTTGGGGAGCAACTGTTTTAAAGCTATCAGGTTGAGGCCGCGATTGGAGCCGAACTCCAGAACGCTTCCTACGTTGCGGGTTCGAGCCAGAACCTTGGCAAAGAGTGCGAGATTTGCTGCAACCAGTTCATCTCCCGCATTTCTGTCGATGTAATCATTTCCAAAATCACCGGCCCAGAAGGCCTCCTGTTCGGTTTTATACCGGCTCATCGCTACTCCTTTTTGTGGCCTTAGTTGTCAAAAAAATCCCTTATCGTGGAAACAACCCTGTCCTGTTGAGCCTCAGTCATATCAGCGTACATAGGCAGGCTGATCGATTCATTATAGTATTGTTCCGTCTGCGGAAACATCCCTTCGCCGAATCCCATCTGCCTGTAATAGGGTTGGGTATGCACCGGGATATAATGGACATTCACGCCAATGTTTGCGGCGCGCAGTGTATCAAAAAGCTGGCGGCGGCTTCCGTTTGTTTTGGCGGCATCGACTTTTACCACATAGAGATGAAAGGCTGAATATACCTCGGACGAACCGGAAGGGAGCGTCAAGGGGAACCCGGCGAGCAGCGAATTGTAGCGGTGAACCAATGTATGGCGCCTTGATACAAACTCGTCCAGCCTCATCATCTGGCTGGTTCCCAGTGCTGCCTGCATATCGGTCATGCGATAATTGAAGCCGAGTTCGATCTGCTGGTAATACCAGGCTCCGTGGCTGTTTCCATCCATCAATGAGGCATCGCGTGTAATGCCGTGGCTTCGAAGACGAAGCAGCTGTTCATAAATTCTCCGGTTGTTGGTGGTGACCATCCCCCCCTCGCCGGTAGTGATTATCTTGACAGGATGGAAGCTGAAAATCGTCATGTCGGAATAACGGCAGTTCCCCACGGCTTCTCCGCGGTATTTGGCGCCGATGGCGTGGGAGGCGTCTTCGATCACTGTAAAACCGTACTCTCGCCCCAGTCCAGCAATCCGCGCCATTTCGCACGGCTGGCCGGCAAAATGAACCGGGATGACCACTTTTGGCAACCGACCGCTTTCTCTTGCCTTGATCAACTTCTCCTCAAGGGAGGCAGTGCTCATATTATAGGTAAGGGGGTCGATATCGACGAAATCTACCGTTGCCCCGCAGTAGAGGGCACAGTTGGCGGAAGCCACAAATGTGTTGGGGGAGGTCCAGAGGATATCGCCGTGACCGAGCCCGGCGGCAAGACAGGCGATGTGCAGTGCGGAAGTGGCGCTGTTGAT
>JAQTRC010000098.1 GCA_028712665.1 Desulfuromonadaceae bacterium
CGCAACCGTTGCAAATTTGCCTTTGCCTGTCCGATTACTTCCGAAACCCTCCTTGGATGACATTTTACCGCCATCGCCAATAAATCCGGCGCCTGCGAAACTATCCTGCAGAGCAGGTCGCCATACATCTCTGAACGGACTATCTGTCCCAATGCCGGATGCCAACAGCCTGCAAGCACGGTATCAGCATTAAGCCCTTCATCCGCCTGCAGCCCAATACGGATTACATCGACGCCGACCTGCATGGCGCGATGGAGAAGCAGCTTGCAGAGCGACACCCCCTTTTCGAGAGTGAGCGGAACGTAATCACCTTCGGCAAACCGCCTGGCCAGCTCGGTCCCGCGCAGGACAACCGTCGGATAGATACGAATGAAATCGACACCCGCAAAAATAACCCTTTCCAGTGAAGCAAGTGAGGTTGCCGGCGTATCATACGGAAGACCGGGCATAAGCTGGGCACCCACCATGAGACCATGTCTCTTGATACATTGGATGGCTTCCTCTGATTCGGCACCCTTATGGCCGCGTCCGGATGCGGCCAGAACGGAATCGTCCATGGATTGCACACCTAGCTCTATCGTTTTAACCCCCATTCCGGCTAGCCTCGCAACAGAATTGTCATCTATGCAATCGGGCCGGGTTGAGAGTCTTACCGATCTGATTTTGCCACACTTCAAAAGAGCCTGCAACGGAGCCAGCATTTCTGACTGTCTGTTTTCGGAGAGTGCGGTAAAACTACCGCCAAAAAAGGCTACTTCAAGCGGACGCTCACCGGCTGTCAGGCTCCAGGTTTCTATCTTGTCTACAATCTCTTCTGAGGTGGGCAAACTACCGCCAGAGCCTGAAATCAACCGCTGGTCGCAATAAACACAGGTGTGCGGACACCCCTGGTGGCTGATAAAAAATGGGACTGTCACCGGCTTCACGCAACAGGCCCCGCAACTGGTCGCATCTTTTCCAGCGCTTGTGCAGCAGCGGCCTGCTGAGCTATTTTTTTTGACTTGCCGAGACCTTCGCTGACGAGTTGGCCATTTACCAGTATCTGAAAACAAAAGAGGCGGTCATGTGGAGGGCCATACTCCTCTGCAAGACGATATTCAGGTAGAGAGTGCCCGTTTGCAGAGAGAAACTCCTGCAGCTCACTCTTTGAGTCACGTCCAAGAACAAGTTTCTGCGGCGAAGCAACCAACTCATCGAACAGCCTCTCGATCAGACTCCTCGCGGCGCCAAGACCGGAATCCAGATAAAGGGCGGCGATCAGAGCTTCCAGCACATCCGCCAGAATCGAATCCTTGTCACGACCGGCAGACTGTTCTTCGCCTCGCCCAAGCAGAATGTATTCTCCAAGGCCCATAGTTCTGGCACGTTCAGCCAGCACATCCTGGCCGGCCAGGCGAGAACGAAGTTGGGACAGGGCGCCTTCGTCCCACTCCGGATAGCGGAGGCAGAGAATTTCAGCCAGAAGCATCCCTAATATCGCGTCGCCCAGAAACTCCAGACGCTGGTAATCTCTGCCATCGATTTCGCCACTTTCATGCAGAAAAGAGGGATGAGTCATGGCCTGCGCAAGCAACCCACGATTCCGGAAGGAATGTCCAAGAAACTGCTCAAGCTGTGGTAAATTATTCCGCACGCATATCCTCTCTCTCTGGCAGACTATAGCCATGCCGTCGAAATTTGGCAACCGAAAGTCTCACCGTGAAATTCGTACCGCTCCAAACAGTCAATCACACCTCGATTTCTTTTGCTCTTGATTTCTTTGCTGGACATTTCAAATACCATATGGCACATTAAATTTGCTTTCCGTAAGGAGAGCATAATCTTATAAGGAGGTGAAGTCGTGGCCCATACCATTACCGATGATTGCACAAACTGTGCAGCATGCGAGGATTCCTGCCCCGTGAACGCCATCAGCGAACAAGGCAGCAAGCGCGCAATCGACGCCGATACCTGTATCGACTGTGGCGCTTGTGTGGATACCTGTCCAGTGAATGCAATCCATGCCTGATTCGCATTGATGCATGCGAATGAAAAAAGCCCTTGATATCAAGGGCTTTTTTCATTTTTGTTATACAGGGACTCCGGTGTCTAAATCAATGTTTTCCCGGCCGCTTCGGCAAACAACTTCAACTTTTCCATCATGATATCAAATTTTGCCGGTTTAAGAGATTGCGGCCCATCCGAAGAAGCGTGTTCCGGATCCGGATGAACCTCTATAATCAAGCCATCAGCCCCTGCCGCTACCGAAGCATAGCACATGGGAGCCACATAGTGATGGTTGCCCGTACCGTGCGACGGATCAATCATTACCGGTAAATGAGTTTTCTCCTTCAGAACCGGAATAGCGGAGAGGTCCAGAGTATTGCGGGTGGCGGTTTCAAAGGTTCGAATGCCCCGCTCGCAAAGAATTACGGATTGATTACCCTCGCTCATGATGTATTCCGCACTCATCAGGAATTCCTGAATCGTCATGGACATACCGCGCTTCAACAACACAGGTTTTCCCAACTGGCCGACCTTCTTCAGAAGGGCAAAGTTCTGCGAATTACGAGCTCCGATCTGGAGTATATCGGCATAACTTGCAACCAGTTCAGCTGTTTCAGGGTTTATAACTTCAGTCACGAAAGGTAGCCCTGTCAGCTCACGAGCCTTTGCAAGCAATTTAAGCCCATCCTCCTCCAGACCCTGGAACGAATAAGGTGATGTACGAGGTTTGAAAGCACCGCCGCGAAGAACCTGGGCGCCCCCTTTTTTGACCGCTACGGCAGAATCGATGATCTGTTTTTCGCTTTCTACCGAGCATGGGCCGGCCATAACAACCAACTGCCGGCCGCCAATTACAACATTGTCGCTGATTCGCACAAGACTCGGCTCTTTTTTAACCTCTTTCGAGGCCAGTTTGTAGGGTTGCAGGATCGGAACCACGTTCTCCACACCATGCAACGACTCCAGGGACTGCAACACCGCTTTGCCCCGTTCATCCCCGATGGCGCCAATCACGTCCCGGGTCTCACCATGTATGACATGAGGTTTATACCCCAATTCCCGGATTCGCTTCAGCACCAAGTCACGATCTTTCTTTGCAGCACCCGCCTTCATTACAATAATCATTCTTATTACCCTTTCACCACAAGCAGGTCGGGCCGGAAGTTTCCCCCCGGCCCAGGCTGTACCAATAAAATAGACAGCAAAAAACCGGGGTGACTTGCGTCTGCCCCGGTTTGTGGATTCGTGTGATAGCTCCTTCGCTTACACCGGTACCCGGGCAGACGGCCTGAAATAAAAGCCGAACCAAAAGTAAAAGCGGTAAGCGATATAGAAGCGGTTTGTTTTCATGGTTTGGCACTTAATCACAAAGTCTCCACTCTTGTCAAGTCTGAATCACGCCGTCAGCTCGTCAACCACATCTACCAGTCTGGGCAAATCCGGCTTGGTCAGGATGCAGTTGGCGCCAAGCCCGATCCATTTTCGTTTGTTGTCTTCAGAGGCAAGTGAAGAAAAAATTGCAACGGGCAGATCCTTCAGCGAATCTTCCTTACGCACCAACGAGGTAAGATGCAGTCCGTCCATCTGAGGCATTTCAACGTCGGTAATCAACATTTGGATGTATTTTTTGAAATCGGAGCCATCCTGAGCGGCTTTTTGTATGGTCTGCTGAATGATATCCCAGGCCACGGCGCCATTTTCAGCTTCAAGGACCGTATAGCCGGCCGACCGAAGACTGCCGCAGAGGGTTTTGCGTATGAATATTGAATCATCCGCAACCAGAACCGTCCTCACGGCCCGCTCTGGATGGGCTTCAGCGCGTATCATCATAATTTCATCCAACGGTTTCAGGGCACTTTCAGAACAGAGCTCTGCCACAATCTTCTCAAAATCCAGTACAAGAATAATTCTGTCGTCCATCTTGACCAGACCTGTAACCTGGTCACTGTGAACCGACTTGGCCGGAGGTTCGACATTTTTCCATGAAATCCGGTAGATGCGGGAGACCGAATGAACCAGCACGCCAACCATCAGGTTATTGAATTCCAGTACCACAACCCGGTCTGCAACCAGGCTGCCGGTATCCTTGTTTAGAACCGTGGCCAGATTGATAATGGTGATGACCTTGTCGCGCAGTTTGATCATCCCCTCAACACCCGGCTTGGCATTGACTATTCGCGACATCTGCGGCAGCCTGATTATCTCCCGAACCTTGGCTACATTGACACCGTAGAAACATGGCACAACATTGCCATGCCAGTCCATTTCGTCGATTCTGAACTCAACAATTTCAAGTTCGTTTGTATCACTCTCAAGCAGGATTTTTTTGTTCTGTTGCATGTCAATCAGCCTCTCATTATGTAATTTTACAATCATAGCATGATTTTTTGTAAAATAAAGCACCTTCCTTATTTGGACCTCACAAAAACGAATTCGATCTTCCCATCCCGGACAGACAAGATGGTCAGATCAGCCAAATTAATTTGGCATACTGCATAATCAGAAAATTATTTGTAACTTACTAAAGCCTGTGCTAGTTTTTTTCAGCAGATAATTTGGTTTTACGGAGTAGCCATGTTTTTTCCCAGCCCAGATCAATTCCGTAATTTAATAAGCAAAGGCAACCTTATTCCGGTATACCGGGAAATCATGGCCGACATGGACACGCCGGTCTCAGCTTTCAAAAAGCTTGATGACGGGAAATTTTCCTACCTGCTGGAGAGTATCGAAGGGGGCGAGAAGTGGGGGCGTTACAGCTTTCTTGGATCGGCTCCATCCGTTATCATCCGCTCAAAGGGCAACATCGTAGAGATTATCAATAATGGTGTAACGACCCGGCAGGAAGCTATTAATCCACTTACATGCATACGCGAACTCCTGGCGCAATTTTCGCCGGTCGAAGTGGACGGACTTCCCAGGTTTTTTGGCGGAGCCGTCGGATATCTGGGCTATGACATGGTTCGCCATTTCGAGAACTTGCCAACCGGAAAACCGGCGCTTCTGGATACTTATGACTCATATTTCCTTATTACCGACACCATCGTGATATTTGACAACATGCGCCAGAAGATCAAGGTGGTTTCAAATGCCCATATACTTGAGGAGACATCTCCTGAAGAGGCTTACAAAAGGGCAACGGAAAAAATTGTCGCAATCATTGACAGGCTGAGATCACCGCTTCCCCAACAGCAAATCTCCAGTTCCGGAAAATCGGTTGAATTCAGATCAAATATCAGCCGCGAAACCTTCGAAGATTCTGTTGAAAAAGCAAAAGAGTATGTACGGTCAGGCGACATCATCCAGGTGGTACTCTCCCACCGTTTCAGCGGCGAGCTTTCGGCAGATCCGCTTGATATTTACAGGGTTCTGCGGACCCTCAACCCGTCGCCATATATGTTTTTTCTGCGGCTCGAAGAGACTGTAATTGCCGGCGCATCACCCGAAGTCATGGTTCGCAAGGAGGGCTCGCACGTGGCGTTGCGTCCCATCGCCGGCACCCGCCCCCGCGGCACCACTCCAGAGGCGGACGCCTTGCTTGCAGAAGAACTCCTTGCTGATCCGAAGGAGTGTGCGGAGCATGTTATGCTGGTGGACCTGGGAAGAAACGACCTGGGGCGGGTTTGCACCACCGGCTCGGTTAATGTCACGGAGCTGATGGTCATCGAGCGATATTCACACGTGATGCATATTGTGTCAAACGTCCAGGGAGAGTTGAACGAAGGGTACGACGCCTTTGATCTGGTTCGGGCCACGTTCCCGGCCGGGACACTGTCAGGAGCTCCAAAAATCAGAGCCATGCAGATCATTGACGAGCTGGAGCCGGTTCGCCGCGAGATCTATGGCGGCGCCGTCGGTTATTTTTCATTTTCCGGCAACATGGATCTGGCAATCGCAATACGGACCCTGACGATAAAGGATGGCAAGGTGCATCTCCAGGTCGGAGCCGGAATCGTTGCTGATTCTGATCCAACTACCGAATGGCAGGAAACTGTCAACAAAGGGATGGCTGTCATTCGGGCGGTTGAAATCGCAGAGAAAGGTATCGCGTAAATGCTTTTTGATAATCGATAACAAATATATTTGCACTATTCCTGTGTTCTTATAGCCTGTATCCCCGCCTGTTTTACATATCGTCACAGGACTTCATTCGATACCCGACCCCCAGCTCGGTAGTGATGTAATGCGGGCGTGAGGCGTCGATCTCAATTTTTCGGCGCAGGTTGCTAATATTGACCCTTAGAACATGCGGCTGTTCGAGATAACCCACTCCCCAGATCTGTTTAAGAATCTGGCTATGTGTCAACACCTTGCCGGCATGAGTGACCAGCAGGCGCAACAGATCATATTCCGTGGGAGTAAGCAGAACCTCTACGCCTCGCACAATAACCCGCCGCCGAGGAAGATCGACCTCCAGTTCATCAACCCTGTAAACGGGTTCAGGCGCCAGTTGCACGGCACGTCTCAATACACCCCTGATTCGGGCTTTTAATTCTGCCACACCGAATGGTTTGCTCAGGTAATCATCGGCCCCGGCATCTATCGCTTTCACTTTGTCCCCCTCACGATCCCTGATCGAAAGGACTATAATTGGAACTTGCGACCATTCTCTTATCCGTTTAATTACATCGACACCATCCATGTCCGGCAAACCGAGATCAAGCAGGATGATGTCAGGATGTGTCGCCACCGCAGCAGCCAGTGCTGCATGGCCGTTCTCTGCCTGATGCAGGGAAAACTCACCTGTATCCAGAGTGGTATGCAAAAAACGTTGGATCGATACTTCATCGTCAACGATGAGAATGCGTGGAAGATTATCCTCTTTAGGCATCCTGTTCCCCTTTGTGCGGAAGATTAACTATCATCTTCAGTCCGCCGCCGATTCTGTTCTCAGCTTTTATTCTGCCACCATGTGCCTCGACAATACCCTTGCAAATGGAAAGTCCCAAGCCGGTGCCACTGACTCCCTCCGGAACGGATATACGGTAGAACTTATCGAAGATGTGCGTAAGATCATCCGCAGGAATACCGGGACCTTGGTCGGCTACCTCAATTGACAACTGTTTCCCATCGGAGTGGAGAGCTAAAGCGATGAGACTTTCAGGCGGAGAGTATTTCACAGCATTATCAATTAGATTGATCAGTACTTGAGTCATCAGGACAATATCCATTCTGGCGAGTAACAGGTCAGGCGGGATCTGTACATCCACTACTCTTGTGCCAAGACGCTGTTCAACTGCGGCAAGAACACATCCAACAAGATCTTGCACATCACATAGCTCAAGCTTCAGCTTAAGCTCACCGGCCACCAACCTGGTCATGTCGAGCAGATTACCGACAAAACGGTTCAACCGCCCCGCCTCTTCCCAGGCGGTATCAACCAAGCCCTGTATGGCCTTATCATCAAGTTGATACCCATTATCCCTGATCGTACCCAATACTCCTGTAATTGTTACCAGTGGAGTACGTAGATCGTGTGATACTGAATTTAGCAGAGCCTGCTCCAGATTTTCCCTGGCTTGGAGGATTTGAGCCTGTTCTGCCTGCTGAGACAGGCGTACCCGTTCAAGGGCCAAAGATGACTGGGTGCTAAAGGCTTCCAGCAGACTTCGCATCTGTTCAAAACGATTTTTTGACTCAGCGTTGAATCTGATTCCTAGAACACCAACTGGAGCTTCAAGTACCTGAAGAGGAATGAAAAGCATGTCTGACGACGGGAAAGTCGAGGTGCCGACACCGGCCGGCCGAAGACTTTTTAGTGACCATTGGGCTATTTTTTCATTTTCAGCTTCCGCAAATTGTCCGTCACTGGCACCAGCAACAAACAGATGTTCACAATCCGCTAAAAACAGTATTGCCTGCGCATCCATTCTAACTTCTAGGTTCTTTATAATGGCGGAAACAACTGCCTGCATATTTGACGCTACAGCCAGATCACGACTCAAGCAGTAAAGGCTGGTAGTTTCCTCTTCACGTTCTCTTAACTTCTCGGCACGGTCCTGGACTTTGGCAACCAGAGTACTGATAATTACTCCAACACCAAAGAGCCCCAAGAATGTGATGAGATACTCCTTGTCAGCGACACTGAAGGTAAAACGGGGGGGGACAAAGAAAAAATCAAACGCTAAAACCCCCAAAGCGGCAGTCAGTATTGCCTGTTTCAGCCCAAGCCTGAGGGAGGCCAGAACAACCGCCACCAGATAAACCATGACCATGTTGGCAGGGGATACATAGGGCCGAATGGCTTCGCAAATCAGGGTAGCTATCAGTGTCAGTGCAAAGACTGTCAGATAGCTGGACGCCACCCGCCACCGGTTCTTCGCAGTAACTGCATCAGAAAATAATCTTATGGTCATATATGCAGTCTAAACAAATATGTCACATCGGCAAGCACTTTTTCACATTATGGCACTGGCCTCTTGAACTATTGCCGATCAGGTTCGTACCCTAATAGGCAGAATAACAGTCGTGAGCCCGTCCCACTGCAGATGCCGTTGAATGGCAAAAGCTGTTTCGTTGTGGAGCATACGGTGGTAGAACTTTTCCAGGCGGAATGTGAGTTGCCCGGTAAATACCGTTGAGCGGGGATATTCTTCATGTATAACTTTGCATAGAGTTGTCGCACCCTCTACAACGTCGGTGGCAATCTCCATCCTGTAATCTGCGGCAAAACCAAGGCGACGAGCCAACTCAACATACTTTTCAAGTCCAGCCTTAACCGACGCCTCCAATGCTTCAACTTCCTCCGCTCCCTTGAAGGAACCGGAATCGACGACAGCTACTGAAACAAAAATAACATTTCTGTAAGTCTTGGGGAATGTGGTTAATATTGAGAGCAGCGTGTGCACACCGAAACCGCTGTATCCGGAAACAAGCTGGATAGCGGTCTGTTCGTTATGATTAAGTGCTTCACTATTGTAGGCGTGGTTGATAGGAAAATCCAACAACGTGTTGTCAAGATCGGCGATACCTTGCCGTACTTTGCTGTAATGTCCTTTGATAAGATAGCAGAGCCAGATCACTATTGAAGTGATCAGAAGCGTCATCCACCCCCCCTCTGCAAATTTTTCAACAGTTGTAACAATCAGGATGGTTACGCAGAGTACCAGGCCCACCAGGTGAACCAACAGGTGACGAAACCATAGAGGATCTTCCCCTCTTCGCTTTATGAAAAATTTGGACATGCCCAACTGGGAAAGGGAGAAAGTTACAAAAACGTTTATCGAGTACATAACCACCAACGCTGAAACTGACCCTTGTGTATAAAAAAGAAGCGCAATGGAGGACAACCCCATAAGAAGAATTCCGTTACGCATGGTAAGACGAACCGACAAGGCCGCGAATCGATGAGGAAACCATGAATCAACCGCCATGTTGGCCATGACACGTGGGCCATCAACAAAACCCGCCTGTGCCGCCACCAGCAGCAGGGCCCCCTCAGACAGTATTGTAACAAGAGCAATCCACTTTCCCATTGGCCAATTGCCAAAAAGATTGTCAGCCAGTACGGAGTTGAGGGTCTTGCCTTCGGCCGGGCTTATTCCGAGCAGGAGATAGCAAAGCAGCAGTGTTCCGGCGGTGAAGGCCAAAGATGATGCCATGTAGAGCATGGTGCGTTTTCCGGTCTGCACTCTTGGTTCGCGCATGATCTGCATCCCGTTTGAAACAGCCTCAATGCCTGTATAAGTGCCGCCCCCAAGAGAATACGCACGTAAAAAAAGCATCATAATGCCGAAAACGCCTATCGTGGAAAGGTCGTGCCTGATTCCCCCGCCAACCGAAGCCAGAACAGGTTCAATTTTGTCGGCATGGGACATAATACCGTAGACCAGCATCAGAAGGTGTGTAGCTATGAAGGTCATGAATATTGGGGCAAGAACGGTTATTGATTCTTTGACACCACGCACATTGAGTATGATCAGGAGAATAGTCAGAAAGCACGCAACCGGAATCTTGTAATGATGAAACGATTGAGGAACGTAACTGAAGAGAGCATCGCAACAAGAAGCGATGGAGATGGTGATAGTCATCACATAATCTACCAGTAGAGCGCTGCCCGAAACCACTCCGGCTTTTTCACCCAAAATGTGGCTGGCCACAATGTAGCCGCCGCCACCGTGTGGAAAGTGCTCAATGATCCTGGAATAAGCGTAGGAGATAATAAAAACCGTCAATGCTGTGGCTATGGCCAACAGAAGCGCAAGGTAACGATGTTCGCCAAGGGCACGAAAAGCCTCCTCTGGACCATAGGCTGACGAGGATAGTCCATCCGATCCAAGTCCAACCCATGCCAGAATTGGTATCAATGACAACTTGTGAAACAGTTGAGGGTCCTTCAGATACTTGGGGGCGCCAAATATTGCCTGGGCGACCTTTTTGAAGATTGAACCTTGATTGTCATCGGATTCATTATTCATTTTAGTCCCTGCAATCTGTTTTGAAGAATCACCGATGTTACTTTATCAATGCTGAAAAGAGCCCATCGCTGCTGTTCAAAATCATAGACAGGCGTTTGTCCCTGCTCATACTCTGGTGGCGCAATGTCTGTTACACCATCGTCGATGTTCACATCAGATTGAGTTCCAAAATCCTGGCCGAGATAGAGTCCGGTTTCGGTATCAAATGTATAGAGTTTCATGGTTGTACCTATAAAAGTGGTTGAAGTTCTCCTGCCTTGATTTCAGAATAGATAGGAATGTATAAAATCGGTGTCAAAATGCCACGGAAAGACATCAAGATGGCATCAAGAAGGATTTTGTGAAGAAGACGGAAGAGTTGTTGTAAGCGGTGTAACTTTAACTTGAGCTGCCCGATAATCCGGTTCACCCTGATCTTTCCAAAGAATAAAAAGTCTGCTCAATCTCAACCGGCAGCTCTTGAGTTTATTGGATTAAAAGGTTATATTCGGCGCCAACAGCATTTACTGTGCAACCGGGCATCAAAAAGATAAAGCGGGTTTTATGCTGGAACAAGGCGCATGTTTCAAATTCACACCATTAAATTTCAATAGGTTAGGTTTTATATGCTTCTGATGATCGATAACTATGACTCCTTCACCTTCAATATTGTCCAATATTTCGGCCAGCTGGGTGAAGATGTTCAGGTCCACCGCAACGACAAGATATCTATTGAGGAGATAGATGCCTTGAAGCCGGAGAGGCTCGTCATATCTCCCGGTCCCTGTTCACCGGATGAGGCGGGTATTTCGGTTTCTGTCATTAGACAGTTCGCGGGGAGAATCCCGATTCTGGGCGTCTGTCTTGGTCACCAGTCAATCGGTGCGGCCTTTGGCGGCAACATCGTAAGAAGCGTATCGCTGATGCATGGCAAAACCTCACCTGTCCACCATAATGGAAAAGAGCTGTTTGCCGGCCTTCCAAATCCTTTTCTGGCTACCCGCTATCACTCTCTGGTCATAGACCTCCCTACCCTCCCCAATTGCCTGGAAGTAACCGCATCTGTTGATAACGGCGAGATCATGGGGATTCGTCACAAAGAGCTACCGGTCTGGGGGGTTCAGTTCCACCCGGAGTCAATACTGACCGAGTGCGGAATGGATCTTCTAAGAAATTTTATTGCAATCAGCCGACTGTAACAGCTGTCGGATTGATCGAACGGTCCGCTTCTGCGGCAATTTTTACGTTGACTTTTCTCGGCGGGAATTGCTACACTCGTCTTTCATTCAAGAACAAATTCAGGAGGAAGAAGCATGCAGTGTCAGACAGTACTTCCAGGTACCGAGTGTACCTTTTGGGGAAAACAGGGATGTGTATTTCCTGATGGCTC
>JAQTRC010000099.1 GCA_028712665.1 Desulfuromonadaceae bacterium
TGATTTGAGCGAGTATCAGTTTCATGTTTTTGTGGATTTTCGCGAATTCCATGACGATGTTGAAGGGGGCTGGAAACGACTCTGTACGGAACTTGGCGGAAGGGGTGTCGAAAACCTGGAAGATGAGTTTAAGCTTATGAAATACGCTGCCTTGAATGAGGGCTTCCTGACGGCGACCAAGCTGATGCAGGTCGAAGAACCGCTCTCCATGATCGATTATGCCGCCGTGGCAAAAGCCGCAAGAGTTTTTTACGTCAAAATGCAGAGGCTGTCGGACGATACCGCGGACGAACATAAGCTGGATATACAGGTCAAAATCATTGAATCGCGGCTTAAGCGGCTTGCAGCGCTGTTGAAAATGAAACCGGTTTCCAGGGACGCCAAAGCCTTTTATGCGAGGTTATCCACTCTTCTCTCCTTCAAAGACAACAGCAGACTGTTATTAACCTGGGTGTTGATTTCCGGAATGAAACCTGGCGTTATGGAACAGTTCGGCCTTGAGTGCACCCTAAGGCGGATGTTGGACAGGGATGGAGCCCGGCAAAGAATTCAGCTTCTCTCTGCTCTGCTGGCACTTACTGAAGCCACGGCAACAGAGACAGGATTTTTCTCAGCTTCAGCAAGCCGTGAGTTTATGGCGGTCCACGAAAGCAGCGGCACGGAGTGGTTCAACAAGGAGCGCTTTGAGGACCTGGCAGAGTGGCTCTCGGTTCTGGACTTTCTTTTGCCTGACAAGCTCCAGCTGGCCACCAGCAATCTTTCAGCCGTAGCGGCTAAAGCCGAGAGGGGGCTAAACCGTTCTATTGCTCTGGCGGCCCATGCCGGCTATCGCACCGGCTTGTTTCTGGACCTTTTGAGAACTCCGGAAAAATCGGAACCAGCTGAGAAACTGTCTGCCAAGAAGAGAATAAAACCGCAGAAAAACTCTTAGGGGTGGGTTGCATGAAAATCGGCATATTTCAAACGGCACTCTTTTGCATCTCTTTTCTTGTATCACTGTTGCCGGCTATGGCTGCCGAAAACCGACCGGACTCCGGTAGCAAGGTTCCGGTGGCTGCTCCAGTTTTGACAGAGTCCGCTGTACAAGCAGGAACGCCACCGGCTCCTCTTCCCCAAAAGAATAACGCCGGGATGGAATTCGTATGGGAGCTGGACCCATACTACAGCGAAATATCTCTCCATTTCCCGCTGACCGATACCCCTATTCCAGAGATAACGGGAACTAATGAGTTCGAGGTGTACAAAAAGCTTTTTTTCGATTCCTTGGTTCCTCGCTATATGCTGGTTGAAGCAGCTGTATTCCCGATGCCGCTGTTAGGTGTTGCCCTTAAGGAGTACCAGCGCGATTTTTATCGGGGCTTCAACTTGGGGAGCGGCGATCTCAATCTGCTCGAAGCTGTAACGGCCGGTTTTCAGGAGCCGTACGCCCTATCGATCTTTCTGGGTGATATGGTCAGTTTTGTAAGGCCGGGTCAGGAAAAAATCAGTTCCAACAAGGGTTATATGGGATACATGATCAGCTACTCGAACCAGCATATTAAACGCAATGTGCTGATCCCGGACAACAATGTAGAGATCGAATGGAAGATGAAAGGAGAGCGTCTCTTCAAGGAAGATAAGCTTTCCTGGAGTTTCCGCCTGGGGTCAAAGTTGCACGATAACCCGAATATTACCAACACGGTTTATTTCGGACTCCGTCGCAGTAGCCTGGATTTTAATGCAGATTTTCTCAGTTTTATGAAAAACAGCTCAATCGATTTCAGATGGGATTTTTCAGCCAGGAACGGACGTTTCCTTCGTCAGGAATATGTAATCGGGAAGAAGTTTCCCATAAAAAGATGGGGTGTTGCACTCAGGATGGACGTAGGGGTTATTTGGGAGGATCCGGACAAGTACACCGGGGCGCTCAGGGATAGGGACTTCCAGAATGTGACGGCAGTCATTCGTCCGAATATCGAATTCTAATTCAATAGAGCCTCTTGCAAAAGTCCTTCCCCCTCCCTCGACGGGAGGGGGTTAGGGGGTGGGTGAAGCAGCAACATGCTGATTTCATGGCTACCTCCCCCCCACCCTAACCCTCCCCCGCTAGGGGGGAGGGGATTTTTTGGAGTTTTGCAAGAGGCTCAATAATAAACTTTTACATCTGGGCGAACGGGTTCCGGAGTAAAATAGTCTGGTCGCGGCGCGGACCAACCGATACCAACACTATCTGGCAACCGGCCAATTCCTGCAGACGGCGAACATACGATTGGGCCGCAGACGGCAACTCTTCGAAGCTGCGGACTCCGGTGATATCTTTTTTCCAACCAGGTAATTCCTCGTAGACCGGCCGACACTTCTCAAAGAGTTCCAGAGATGCCGGCAGAGTCTCAACCGCCTTCCCTTCGAACGTATACCCGGTGCATACCTTTATTGTGTCGAAGTCAGACAGAACGTCAAGCTTGGTGAGTGCGATTCCGGTCAGGCCGTTAACGCGTACTGCAAAGCGGATGACCATGGCATCGAACCAGCCGCAGCGACGGGGACGCCCTGTGGTAGCGCCGAATTCAGCACCGGTCCGGCGCAGCTGCTCGCCGACCTCGTCCAGCAGTTCTGTCGGAAAGGGGCCGCTCCCGACCCGGGTGACATACGCCTTGGATATTCCAATGATTTCGTGAATTTCTCGCGGGCTGACCCCCGCGCCTGTACATGCCCCGCCGGCACAGGTAGAAGAGGATGTGACAAAAGGGTAGGTACCATGGTCAACATCCAGCAGCGTCCCTTGAGCCCCTTCAAAGAGTGCATTCTTCCCTTCTTTCAGATCTTTGTTCAGAATTAGCGCCGTGTCGGCCACATATGTTCGCAATGTGTCGGCATAGCCCTGGTATTCTGCGAATATTTCGTCAAAATCAGAGGGAGCCTCTCCAAGAAATTTTTCGAGTATAAAATTTTTCTCAACAAGAAATTCCTTGAGCTTGCGGGCAAACGTGTCCGGATCAATCAAATCCATAAGTCGTATTCCGCGACGCCCGATTTTATCCTCATAGCAAGGGCCGATACCGCGACCGGTCGTGCCGATCTTCCTGTCGCCGCTCATTGCTTCCCGCGCGATATCGATCCGTTTGTGATAGGGCATGATGATATGCAGTGATTCGGAGAGCAACAAACAGGAGTCATCCTTGATACGACCGGATTCCTTCAGCTTTGTTATCTCTTTGATGAAAACCTCCGGATCGAGTACGACACCGTTGCCTATAATGCAGCGCTTGCCTTCATGTAAAATCCCTGATGGAATCAAGTGCAACACTATCTTTTCGTTGCCTACTACCAGTGTGTGGCCGGCGTTGTTGCCTCCCTGATAACGCACAATATCGTCGGCATGTTCGGTGTAGATATCGACTACTTTCCCCTTCCCCTCATCGCCCCACTGGGCTCCCACTACGACTACGTTTGCCATGTCAGCTTGTCTCCCCGGCTTTCTTCGATGAATTTAATAAGTCCTGGTTCTGAAATCATATTCTTGTCAAGCGGTACGGAAATTCCGTCACACACGCGTACGGCCTGGTAGGGCCGGTTTTCTTCGCCGATAACAAGCATGCAGCGGATGTTCATGCGCCTGGCATACTCCAGCGATTTGTCATAATCACGCCGGATAATATCACGGGCCGTGCTGTATCCATGAGCTCTTAGAAGTGCGGCGATCTCAAGCACTTCACGCCGGTCATCCCGTGTGTTGAAAAGCAGGAAATCACGCGCAGTGCTGGCTTCCAGCTCAGGTCTGTGCTCAAGGGTCTGGAGCAGATTTAAAACATTAAAAGTGAAGCCTGTAGCCGGCGCATCGAACCCGTACCGCGCCGTAAGGTTATCGTAACGCCCTCCGCTGCAAACAGGTTCGCCAAATCCGGCAACAAAACCCTCAAATGTTATGCCTGTGTGGTAATCCAGTCCTCTTGTTTCACCCAGATCAATTGTCAGATAATTGCCGACGCCATGAATATCAAGAATTTGCAGAACCTGCCTCAGATTTCTCAGAGCTGCAAGGGAACGTGGGTTCACCGCAACTATTCCTGCTTCATCCAAGACCTCTCGCCCACCGAACAGACGAGGCAGAGCGCTTATCTCCCGAGCAGATTCCGGCAATACTCTGTTTTCTTTAAGTACCGCAGCCACGGCGGAAGTATCCTTGCGCGAAACCGCCTCACGGAGATTCAGCAGTGCCGATCCGGCAAGACCGGAAGCCTGCAAGACACCCTGACAAAATTCAACCTGACCCAGATCGATCTTGAATTTCTCAAGACCGAGCCCCTGCATCGCCTCAATCGCCATGACAACCATCTCGGCGTCCGCCTCAGGAGAATCAAGCCCGATCAACTCAACTCCGGACTGAAATGTCTCACGGCTACGCCCCGTCTGCATTTCGGTCTGCCGCAGAACCCGGCCGCTGTAATAGATGCGGTGCGGCAGGGGCCAGTCCGCCAAGCGGGTTGCCACGATTCGCGCGATCTGCGGAGTTATATCCGGCGGAAAAGCCAGGAGTCGCCCGGTCTGCCGGTCATCAAAGCGGTAAGTCTTCCCCTTCAGCTCCTCACCCATACCGATAGACAGAACATCCTCGTACTCAAGCTTGGGGGGGATAATGCGCCTGAACCCCCAGAGTTCAAATACCCGGCGTAAACGGCTCTCGATATACCCTATTTTCGCAGCCGCGTCTGGAAGAAAGTCGCTGACACCGCGGGGCAGGGAAATGTCACGTGAGAAAAACGTCATTCAACCTTCTTGATCGCCAAAGAAGATGCTCCCCGATCAAAAATCCCAGGTCGCTGAACGGTCTGGAGGATCATAAGTTCGTTGCGCCCTTCGTCGAAATAATAATCCGGCATATAGTTCTGCGTATCACGGGTACGCCACTTCTCTTCCAGACTGGAACCATTCCAGACCAGACAATGGACAGCACCCTTCTTGTAGGAACGCGCATTGCCAAGTACCCAAAAACCGTCGTTCTTACCTGTCAGGACTTCGTTCTTTGATGTAACCCGGATGCGTTGATTCATGTAAATCCAGCGGTATTTGTCGCCGGTTACACGGACATTGTCCAGATCCTCTTTCTGAAAGTATAGTTCTGATCCGCCAAATTTATCGTTGCTTCGCCACAGCTCTTTTTGCTGTTTGTCATAGACAATCAGATAGTTATCCGGATTAATTACGACAGAGAATAAATCCCCGGCATTATCACGGAACTTGTTGAAGTTGTATATGTTTCCAAATCGTGGCATTTTTATCGGGTTATTGAGGGATATCGCGCTCCCGGTACGAGATGCTTCGAAAACATCTCCGAAGAAGTCGCTGTCACGCCCCATCCCCTGCGCATAGAGTTTTATTGCCGATCCGGGGAGAGTGAGAGTTCTGAAGAAATATGGGATGTTCTCGGCCAGTTTGACAAGCTTGTCCCCCTGAACCTGCCAGACTTGCGAAGCCAGATTATCGTTACGCACAACACTGACATAGAGTTCGAGACCGTTTCCGGCTTCGATGGTATCAATCGACACAATCTTCGCGGAGCCCCCTATCTCAATTTCGTTTATCAGCTTCATATCAACGGATTGGCGGAAATATGAAATTCGCTGGTCCTCTCCCAGAAAAACTTCACGGCTGCCGTCGGGGAGCGTTTTGCCCACTGCTATCAGGTTGGCGGCGCCGGTAAGCCGTTTACTGATCCAGCCACCGCTGCTTCCCCGCTCGTAGTCGTGGGGTTTTATAAATTCAGACGTCTCAACACGGCTAACCTGCTCGGTTCTGATAATATCCTTGTTTTTAGAGGATGGAGGCTGCACGGGAGCAAAGGCGGGCTGAGTTGCTATCTGGTTCGCTGCGAACTGTCTGGAAAGCTCGGCCGAAAGCTTGTCAGCAAGCTTGCCGATTGACGGGATCAACTCGTCTTGATTATTCCCCTGTACAAAGGCGCGGGTCAAGGACTTACCGGCGGTAGTCCTTGCCAGAGCATCAACGCTGAAAACCTTGCCAATTGACACATATGTGCCGGTCACAAGGACATCCGCCTCTGCGGCACTTGCCACAGACACGATCTGATCGCTGTTCAGGCGGGAAGCCAGGAGAGTCTGCATAGTCGCCTTCATTTCATCTTTGTTGGCAACACCTACAA
Organism: Desulfuromonadaceae bacterium; assembly: GCA_028712665.1. Taxonomy (GTDB): domain Bacteria; phylum Desulfobacterota; class Desulfuromonadia; order Geobacterales; family Pseudopelobacteraceae; genus JACRCG01. Next base: position 6,140 of record JAQTRC010000099.1, read on the forward strand.
CATTCATGTCGGCTACAAAAACTTTAAGCTGGCCCGCAAATGCTGGTATGGCAACAATCAGGGCAAGCATTGCAGCGCACATGATTACTAGTTTTTTCATTGATCCTCCAGGATTGATTACAAAGTCTGTAGCCTTTCAGTTATCAGCTACTCCGCTCACAGCGTACTCCCGGTAGCTGGGACGATAACGTCATCGGGCTGTTTCGTGATTCCAACAGCAGGAGTCCTGAGCGTTTCAACGGGTTGAATGGTGGAATTGGACGGCCCGAACTTTGGGGCGACTTCCTGTTTCGCCCCGCCTGCAGCGGCATCTTCTGCAACTTGTGGTTGCATGCCGGGCGTGCGGGGCTTCCCGGTGGCCGGTTCGGAACTCTTTTTGCGGGTGTCGGAATCGTATTTCAGCAGCTCCAGAATTTCATCGAACTGTTTGCCGTAAACGTCACTCTCCTGGGTTTCGCGCAGCAGAAGATCCTTCCGTTTTTGATCAAGCGTCCGCTGGATACCATCCAATGTCTTGAATTTCAAGTTTGTCCTGCTCGACAAGTTGGCCTCGGCTTCATTGAAATCTGGATACTGCAAATTGATCATCGGATAAAAGGTTAGGATTCGGCTACGGAAATTGGGATATTCCCAAAGTATGGTGCTATTGGAATCAAGTATCTGGGCGGTCATTATCAGAAAATTGTAGTCGCTTGTCATTGAGGCAAAGAGATTGCTTGAATAAACCTTGTCGGTTTTTGTCAAACCGCTGACTACAATCAGCATGACCGCATCAAGGTTGTTTTTCTTTATATAGTCCCGTAACTCCTCATTTTTAAAGAAATACTTATTGTACTGAATAGTGGCGTCATCACGTTTCTCTCTGCGATAAAGCAGATTTTCGAAAATTCTTTGAGGATCGCCATCCATAAGCGCCACAGTATAAAAGTTTCCCGACGCCTTTACCTTACGGACAAACTGTTGCTCGTATTTGCGGTTCATCTCTGTTACGATCTGTATCAACTGTTCCTTCCCGGGATGCCTGATATCAGAATCCGCATCCATGATGATAGGAACTACACCCAGAACCTTGGTCTTTTCTGCAAAGTTGTCTGTTGGAACGTTGAAATGATTATGGGCGCAGCCGGACATAATGCCGGAAATCAGCAGAACTGCTACGAGCATCCTTCTCATGGGGCCTCCTCACTACGCCGGATTTCACTGTGCCGTTTATATCAGATGAAGGTGCCCTTTTCCACATATTTCATTTTGACCTGCCCGCGAAACTCTGCGGGACCGCTCTACGACGTTGCTCCCCGCTCAAATGCACAACGTGCCTAATTGAGCAGCTCGCTTTTCTCCTGCTCGATCTCTTTAGACCCTATTGATTCTCATAACGTTTTGCTTGAGGGCCTTTTTGTATAATCGGTTGACAAGCATGCCGATTATTGGGTATCTTCTCAGCTACAAAACCTGCTTATCGAGAGTGGTGGAGGGAAAGGCCCTGCGAAACCACAGCAACCGGCCATACGGCGTCAGGTGCTAATTCCTGCCGAAAGGCAAAGATGAGGGGTGCGCTGTGTAAATTCCAGCCCCTTCTCATTCAATGTGAAGGGGTTTTTCATGTCCGTCGGCATTGTAAAGGAACAATCCATAACCTTTGAATCCGGCATTCGTCTTGACAGCGGGCGCATTCTTGCCCCCGTTACTCTCGTTTACGAAACTTACGGAACCTTGAACGACAGTTGTAGCAACGCCGTGCTTGTTGAACATGCGTGGACCGGCGATGCTCATCTTGCGGGAAAACGGAACGAAGAAGAATCCAAAACTGGGTGGTGGGATGCCATAGTCGGCCCAGGACGGCTGTTGGATACTGATCGCTATTTTGTGATCTGCTCAAATGTTATCGGCTCATGCTACGGCTCCACCGGCCCGACCTCGATCAATCCCAAAACCGGCAAACGTTACAACCTGTCGTTTCCGGTTATCACGGTTCGCGACATGGTACGCGCCCAGAAACTCCTGATCGATGCCCTGAAAATTGACAGGCTGCTTACAGTCATGGGGGGGAGCATGGGAGGAATGCAGGCACTTGAGTGGGCAACCCAGTATCCGGGCAGTATCGCCTCAGCCATTGTGCTGGCCGCCACGCCGCGCCCTTCGCCTCAAGCCATCTCGCTGAACGCTGTTGCCCGTTGGGCGATCTTCAACGATCCCACCTGGCGCAAGGGAGAATACAAACATAACCCCAAGGACGGATTGGCGCTTGCCAGGGGGATAGGACATATCACATTTTTGTCTGATGAATCGATGAACGCCAAGTTTGGCCGACGATTCACATCCAAGGACGGCCAGTTTGATTTTTTCGGCCAGTTCGAGGTTGAGCGCTATCTTAACTACAACGGCTACAATTTTGTTGATCGTTTCGATGCCAACTCGTTCCTCTATCTGGCCAAGTCTCTGGACCTCTACGATGCAGCCTGGGGGTATGAGTCTCTGGCAGAGGCTTTCAGTCAGGTTCAGGCGCCGATCCAGTTCTATGCATTTACTTCGGATTGGCTCTACCCCGCCTATCAGACGGAAGAGATGGCTAACTGTCTAAAAGAGCTGGGAAAACCGGTCGAATACCACCTGATAACCTCAGCCTACGGCCATGACTCCTTCCTTCTGGAGCATCAGACCTTCGCGCCATTGGTAAGCAGTTTCATAAATAGAATGCAAGATTTGTGAACGGCTCCGACATGCAGAACCGGTTCTCTGAATTGAAAGCCGGCCCACTTTTCAGGAAACTCCGTCACCAGACCGGCCGGGCAATCGCCGATTTCAGTTTGATTGAGAATGGAGACCGCATCGCTGTAGCGGTATCCGGAGGTAAGGATTCGTACACCATGCTTCTGTTGCTGGAGGAATTGCGAAGCAGGGCCCCTGTCTCATTCGATCTGGTAGCGGTCAATATAGATTCCGGCTATCCCGGTTACAGAACGGATGTTATCGAAGGTTTTCTGCATGATAACGGTTTTGCCTATCGGATGGTTCCGACTGAACACTACTCGATCATCAAGGAAAAACGGAGACCCGGTTCTTCGTACTGTTCAATATGCGCCCGCCTGAAACGAGGCTCCCTCTATGAGACAGCCAGGACATTGGGATGCAACAAGCTGGCTCTTGGGCATCATCAGGATGATTTTATCGAAACCCTGCTGCTTAACCAGTTCTTTGTCGGCTCCCTGAAATCAATGGCGGCTTCGATGCTTGCTGACAACGGGGTAACAACCGTTATCAGACCTCTGGTGTATGTTTCAGAGGAGAATATCATCAGCTTCTCGCAGCAGGCTGAATTGCCTGTGGTCTGTTGCTGCTGTCCGGTTTGCGGAAGAGCCGACCTGCAACGCAAGCGAATGAAGCGACTGCTGAAAGATCTGCAGGCAGACATCCCTCATGTAAAAAACAGTCTGCTGAAAGCGTTATCAAACGTGCATCCTCGGCATCTTCTTGACCCGTCTCTGCGCCGGGAGGAGAGACCGTCGGGGAAATGACGGCATCTTTTTTTCAGAGTGCGGTATTTTAACGTGGACCCCAAAATCGTTCAGAAAATCGACAGCCCAGTAGAATCCCCCGACCACCACTACAGCCACCCCGGCTATTGTCACCGCTTCCATGTCATGCCCCCCGATTTTTGATATCTGAAGCATAGCATACCGGCATGACAGGATATGTCATTCGATGCATTCGAAGCAGAAACATGTATTGAGGGACGGTCTCTTGCTCATACGGGTAAAGGAGCTCATTTGAAAAAGTCAACTCCCGAAAATAAAATGGAATGGCTGCAAACCATGCCAACCCTCGATGAACTTTGCAGAGCGTATCCGGAAGTGTGGGATATCGTTCAAAGGGAGATTGCCGGAATTGTCGCCGGTGGGGGGGTTGCCGAACTGCAGGCTTACCTGAAACGCTCAACCTTAGAATCGGGGATGATTGCCAAAAAACTTCAGAAGAGCCGTGGGGATAAAAAAATATTGGAGACCACGCTGTTGCAACTTGTTCGAAATCGCATGACTCATCTTGCGATCAGGCAGCATTGTGTTTCCGAGGCGACCGGCATCGAAAAAGGCAAAGTCCGGTTTAATCTCTTCAATGGTTATATTGCCCAAAAACTGCTGTTTAACGATGGGTTGGAACGCAAGCCAGTGTCTCTGTTCTTGTTCCGCCTGATCTGGTCACTGTTGCCGCAGAGAAGATTGCTCATGCCGCTTGTCCAGCCTGAGGGGATTTATTGTTTCTATTCGCGGCAGCTTGTTGATCAACTAGTTGGACTGATTGCGGCGCGAAACTGTCTGGAAATCGCCTCTGGAGATGGTACATTGACCAGATTTCTGACCGGCAGAGGCGTCAAAATCACGGCAACGGATGATTACAGCTGGAAATACGCGGTCAAATATCCCGAATTCGTTGTCAAGAGGGATGCTGGGGATGCCTTACGCGAGTACGCCCCCGAAGTGGTGCTTTGCTCCTGGCCGCCGGCCGGCAACACTTTTGAGCAGCAGGTATTTAGAACAAAGAGTGTGCATCTCTACATTGTTATCGCCAGCCGCCATCGTTTTGCCACCGGGAACTGGGATGAGTATATGCTCCAATCCGCTTTTTCCTTCGAAGAAGAGAAACAGTTAAGCCGCATGGTTCTGCCGCCGGAGCTGGACCCTGCGGTCTATATATTCAGAAGAAAACCGGCAAGCTTGTAAGATCGTTCTTCACTGATGCTGTGAACAGTTTTGACTGCTATTACATCCCCCTTTACTGTCTCTCCATCAATTCCGGGGGTGTCTGAGGTCTGGCCCCCGGTGGAGGCGGAGGAATTGACCCATTAGATGGTATCTCGATACCAGGAGGGGGGGGGGAATGTAGTATGAGTTCTATAGCTGCGTCTTATTCTACTACTTTCAGGGGGTCGGTTGTCGTAAGAATACATGCATTGCAGATAAGCAATATCATAGCGCCGTTGCGACTTCCGGCCATATACCCTGCCTGAATCCGCCCCTGATGCCGCACCCATAAGCATACCGCCTGCGGCTCCGACTAACGCCCCAGGCCCGGCATGACCCGACGCCGAACCTAACAGCGCCCCAAGCCCGGCGCCTATTGCCGTACCTGTAATTGCTCCGGTTGCGCTGTTTTTATCAATTGCGTCTTGTGGGGAGAGGCCCATCTGTTGCTCCGCCCAACGCCTGCAGGATGCGTCTTCCTGCTTGAAGAGTTCAAAAGGTTTTCCAACCGCCGGCGCTACCATGACGCTTGGGCCTATCGGTAAGGTTGCGCAAGCGGGCAACAGAAGGAAAGAAAATGGAACAAAGTATTTCAAGGTTTTTCTGAGCATCTCTACTTATCCTTATTTTGAGAAGGGGGAGTTGGAACAACTTTCATCCATCCGTCAGGGCACTGCCTTACGTAGGGGTAGTACCCATCGGGCTTTCTGCAGT
>JAQTRC010000012.1:0-34258 GCA_028712665.1 Desulfuromonadaceae bacterium
ACAACAAGCGTCCGGAGATAAAAAAGATGCCAAACCCAAGAAAAACTACTGCAATTAGCCTGCTTGCCTGCGCCCTGCTGCTTCTTTCAATCGCGGCATATGCGGGTCAGGCCGCCACGGTAACGCACCTCTCCGGCCCGCTTGCGGCCAGGAAAGCCGATGGCGCTGTAAATAACAATAAATATTACCAGAAGAAAAAATCATGCGCCGTATCCTGAATTAGGAAAGCCGCCCCGGATCGGGGCGGCTTTATTGTCTGCTTGCCGAGTTAGCCTCTCAAAATACGTGCAAACTGAATTACATCCGATAAATATTTGTGGAGAGAAACAAGGATTTATTTATTCCAACAGCAAAGGCCATATGAGATAAACTCATAAGGCCTTGTTTTTACTGGTGCCCGAAGCCGGAATCGAACCGGCACAGCTTCGCAGCCGAGGGATTTTAAGTCCCTTGTGTCTACCAGTTCCACCATTCGGGCATTCGTGCAGGATGATCAAACTATCAGCAGTTGACCCGCTCCTTGAGCTCTTTACCGGTCTTGAAGAAAGGGGCCTTCTTTGAAGGAATACGGACGACCTCGCCACTCTTCGGATTGCGTGCTTCGCGACCGGGGCGTTCCCTTATGGTAAAACTTCCAAATCCGCGGATTTCAACCTTGTCACCGGATTTGAGCGCCTCTTCAATTGAGTCAAATACAGTATTAACCACGATTTCAGAAACCTTCATGTTCAGCATGCCGTGCGTCTGCACAATTTTTTCAATCAACTCGCTCTTGGTCATTACGCTCTCCTGCCCGGTTCAATTAATTATTGGATCTATTGTTCATTTCCTGTTTTAACAAATCGCCAAAGTTTGAAGTCGCCTCGCCCTGCGAGCCCATGTACTGGGCAAACTCGGCCTTTTCGGCAGCAATGCTCTTTGATTTGATAGAAAGTGAAATCCTGCGCTCTTTTGAATCACAACTTAAGACAGCAGCTTCAAGAAGATCACCAATCGCTGCAAATTCCTTTGCAGAGGCAACCTTTTCACGGGAAAGCTCTGAAACATGGATCAGCCCTTCAATCCCCTCCTCCAGCTCGACGAATACACCAAAATCCGTCAGCGATGTAACCTTACCGGTCACAATTGAGCCGGTACGATATTTTTCAGGGGCCAGGCTCCATGGATCCGGCTCAAGTTGCTTGATACCCAAAGAGAGCCGCTCGTTCTCGATATCAACCTTAAGAACTACCGCATGAACCAGCTGCCCCTTTTCGAAAACATCCCCAGGGTGTTTGATACGCTTGGTCCATGACATGTCGGAGACATGTACAAGACCATCAATTCCGTCTTCAATCCCGATAAACATACCAAAATCGGTCATATTTTTTATCTGTCCCTCAATCTTGGTGCCGGCCGGATATTTTTCCGCGATCGTCGCCCACGGATTTTCAGAGACCTGTTTGAGACCCAGAGATATCTTGCGGTTCCCCATATCTATTCCGAGGACAATAGTCTCAACCTGATCGCCGACATTCAGAATATCGGCGGCCCTGCGAACACGTTTAGTCCAGGACATTTCGGAGACATGAATCAAACCTTCCACACCTGCCTCCAGCTCAACAAAGGCGCCATACTCCATCAGGCTGACAACCCGGCCGCTCACACGATCCCCTATTGGAAATTTGGCGGGCACTTCCAGCCATGGATCCGGCAGAGTTTGCTTGATCCCGAGCGATATCTTACCCTTGGTGCGATCGAATTTCAGAATTTTGGCTGACACCTGCTGGCCGGGCTTCAGCACATCGGACGGCTTGCCAACCCTGCCCCAGGAAAGATCGGAAACATGGAGAAGACCGTCTACACCTCCCAGATCCACAAAAGCGCCATAATCAGTTACGTTTTTTATCGTCCCTTCTACAATCTGACCTTCCTCAAGCGTGGAGAGCGTAACATCCCTTACCGATGCCCGCTCGTCTTCAAGTACTGCCCGGCGAGATAACACGATATTGTCTCGACGCTGGTTGATTTTTATGACTTTGAAACGGCCTTTGAGCCCGATGTAGCTATCCGTGTCGGACGAGGGGCGAATATCAACCTGCGAAGCCGGAAGGAAAGCCTGAATACCAATATCAACGGTAAACCCGCCGTTAACCTTGGCGGTAATGATCCCTTCTATAATCCCCCCCTCTTGCCCTGCATCACCTATTTTGTCCCAAACCGACAGATAATCGGCCTTCTTTTTTGACAGCACGTATCCTTTTTTACCATCTTGCCGGGTCATCAGCACTCTGATCTTGTCACCGATCTGAACAGATATCTCACCGTTTGCATCACGGAACTCGGAAGCCGGCACATGCCCCTCGGATTTCAGGCCGATGTCTACAAGGACTGTTTCCTGGTCGATACGCACGACAGTTCCTTCTATAATCTTATCCCGCTCGGGACGATCTTTGAGACTTTCCGTGTAGAGTGCTTCAAATTCACTACACTGCTGATCGCCGTCGAGATCTTCATGTTCGCTATCGACAGCGTCATGCCTTTTAAAATCAACCATTACTCCATACCCCCTGGACGTTATATCGTTCTTCTCTGTTTTTCGAGCTTTGCAACATAGCAATTTGACCAGAAAATTTCAATCGCTTTTATTCAATTCCTCAATTTTACTCATAACTTCATCTATTATCCATTTGGGTGTGGAAGCTCCCGCTGTAACTCCTACCCTCTCCACCCCCTCAAACCATTTTAAATTAATCTCTGCAGCCGTCTCTATGTGGTGTGTCCGAGGTTGCAGTTCAGCGCAGACTTCTGCAAGCCGCCTTGTATTTGCGCTGTTGAATCCGCCGATCACCAGCATACAATCTACCTGTCCGGCCAACTCCTTGGCCTCTTCCTGGCGGACGGCGGTTGCATCGCAGATTGTGTTGAAAACGCGAATTTCCCCACCCCGCTGCAAACACTCGGAAACAACGTTCTTCAGGTTTTCGAACGACTGGGTTGTCTGGGCAACCACCCCGATTTTGCTCATTTTAGGGAGTTTTTTCACCTCTTCACCCGAACCTACGACGAAAACCTTATCTCCACCATAGGAGACGATTCCCTGTACCTCAGGATGGTCGGCATCTCCGACAACTACAACTCCATAACCCGATTCAGAAAGACTTTTAACATGTTCCTGCGCTTTTTTGACAAACGGACAGGTTGCATCGACTATTTCAAGCTTTTTCTGAACAGCCTCGTCGATCTCGCCGAATGCGACGCCGTGGGATCGTATAATGATAGTGCCGCTATCCATGCTGTCCAGATTATCAATTACCTTGACGCCCATCCCCTCCAGTTTGTTGACGACCTGCGGAGAGTGAATGATCGGACCCAGCGTAAAGGTTCTCTTATCCTTGCCGGCCGCCTCAAAAGCCATCTGCGTGGCCCGCTTCACACCGAAACAGAAACCCGCGCGCTTGGCCAGAATAACTTTCATAAATCAGTCCCTGTCCTGTTGATTTTAGCTCGGAAAATATCTTCCATCTTATCAAGTACATTTTCAACAGTTATGGATGACGAGTCAACTAAAACGGCATCTGTTGCCTTACATAGCGGCGCAATATCACGCTCTGAATCCTGAATATCCCTTCTGACAACTTCATCAATGGTTTCCTGAAGGGTTACCTTCTCCCCATTTGCGATCAGTTCCTCGAATCGCCTTCTACCACGCTCTTCAGCGGAGGCAATCAGGTAAAACTTCAGCTCCGCATCCGGAAACACAACCGTCCCGATATCTCTCCCCTCAAGCACGACGCCACCTTCGCCTCCCATGCGCCGCTGCGACACGATAAGCGCATCGCGCACCGGCTTAAGAGCCGATATCCGGGAAGTTAACCTGGAAATTTCCGGAGTCCTGATCTGATTGGTAACATCAACTCCGTTAGCAATAACCGTCTGCCTCCCCTGATTATTTTCAAAACGGATATCAAGACCCTGGCAGAAGTTCTCCAAGGCGCACTGGTCGGCCGGATCAATCCCTGACTGTTCAATGAGGAGTGCTGCCGCGCGGTACATGGCGCCGGTATCAATCTGAACATAACCGAGACGCTCGGCCAAAAGCCGTGCGACCGTGCTCTTACCGGCGCCGGAGGGGCCGTCGATGGCAATGATTATTCCTCTGCCCCTTATACCCATACGGCTACTTCACCGAGGCTTTTTCAAGCAGCTGGAAAAAATTGGGGAACGATGTCGCCACACAGTCAGTATCTTTAACCGTAATTCCGCTGCGCGCAACCAACGCGGCAACAGAGAGTGACATGGCGATGCGATGGTCGCCGAAACTGTCGACCTCTCCGCCGGAAAGAGACTCGACGCCTCTGATATCCATGCCATCGTCGCATTCCGTCACTTCAACGCCCAAAGTTCTAAGGTTTCCGGCCATGGCAGATATACGGTCAGTCTCCTTGACCCTCAACTCCTTGGCGTTCCTGATAGTCGTTACGCCTTCTGCACAGGCCGCAGCCACGCATATAGCGGGAAACTCGTCAATCGCTCTCGGTATCACACTGCCGGAAATAGAGATCCCTTTCAGGCGGGAAGAACGGATCAATATGTCAGCCACCGGCTCGCCAGAAACCTCACGCTGTTCCAGCAGTTTGATGTCACCCCCCATTTCTCTCAGAATATCAATGACGCCGGTTCGGGTCGGATTAACGCCAACATTACGGATAATCAGTTCGGAACCGGGAGAAATCAACGCTGCCACCATGAAGAACGCCGCTGAAGAGATATCTCCCGGCACAATCACTTCCTGCGCATTCAACCGGGCGCCGCCACTCACTGTCACACCCCTGTCATAACGGTTTATGGAGGCCCCGAAGAGCTTGAACATCCGTTCGGAATGATCTCGCGACAGAGTTGGTTCCTGTACAGAAGTTTCGCCATCGGCGTACAATCCGGCCAGCATGATGGACGACTTGATCTGTGCGCTGGAAACCGGCGATTCGTAGTCGATCGGAGTCAGCCGGGCGCCACTTATCGCCAGAGGCGCCAGACTCCCCTGGTTACGGCCAGAAATTTTTGCTCCCATGCGTGAGAGCGGCTCGACAACCCTCTTCATCGGACGTTTTCTAAGATACTGGTCTCCGGTTACAACTGAAAAAAACGATTGACCGGAAAGCAACCCGGTAATCAGCCTTATCGTTGTACCGGAATTGCCGCAGTCAAGAACATCAGAAGGCTCCTTGAGGCCATGCAACCCGCAACCATGTATATGTAACGTTTCACCGTCGTCATCGATCTCGACCCCCATTGCCCTAAAGGCGCTCATGGTTGAGATATTGTCTTCACCGCGCAGAAAACCGCGCACCGTGGTGATGCCGTTTGCAATCGCTCCAAGCATGATCGATCGATGGGAGATCGACTTGTCACCGGGAACGGTTATATCGCCTCTGATAGATGCCGCCGGATTAATGGTAATTGAATTCACGGAATCTCCATGTATCTGAAAAACTGGTAACTACTCGGGTGTTTAGGCTGAAGACTGAAGGTTATAAGAAATAAAACTCATAAAAATGATTTACATACATCTTTTCCTTCAACCTTCAGCCTTCAACCTTCAGCCTAAATACCTGTGTAATTTCTAAAAATTACACTATCCCATCCCGGAACAGCTTGGCTCTGGTAAAAAACTCCGTCAAGCCGGCTTGGTCGCGGCGGTCGATCCGATTTCTCAACTCGGCCAGGCTGACAGAAAATCCATCTATACTGGACAACAGGGCATCCCGATTCATCAGAGCTATATCACGCCACATTACCGGATCTGACGATGCGATCCGGGTAAAGTCTTTGAATCCGCCCGCCGAATAGGAGAGGACGTTCTCACCCTCTACATCCGCCGTCCCGACTGCATGCACCAGCGCATATGCAACCGCGTGGGGCAGATGGGATATTTCGGCAAAGATCCTGTCATGGTGTTCCGCCTCCATGCAGCAGACCTCCGCACCAGCGGCCCTCCAGAGGGATGAAACCGTCTGAAGGGCAGCGGCGTTACTCTGAGCATCTGGTGTGAGTACACAGCGGCGCCCCTTGAATAATTCGGCAAATGCGGCTGCGGCGCCGGAATGCTCCGTCCCCGCAATAGGGTGGCCGCCAATGAAACTGCATCCGGACGGGATCAGGGCTTCACACTCTCTTACAATCGAGGCCTTGACGCTGCCGGCATCCGTCACAATACAGCCCGGAGCAAGCGCGGTGGCTATTTCCCGTACAACCGAAGAAATCGAGCAGGCCGGCACCGCAACGAAAACAACATCGGCATCAGATACGGCACTCCTCGAATCTGACGCGCTCTGATCGATGATTCCAAGCGAAAGAGCCTGTTCGAGATTGGCCGGATCGGAATCAATGCCGACGACGCTCCCCACTGCAGCGGCCTCGCGCAATGCCAGCGCAAAAGAGCCGCCTATCAGTCCCACTCCTATAACAACAAGCCGTTTTATGATCATGGAGAGGACCGGGGATATGATCCGAGGATCTTTAAGAATTGGCAGCAATGACCTAGATCATCCAGAGCCGCAACCACATCCGGGTCTGAAACATGCCCGAAAAAATCGAGAAAGAAGATATATTCCCACGCTTTTTTCTTGAAAGGGCGCGACTCTATCTTGGAGAGATTTATTCCTCTCTTGGCAAAAGGCTCCAACATCCGGCAGAGAATTCCCGGCTCATCCTTCACAGAAAAAAGTATCGAAGTTTTGTCATTTCCGGATCTGTCCGACTCCTTGCGGGCAATCACCAGAAAACGGGTAACGTTATTGATTTGATCTTCGATACGGCTCCGCACGACCTTCAAATCGTAGAGGGAAGCCGCCAATTCGCTGGCGATTGCAGCAGATGAATAGTCGTCGCTTACAATCTGGGCGGCAACAGCCGTTGATGCCACGTCCACAGTCGGAACAGACGGAAGATTGTCATCCAGCCACTGACGGCACTGGGCAATCGGCTGCGGATGCGAGTAGACTTTTTTAATATCCTCTATGCGACCGGTACGGGAGAGCAGATCATGGTGAACTTCAAACATGATCTCTGCGGTAATCTTTAATCCGCTTTCCACAAACATATCCAGCGTATGCGATACCACGCCCTCCGTGGAGTTTTCAACCGGCACCACTCCATACAGGGCTTTCCCCTTTTCCACCTCTTCAAAAACAGCCGGGATAGACTTTTGTGGCACCAGTTCGGCAGAAAGGCCAAACTGATGCATGGTCGCCAGATGGCTGAAAGTCGCCTTCGGACCCAGAAAGGCTACCTTCATCGGAGACTCCAGCGCAAGGCAGGCAGAGATGATTTCACGATAGATGCTTCTCAAGGCATCGTTAGGGAACGGCCCCTGATTATTATTCAGCAACCGCTCATATATCTGCCGTTCACGGCCGGGAACATGAAAATCAAGTTTTTTGCCGGATTTCAGACGTCCCACCTCAAGAACCAGACGCGAACGCTCATTGAGAAGTTCTAGAATATGGTCGTCAATTTTGTCAATGCTGGAGCGAAGGTCCTGGATTGTCAGTTTTTCATTCTGCAAGGAAAACCGCCTGGCGGGGAATGTTAAAAGAAGTTGAAATGGGGTGCTAATCTAAAGCAAGGCCGCAAAAAATGCAACCTATTTGAGCAGAGGGTAACATCTGTCAATATAAATCAGCGCCTTAGCGAACCGCCGCTGAAGAAGGGGAGTTCACACACCGTTGCATCCATGCTGACACGCTCATGCTGGATGATGAGATCAGATCCGACAGGACATTCGCGGGCAGAAACAAATCCTATACCGATGCCACAGCCGAGCATGGGTGAAAACACACCGCTCGTGACATTGCCGACCGTCTGGTCTCCCTCAATTATTTCGTAGTGATGGCGGGGCGAGCGGCGGCTTGAGACTCTGAAGGCAACTTTCTGCCGTTTCACACCCTCCCCTTTTTGTTTAAGCAGCGCCTCTTTACCGATGAACCTCTTGTCAAAATTGACAAAATTGCCCAGACCCGCTTCGAGCGGCGTTGTCTGCTCGTCGATGTCGCTCCCGTAAAGTGAATAGCCGACCTCCAACCGCAAGACATCGCGCGCTCCAAGTCCGGCCGGTTTTACACGTTCGTCCTTCAAAAGCAGATCCCACAGCTCGCAGACTTTGCCGGAGGGGATGAATATCTCGTAGCCAAGCTCTCCGGTGTAGCCGGTGCGGCTTACGACAGTCTCCACGCCAAGAATATTCATCGTGATAAACTTGAAGTATGGTATCTGAGCAACCTGATCGCCAAAAGCCGCCACCATTACATCACGGGAAAGCGGTCCCTGGATGTCAAGCTTGCCGGTTGCATCGGTAATGTTTGTGAATAGACCACCCTTAAGCCGCTGGCTGATAACGGCAAAGTCATTGTTGATTGTGGCGGCATTGACAACGATCATTACTTTGTCCTCGGCAATCCGGAAGACGATCAGGTCGTCGATGACACCCCCATTATCATTAAGCAGAAACCCGTAGCGCGATCGCCCGACCGGTATGGTTGCAACCGAAAATGTAAATACATCCTCAAGACCTCCCGCTTCAAAGTCCCCCTGAAAGATGAATTCCCCCATGTGGCAGATATCGAAGAGCGCCGCCCTCTTACGGCACCAGGCGTGTTCGGCAATAATCCCTTCGTACTGGATCGGCATGTCCCAGCCTCCAAAGGGGGCCATCAGGGCCTTCAGATCACGATGCCGGCTGTTGATCGGTGTAACCTGCGATTTATCTTCCATGAAGTTATTCTCCCTGCAATTTCAGTTATGATATATAGGTACGATATGTCTGTTCTTTTTAGAGGTGTGCTTCCCTTTCTTGCCGGCTGCTCCTGCAATTGAAAAGATATCGCCTAATTGCATCTTCCAGACGCCTCCCTCGTTGGAAAGCTTGAATTCGCGGGTGCTGGAATCCACGCCGTTCGAGGTCCCCTCCAGGCCAACTTTGACATAGACAGTAGCCTCGGTCCGTTTCTCGTTCAGTACTTTGAAATTTTCCATCTTCTGCCAGCAACAGGCCGGTCGTATGGTTGTATCACGCATTTTTTTAACGAATGTTTCCCTTGATGTCTTGCCGCGGTGAGTCAAACGCTCAAAAAGCTTTTCAAAGCTCCCTTCCCGCCAGAGATCGAGTGTTTCAGACATGGATTGTTCCAGAACCGACACCCTGTCGACCGCAACTACCGGCTTTGCAGCACCAAACATTATAAAAAGGAGTGCGGCAGCCGCCATAATAACAGAACGAATAGTCATCTCTGCCTCCCTTCATTATTTTTGCATCGTAGAACAAATGGTGTTCACACGCAACTTCAAAAAGTTCCAAATACAGTTGCTTGATAAATATGGCAAATAATGTAGAATGAGCAAACTTGAAGAATGGGGGAGGGCTCAATCTATGCAACAACAAGAAGAGAAATTACGCAAGATCATCCATCTCGGATTCGAGATATCCCAGATCAAGGATATCGACCTGTTGTTGGAGAAAGTTCTCAGCGAGGCGAGAAGATTTACCAACTGCGATGCCGGTTCGATCTATGTCCGGGAAGGGGATAACCTGAAATTCAGTTATGCCCAGAATGACACCATGCAGCAGAAACTGCCACCTGGGAAAAAACTGCCATACTCAACCTTCACTGTACCTATCAGCAAAAATTCCATAGCCGGTTATGTAGCATCCAACGGCTCCATTCTGAACATCGCCGACGTTTACGAAGTCGGCAGTTTGTACCCCTTCTCCTTTAACCGCTCCTATGATGATTTGACCGGTTATCGAACCAGTTCCATGCTGACTATTCCACTAAAAAACTTTCGGGACGATATCATCGGGGTCCTCCAGTTGATAAACGCGATGGACCAAAACGATAATGTCACCTCTTTTGCTCACGAAGACGAAGAACTGATAATCTATTTCGCCAACAACGCCGCAACCGCCATCGAACGCGCGAAGATGACCCGCGAGATGATACTTCGCATGAACAAGATGGCCGAATTGAGGGATCCAAAAGAGACCGGACCTCACGTAAACCGCGTGGCGGCTTATTCTGTTGTTCTTTACGAGGCCTGGGCCTTCAAAAAAGGGCTTCCGCAGGATGAAATCGACAAAAACCGGGATGTGCTCCGAATGTCGGCCATGCTGCACGATGTAGGCAAAGTTGCGATCTCCGATATGATCCTGAAAAAACCCGGGCGCTTCACCCCGGAGGAGTTCCTGGTGATGAAACTGCACACCCTGTACGGAGCCAATCTCTTTGCAGACATTTATTCAGATTTTGACGAATCGGCCGCCATTGTCGCCATAAGTCATCATGAGCGATGGGACGGTAAGGGTTACCCCGGCTATATAGATCCGCACACTCAGAAGCCGATGCCCGGATATGAGACAGAAAACGGGGAAGCCCGGGGTAAAAAGGAAGATGAGATTCCGTTCTTTGGTCGAATAGTTGCCCTGGCCGACGTATACGATGCCCTCTCATGCCGCAGATGCTACAAGGAAGCCTGGGACGAAAACGATGTCTTAAAAACTATTGGAGAAGAGGCGGGGAAACAGTTCGACCCTGAACTTGTGGAGGTTTTCCTGGAATCTATAGATACCATCCGACAAGTAGAAAAACTTTACCCCGACCATGAGTAGTGCCCGGAGTTGACCGATCTGGAGAACCTGTAGCAGTAAAGAATTGAGGAATCATTGATGCGATTTGATGAACTAGATCTTCCAGACCAGGTGCAACGCGGCATTGCCGGCGCCGGATTCATTAACTGTACGCCTATCCAGGAGCAGACACTGCCTATATCGATGACAGGCAGGGATGTCGCAGGCCAGGCCCAGACCGGCACCGGGAAGACTGCGGCGTTCCTGGTAACCCTCTTCTCGCGGCTATTGGCGAACAGCGGGCAGGCAGGCGGCCACCCCCGCGCACTGATCCTGGCCCCTACCCGAGAACTGGTTGTGCAGATCGAGCAGGATGCCCAACTGCTCGGAATACATTGCGGTTTCACCATTCAGGCTATCTACGGCGGCGTGGACTACATGAAACAGCGCGATGCATTGCGCGTCGGAGCGAATGTTATTATCGGCACGCCGGGACGGTTGATTGATTACCTGAAACAGAAAGTCTACAGCCTGAAAGAGATCGAGATGCTGGTGATCGACGAGGCCGACCGGATGTTTGACATGGGCTTCATAGCCGATCTCCGCTTCATACTCCGGCGCCTCCCCTCCTTCGACAAACGTCAGAACCTGATGTTCTCGGCCACCCTTAACCAGCGCGTGATGGAACTGGCCTACGAGTTTATGAACTCCCCCGTAAAACTCTCTGTCACCCCCGAAAAGATGACCGCCGAGAATGTCAAACAGGTCATCTACCATGTCTCTCGCAAGGAAAAATTCCCGCTTCTGCTCGGCCTTTTAAGACGTGACGGCATGGAGCGCACGATGATTTTTATCAACACCAAACGTGAGGGGGAGCATCTGCATAACCTCCTGAATGCCAACGAATTCCCCTGCCGTGTCATCTCGGGAGATGTGGAGCAGCGCAAACGGATGAAGATACTGGATGATTTCAAGGATGGTTCGCTCCCGATCCTTATCGCCACCGACGTTGCCTCGCGCGGTCTGCATATCGACGGGGTGTCTCACGTAATCAATTACGACCTGCCTCAGGACTGCGAGGACTACGTCCACCGTATCGGTCGAACCGCACGGGCCGGCGCAGAGGGGAAGGCAATTTCACTGGCCGATGAGGACGGCGCCCTTTATCTGGAGGCGATCGAGGAGTTCATTAAGAACAAGATCCCGACTGAATGGGCCGATGATGAGCTCTACCTCCTTGACTATGTCCGTACAGCCAGGCCAAAGCGCGTTCAGGATTTAAAACGGGACAAACCTGGGGCGGGCCGGGGTAGTGACAAGAGCCGCCGGCCTCCGGGACCGCCACGAAAATCGGCCGCACCCCCCACTGTCAAACCTCCTCCCGTCTTACCGGCATCTGAAGTGAATGACGAAAAAAAGAAACGGCGACGCAGCAGAAAAAAGAGATCGGCGGATGAAAGGCAGGCTGTTCTGCAAACAGGGAAGGAACAATAAGAAACTGAGTAAACAGTTGCCGGATAGTTTTTTCACCCCCCCCTCATCCGCCCCTTCGGGGCATCTTCTCCTTATGCCCGTCTTTTGGGTTCCAAGGGAGAAGGGATAATTATCAACCCCTCGCCCATCCGGACATAGTGCCACGTTACGTGCTTATAAATCAGTCAACTACAGATATATTCCAGATTTTTTTCGATGAAAAACAAGTATTTTTGTGATATAACTCCGTTCGTTTTGGATGATCCGTACCATGAAATAACTCGTCGCGAGATATTGCCGGATTGATATATTTTAAGTTTTCGGTAGTCACAGTATGTCAAACAAGTTAATGATGGAGCTTTCTTAATTCTAACATGCCGTGATTCAAGAGGAATACAGATGTTTGACGGAACGTTAATCCAATACCATTATCAAGTATGTCCCACGATATACTCTGAGACATTGGTTTTTATTCTACCAATTGTGCCGTTCGGGATTTTGCCTGGATGGCCAGAAATAATATTATGAGCAGTGTACTTTCGTTTTATCTCGATGGTACTGTAGTACAAGTTCTGAGGGCCGACATATCCAAACATGTTGTGGTAACGGTTAATGACGCCCTGACTTTCCCGGATAAAGAGCTTGGCGCCTACCTGGCAACCTGCCAGATAAAAACCTGTATCCTATGCTTTAATCCGACTCTTTTCTTTCAAGACACTTTGAACCTTCCCCCTGCTGCTTCCAGATTTTATGGAAATCTGATCCATGCAGAAGTGCAGAAAAGACACCCGGACATTGAGACTTTCAGCTTTTTTTACCGCAGTACCGGCGAAACTACGATTGACGGAGTTGCGTTCAACAGGATCGCTGTTTTCAGCTATAAGGATGATTCTCTCTCCGAATACATCTCTCTCTTCAGTAATCATGGAAAGATGATTTCCAACATATACGCAGCTCCCTACCCCGTCTTCAGGCTTGCTGCCGCCGCCTGCCTGGATGACTTGAATACACCGCGTCTTGTCATCGCCTCGATTCCGAATGAAAAAATGATTACGCTGAGCATGAACGGAGAACCCGCTTTTATCCGCAGGATCCCTTCTGCCGATGTCGAACTGCAAGCTGCCGATACAGATAATATTAACATGACTATCGACTACTGCTTTCAATCACTTCGAGTTCGACCGGCGGAAGCGCTGCTGCTCAATTTGCGCGAATCGCTCACGGAACCTGCACAGCAGATCAGCACCCCGCTCCGACAGGCATCGCTCCCCGCATTGGCCGCACTTCCTCCTGAACTCGCGGATAATTATATTGCCCCGCTGGCCGCAGCCATGCATTATGCAGCCACCCCATCTCTGTGCGATATTACTCCGGCGGAATACGTCACCTTCAAGAGAGGAAAAAGATACCTGACCGTCGCAATCATTGCCATGATTTTGTTTTCCATACTGCTTGGCGGCCTGAACATTATGGAGCGCCTGGTTATTTCAGACATGAAATCGGCAATGGTTGTAATGAGGGGCCAGCTTGCCAAAGCCGCTGAGGAACTGGCGACCTACCGTAAACTGGACGACGAAGTAAAAAGACTAGGCCGTCCGATAGAAGAACTGAACAAACTGAGTACTTCGATAAGCCCGGCGTCAGCCCTTGCGACGCTATCCCCTTTCAACACGTCACTCTGCACATTAAGACAGCTCTCAACCAAAAAGGGAGAAGGATATATCGAAGTTCAGATGGAAGGAGATCTTAACTCCGACAGCTATGGTGATACCCAGACAATCTATGAAGAAGCGCTTGCCCGCCTGATCAGGATTCCAGGCTACTCGATCAGTTCCAGCTCAGTTGATATCCACAAAAAAACCTTTATTATCAAGGCCCGCTTCAAAAACAGCGCAGGGCAGTCCAAATGAACCGCTACCAGCATATTTTGAAGCCGTACAAAAGGAATTTTCTGCTCGCCACTGCGCTCTTTCTGCTCCTCTCAACGGCATTTTCGTTCCAGGAACGTGAACGGAGGTTCCTGCAGATGGAGAAAAAACAGAGGGACCTTATACACGCCAAAGAGGTGCTGTCCCGGATACAAAACGCCACACAGGACCGCCGTAGCGCACTGGCAACGATTAAATCGCAATTTACGGAGGATACTCAGAAAATAACAGCGGCCAGAAAGATCTACTCACTGGTTGATGAAATAAAAACCAGGTACAAGCCGGACGACATGGTGATCGACGCTATTGAGAAAAAAGGCGAGGATGTCTCGCTCAACTACACCTTAAGCTTCAGCAATACGGATTACAGCGCCCTGCTCAACAGCATTGGCCAGTTACAGCGCAACGTTTTCCCCTTTACGCCGGTAGAATCGGTCGCCATCTCGCAGAAAGAAATTGAGGGGAGAGGTGTTGTGCTCAATGTCATCAAAGGCAGGATCATCACCTTTGAAGGAATAAAGCCATGAATTTTGACCGGAACATAGCAGCCATTCTGCTGGCTCCACTTATTGGACTGGCTCTCCCTGCTACAGTTTTCTTCTGGAAAATGCCGAAGAGCGCCCTTACCCGGACAGAATCCGAACTGATGAATTTTTCCAGCCAACCGCTGCTTGTTTCGCGCCCTGGAGTTCCTCCCATGTACTCCGGCGTGGAAAACCCGATAAATCCGCCAAAACCGAAGCAGACCACGCAGACCATGAAGACACCGGCGCTCTCCTTTCCTCCCGGCCCGATACCGGCAGCTGCCGGGGCCAGGCGGAGTGTAAATGAGCTTAGCCCGCTGCATGTACCAAATGTTTCGATGATTTACGACAATGGCGGCTCAAAAATGGCTATTATTGACGGACATGTACTTCACGAAGGCTCAGTATTCGCAGGACATACCATAGTAAAAATTTATACAACAAAGGTTCTTGCAAGAACCAACGGAAAGGAAATATGGCTCTCCATCGAATGACACCATTCCTTAGAAAATTCACCCGGCTGCTCTGCCTTGCGTCCCTGCTCGCGGCATTTGGCTGTTCCTCGCAGCAAAACGCCCTGAACTCGCGAGAATCGCTGATCAAGGAAAAAATCCCGCGCAATAATGACCCTCCTTCATTGCCTCTTGAGTATAAAGCCCCGGAATTTTTCCCGGTGACCGAAGAGATCGTTCCGCTCAAGACCAAGATAGTAAATATTGTGGTCAGGAACAGTTCGCTTGGAGATGTGCTGCATGTTCTGGCCGAATCAAGCGGCCTGAACCTGCTGATCGACCGGGATGTGGCACTCGATCAATCGGTTACGCTTACCTTGCGTAACGTTTCCGCGCAGGAGGCTCTTAAGGATATTTTTTCCAGCGTAGACTGCTTTTACACGATCCAGGGTAATACACTTAAGGTAGCATCTGTGACTACCAAAATTTTCGAGCTGGGGCATCCGGCGCTTATCAATTCTTATTCAATGGATGTAGGTGGGGACATACTTGGCGGCGCAATGGTAACAGCGGGTGGTGGCAGCGGCTCAAGCAACCTTAAGGGGGCGATCACCACTGGAAGCAAGGCCGATGCCACTGCGCACGACTTCTGGGGATCGCTGGAGAAATCACTGAGTAACGTACTTGGCAAAAATGAGACTGCGGCAGAACGTCCGGCTGAAAACAGAACGCAGCCACTGATTCAGACTTCGCCGGGACAGGGAAGAAATCAGCAATCGACCCAGAATATCACGAATATCAGCAACCGCTCGTCCGGAGGCCAGTCAACTTCAGGGCGGGCGCAGCAGAACATAACCATCAACCGCCTGACCGGCACGATCATGGTCACCGCCACCCGCATGGGGATGGACCGGGTAGAGCGTTATCTTGACAATGTACGAAAGGTGCTCAGCAGACAGGTCATGATCGAAGCCAGGATTATCGAAGTCCAGCTGAATGAAGGGTTGAACTTCGGCATAGACTGGTCGTTTCTGGAAAATGTAAAAGCTTTGGGAGGCACGGTAAATGCCGGTTTCGGGGCACTCAACATGGCTACCCGCAGTTTTGCCCCGGCAACCGATACAGCTGCAAATGCATCCAAATTTCAGGTCGGGGTCAGCAGAGCAAATTTTCAGACGCTGCTGACAGCACTGAAAACACAGGGTGATGTCAAGACCCTCTCCAACCCTAAAATAAATGTGATGAACGGTCATGCCTCAATCCTGACCGTCGGCAGGAATACCAGCTATATATCCAAGGTAACCTCCACCACAACCGCCGCCACCGGCTCCACCCCGCTTACCACCTTTAACGTCGAAACCGGCAGTATCCTTTCCGGGATGATTATCGGCATAGTCCCCTATATTTCTGAAAGCGGTGAAATTTCGCTGAATGTCACTCCGATAACGTCGGATCTGGTAAAACTTGATGAAAAATCTGTCGGCGCGGCAGGCAACCAGACGACCATCTCGATACCGACCGTTGACCTGCGAGAGATGACCACTACGGTCAAGATGCACGATGGCCAACTGGTGATAATAGGTGGTCTGATTTCCAGAAAATCTTCCACCCAGGATGAAAAAGTACCATTTATAGGCGACATACCTTTTCTCGGCAAATTATTCACTCGCGAGAAAATCAGCGAAGAGCGTTCCGAACTTGTGCTGCTACTGCGCCCGCAAATCGTAAGTGGAGAATGAAAGATATATTCTAAACTAAACCTTGAACTACAGATGAAAGGCAGACTGCATGGCAACAGCTCCGATGCGCATAGGCGACCTCTTGATTTCAAAAGGGCTGCTCACCCCAAAGAAGCTTCAAATCGCTCTGATCCAGCAGCGAGTTACCGGCGCGATACTGGGAGATACCTTGATTTCACTCGGTTTTGTAACCGCACAGGAATTCGCCGAAACCATAGCCGATCAATCCGGAGTCGAATATGTAGACCTGCGCGATTTCAGTATTTCAGAAGAAGCGCTCCGGCTGATCCCAAAGGAAACTGCCCGCAAGAGCGGCTACATCCCGCTTGAGGTACTTAACGGAGTACTCTCCATAGGTGTTACCAACCCCAGCAATATCATGGCGCTCGATACCGTGCGCCAGCTTACCGGAACCACGCCAAGGGTCTATCTGGTCGATCAGGACGCCTACAGCGACTACATCGAAAGCGCCTACTATTTTGTCGAACATCCGGTAAAACAGCGGCTGGAAAAATTCTTCTCCCAGCTGAAGAGCGGCGGAGCCGTGCAGAGTTCAATCGTCCCGGAGCTTACCGACCTGCTCCTGATGGACGGGATCCGAAAAAAAGCCACCGACATCCACCTGACCCCGTCAAAAGATGTCCTGCACGTTTTTTACCGTATCGACGGCGTACTTACTTATGGCCACTGTCTTCCGCATGTTTTCCAGGCGTCGCTGGCATCACGCATCAAAATCATGGCTCATCTGGACATTGCCGAGTCGCGTCTGCCACAGGACGGCTCATATACGCTGGAGTTCCTGAACAAAAGATATGATCTCCGCATATCGACCGTTCCCTCCATCTACGGCGAAAATATCGTTATCCGCGTCCTCTCCACCAGCGGTTCGCTAATGAGCGTCGCGATGCTTGGCCTGAATGAAAATCTGGTCGCCATCATGCGGAGCCTGTTCGAAAAATCGCACGGAATCGTCCTGATCACCGGACCGACCGGCAGTGGTAAGACCACAACCCTGTACTCCTGTCTGCGCGACATAGACCTGCTGGAGCGAAACGTCATCACTGTCGAGGATCCGGTCGAATATCGGCTGAACTTTGTCCGTCAGACCGAGGTTAACGAAAAAGCGGGCTATACCTTTGCCTCCTCTGCCCGTACCTTTATGCGCCAGGATCCGGATGTCATGCTCCTTGGCGAGATCCGCGACACCGAAACCGGCCAGATGGCCGTCCGGGCCTCCATTACCGGCCATCTTGTACTATCCACACTGCACACCAACGACGCCGTCACCTCAATCCCGCGTTTGCTCGATCTTGGCATGGACAAACTGCTGCTCTCTTCATCGCTTCTGGCTGTCGTAGCGCAGCGCCTGGCCCGCAAAATCTGTCCGAACTGCAAAGTGGCCTACACCGTTTCAGAAACCGAGAAGGCAACCTTCAGAAGAGCGGGGCTGGATGTAACCACCGCCTATCGGGGCAAAGGGTGCGAACGATGCGGCGGCAGCGGCTATACAGGCAGAACTTTGATTGCAGAGATAATGATAATCAAGTCCGATATCAAGGATATGATCTACACCGGAGCCTCTTCCAGCGTTATCTACCAAGCGGCGCTCAAGGGTGGAATGGTACCGATGATGGTTGATGGGCTGAGAAAAGCGGCCGGCGGCCACACTACCGTCCAAGAGATTCAGAGGGTGGCCGGATGAGTTTTTTTGCCTATAGCGCCATTGATGCAAACGGTCAGGCAGTCAAGGGTACATTTGAATCCGAAAACCTCGATTCCGCATCGGTTGACCTCAAGGCCAAAGGGCTCTATCCCATCTCTATAGAGGCAACCTCCAGTCGGCTGGGGAATCTGTACAAGGCGTATGCCTCTTTTCAGGTCGGGCGGATTGAGGTTATCGAATTTGCCCAGGGCCTCGCGGTAATGCTGAGGGCCGGTTTACCGATTTTAACCTCCTTGGAAGATGTTATAGACTCTACCGCCAACAAGGCTCTCAAAAACGCCCTTTTGGACGTCAGACAGAAAGTAGAACAGGGAACTCCCGTATCCAGAGCGCTGGCGCTTCAGGGGGCGATATTTCCCGATATTTTAAATACTTTGGTATCAGTGGGAGAGGAAACTGGCCGTTTTGACGCCAGCCTGCAGGAGGCGGCCGACCACCTGATGCGGGTTCAAAATCTGGCGGATGCAATCAAAAAAGCGTTGATGTATCCGGCTTTCGCCATTTCCACTACGCTCTCCGCGCTGGTTTTCTGGCTGGCTTTCGTTCTGCCCAAGCTGACCGGCACAATGACCAGCATGGGTGTAAAACTCCCGCCGCTCACCCTTGCCTTGATTGCAGTCAGCGCACTGTTTAAGGCGCACTGGGGCAAAATGATGCTGTCGCTGCTGATTTTCCCTATCAGCATCTATTTGATGGGAAAAAACAAAAAAGCAAGATACTACCGGGACCTGGCCGCGATAAGGATACCTATTGTCAAACTGATCGTCTTCAACAAGCTGCTCGCTTCATTTGCCGAACAGTTCGGAATACTTGTAGGGGCCGGCATTTCCGTTGACCGGCTCTTTGATCTGCTGATACCATCTCTCGGAAATGAATATTTCGAAGTAAAACTCTGGAAAGCCAAGGAAACCATCTTAAACGGCAACCTGATTTCGGTATCGCTTAAAGAACTGAATATTTTCCCGAATATAGTGATCCGGATGATCAGCATCGGCGAGACCACCGGGACACTCGATACACAACTAAAATTTCTCTCCGGATATTACGCCAAAAAACTGAACGACGCTACCGACAGCCTCGGCAAGATGATAGAACCAATTGTAATGATAGTAATCGGTGGACTTTTCGCCGTCATTATCATGGGGCTGATGCTTCCGATCTACGATCTGGTATCAAAAATGGGGAAATAATAAAGCGACACCAGGGGGATATTTCACGGTATGGCAGCCAATTATCTGGATTTTTTCGATCTTAACGATGATCCGTTTCGCATGACGCCGGACATCCATTATTTCTACAACTCGCCGGAACATTCTACCGCTCTTCTCTCGCTTGAATACTGTTTTAAGGAGAAAGAGGGGTTTTGCCTCCTTACCGGCGAACCGGGCACCGGCAAGACTACCCTGATGCGCCTGTTTGTGGATAAATGGAAGGATCGGGCCGAAATAGCGCTTATCATGACCCCGCGCCTTTCTCCTGAAGAATTTTTTCTTGCCGTGCTGGAAGACTTCAAAATTCCTCTGATAAGCAGAAGTAAAAACGATCAGTTGAAAGCCTTCCGTGATTTTCTGCTGACGCACGCCGCCAACGACAGGCGGGTAGCCATAATTGTGGACGAGGCGCAGCAGCTGCCGGATACCACACTTGAAGAACTTCGCCTTCTCTCAAATCTTGAAACCGAAAAAGAAAAACTTTTACAGATCATCCTGATCGGTCAACCGGAGCTTAGAACCAAGCTGGGAAGCCAACTGCTCCGGCAACTGAACCAGCGGATATCGGTTCGAGTTCAGCTCAAGCCCCTTAATGAGGTGGAAACCTCTGATTACATCAACACCAGACTTATCCGCGCCGGCAACAGCACCCTCTTTGCAAATCAAAAAGCAAAGGCTCTGATATTCAAATTATCGGGCGGCAAGCCGAGAAGAATCAATCTGCTCTCCACACGCGCACTCATGTCCGCCTTTCTGGAGGGAACAAAAGAGGTGACCGCAACCCATGTCAGGAAAGGGGCGGCGGATGTTATGGAAAGCGAAATGGATGAAAAAGAATACTCTGCTGCGGCAGCACGCCGGCGCACAAAAAAGAACTGGCTGTTTGCAGCCGATCCCAGGGGAAAAGCCTCTTCGCGCACTCCAATGGCGATGATCCTGGGCATACTGTTTCTAATCGCTGCCGGATACGCATTCTACTATTTCGGCTACGCCCGGCCCACTACCACGCTCTTAGAACCGGTTGTCACCCGAGCATCCGCCCCGCCTCTCTCCCCCAACCCGGCGGCAGTGACAGCAGGGCGGATCTCATCAGCCACGCAGAGCGTACAGGCCAGACAGAGCAGTGCTAAACAGGAATTAAATGCGAAATAGGCACTGTTGTTCGGTTAGATAATTGCAGCGTACCAGCCAGAACCAAGTAACATTTAAATCCAAAGGCCAAACCGGACAGATATGTATATTTTTATGTTAATTCAAGGCACAACATGTTAAAGAGACTGGCATTTCTGATTATTCTGTCAATAACCCTTTTCCCGGCAACAGTCCTGCCGTTCTGCTTTGATGCGGCCGGGAAAAATTACGGGATAAACCCGCAACTGCTGAGAGGAATAGCCAGGGTAGAATCGAGCCTGAATCCGGTCGCAATCAACCGCAACAAAAACGGCAGCACGGATTACGGTTTGATGCAGATCAACAGCTTTTGGCTGAAGAAACTGGGAACAACAACCGAAGAGCTCTTGCATAATCCTTGCTACAACGTAATGGCCGGCGCATACGTTCTTCGTGGCTGCCTTGACCGCCATGGTGAGAACTGGAAGGCAATAGGTTGTTATAATGCTACCAATCGCAACAAGCAGGCGGCGTATTCCTGGAAGATCTACCGAGAACTCCTGAAAGGCGCCACCGCAAAGGTTCAGGAAAATAAAATGGCCGAGCCGGCGGAAAATAATACCGTGCGGCCACCTGTTTCATCGCTTTGGGTGTCAGTGACGGATATTGAGTAAATGTTAAAATATGACGGAGTTTAAATGAGCCTTCTGGCTGATCTCCTTTCAAAAACAAAAAATATCGGCTCGTCAAGCGGGAAGGATGTTCCCCCGACTCTCGCTCGCGCCCAGAGTGCCGGTGCGGCCTCACCCTGGCTGAAACGACGATATATCATCATGTCGGTTCTCGCCATCTTTTCAATTATAATTGGGATTTTTCTCCCTTCACAACTAAAACACCTCCCTTATTTCCGGCATCTCAAAAAAGCCCAGCTCGCTCCGCCTCAGCCGTTTAAGATGCCGCTCCCGCCAATGACTGTTCCGGATAAAACCAAGGAGCAGATCGCAGAAGAAGCAAAGAAAACAGTTGCTGCCGAGAAACCGGACAAAACCGCCGAACCTGAAACCGTGTCAAATAAACAGACCTCTTCAGCCGCTAAAGTCAAAAAAACCTTCAGAAAGCCTATATCCAAAATACAACACCCCTCTCAAAAAGAAGAAGCTATGTTTCAGGATAAGATCGCTCATTACAAACCGGCAACTGCCAAACATAAAACCGTTGAACCCGAACCGGCCAAAATTGACACGAATGCACGGGGCGCCCTTCTCTATGCAGCACGTTCATCAGAGCAGTCCGGCGACTGGAGGGGTGCGCTTGCCAGCTACCGGGCTGTGCTGGACATCGATCCGGATAATTACCGGGTAATGAGCAACAGCGCCGCCGCTTACAACAAACTGGGAATGTATCCTGACGGAGAGCGTCAGGCGCGCAGGGCGCTTGCAATAAAGCCTGATTATGTCCCGGCTCTTATTAATGCGGCCATCGCCTGTTCTTCGCAGAATAACAACAAGGATGCGCTGGCGTTTTTTGCTGCCGCCGCGGCAGCCGAACCGGACAACAAAAGCCTGGCTGTCAATCTGGGCATAATGCAGGAGCGCGCCGGAAATCTGAATGATGCGCTGGCTACCTACCGCCGGGCTGCAGCATCCGGTGATCCCCAGGCGCTCTTCGGCATGGCAAGAGTGAATGAACAAACCGGACACAAAAGCGAGGCCATAACTGCCTACAGAATAATAATGTCGCAGAAAAACGCAAGTCCATCTCTGAAAAGGGAGGTAAAAAACAGACTGCTGGGGTTGGAGCAATAATCAGGACTGTTTGATATCGGCATACAACTTGCGTGTATGAACAGTCGGCAAAAAACGGTAAATAGCCATTTTCTAATTAAATATCAACGGGACGATTCATTATAAACTTGACATTCATGGTAAATAAATGCTACCGATTGAAGGAATACTATATTTTAAAACATCGTAATAGAATGAAAACATTGTAATGGACATGGAGTGACATAAGCAGCTGCTTATAGACAAGGTACATACAAAAGGAGAAATACTCATGAAAGGATCAAACTCTATGGTTAAGAATCTTCGTAACAACAAAGGTTTCACCCTGATTGAAATGGCGATCGTTCTGGTGATCATCGGCATCATCATCGGCGCGGTAGTAAAGGGGCAGGATCTGGTCGATAACGCAAAGGCAAAACAGTTTGCAAGCAAGGTTCAGGCGTGGCAGATCGCACTCAACACGTACTATGACAGAAAAGGCAGCTTTCCTGGCGATAGTGATAAAGATGGCGTTATTGCCAGTAACGTACAAAATGACATTGCATCTGCCAATTTTGCAACACCTCCCGAAAGCAACTTTGTGATTGGCGGGTCAGCTTTTTATATCTATTTAGGAAACGGTCAAGGAAGCAGTTCTTCTGCTACTTCAATTAAGAATTATTTGGTTGCATGTAAAGATGTTGCCTGTGCAAACTCATATGAACCAGACACTGCGGCTGACTTAGCAGCCCTGAAGTACTTCGAGTCATATGACACCTCTGTTGATAGTACGGCTGATGCCAAGGCTGGTAGTGTTCAGGCTTTAAAAGCCGCAACTCAAGGTACAGGCGTAGTAACGGGCATTACTACCGGTGTAACTGGTACTGATTGGTTGACAGGCACAGATATTAAGGGTCTTGCTTTGCTATTAAAATAGTGGTCGGTTGACACTGATAATGAAAAGTAATGGGGAGGCGCCGCCACGCGCCTCCTCATTTTTTTAGATACGCTTGCGTCTCTACTGAAATCTCCCTTGAAAACGCCATGAAACCCAAATACCACCTGATTATTCAACAACTGCTCCTATGCTTTGTGGCAGGACTGGTTTACAGCCCCGCCTTCCGGGGCGAACCTTGTCTGCTGGACGATGTTGCAATGTTGAATGGGTTTCAGGGCGTCGCCCGGCTTGACCTCCAGGCTCTTCTGACCCCCAATTCCGCACAGTTTGCGTATTACCGCCCAATGATCGGGTTCAGTTACTGGCTTGCCCAGACCCTTTGGGACGCCGCACCCCATGCCATGCATATCGAAAATGTCGTTTTTCATATGCTGAACGTTCTCCTCCTCTTCTGGTTGATAAAGATATCTCTACCGGATGATTCAAGATCTACCGGCTACGTCCCGTTTCTTGGGGCGCTCCTGTTTGCGGTACACCCGATAGCCACCGAATCTGTCAACTGGATATCCGGAAGAACCGACCTTATTGCCGGCGGGTTCCTGATCGGCGCAACAATCGCCATCGTGGCATGGCAGCGGAAACGGAACCGTTGGTGGCTGTTACTCCTTGCCCTGATGCTGTTGGCAGGTGGAATAATGACCAAGGAGATCGCCTGGGGATTTCTGATTGTGCTCCCCTTTTTCCTGGCTGATCCACATGATTCGCGGAGTTACACGATAACCGGTTTTTTCGGGATATTTTCAAACATTGCAAAACTGCTGATTGTCGCGGCCATTGCACTCTCTTATTTTCTTGCCGCACTTCTCATGTCATTCTGGCCGGTCATTGCCCTCGGCACTATTCTCGGACTGATTGCGTTTTATCTAAAGCCTCGCCGTCAACCATTGCCAAAGATACTATTCGGGTTGTTGATCTGCCTGCTGATCGGTTTTTTTGCTCTGATTCCTTATTTTTCCGGACTGGCCAAACAGTACGCAGCAGGCGGTTATTATTCCACTTTCTGCCGCACGCTTCTGCTGATTACCTTAAACATTGACAATTCAATAGCCATGTTCAGCGCAGCACTCGCCTTTTACATCAAGAAGTTTTTCCTGCCGCTGCCGCTCAACTTTGCCATATACGACATAGCATCAGGGTATCTGTTCGCCGGAATCGCCGTGATTATCCTGACAGCGTTTCTCGCCGCCTGGCGTTCACGGGGGGCGATCCTCTTTCTGACCGGAATCGCCATGCTCCTGCCGGCCCTGCCGCTCGTACATGCCGAAATCGCCTGGGCTCCATATGCCGAACGCTATATCTACATCTCTTCAGGCTTCTGGGTCGCCTCCCTGGCGGTTGGCCTCAGTTCCGTCAAGCGCCCATCCATTCGCACCTCATCCGCTTTTCTCTGCCTGATGTTAATCCCGGCGGCAGGTCTGATAACCTACAAACGTTCAACGGTCTGGCAAACCAACGTTGCACTGTTCGAAGATACGGTCCAAAAATCCCCGAAACATACTAAAGCGAGGATACTCTACATGACCGTACTTTCCCAGGCCGGCAAGCTAACGGAAGCGCTTGAACAGTACCGGCATATCCAGAAAGAGCCCGGAAACGGGATGAGAATGAAATATGCCAACGATTTGGCCCAGCTTCTCTACAACAATGGCCGGAAAAATGAAGCGTATGAGGTACTGCAGACAGCTCTGACCAAGCCTCTGCCACTGGGACAAAAACATCCGCTGCCTAATGATGAATGGCAAAGACTGTACAAATTCCATGCAAGTTTAAAGCAGGAAATTGCTCCATAATAGTAGCTCCGCGTGGGATTGAATAACTGAATTACTTACTTGTGACTATTCTCAGATATATGATAGACTCATACCGGTTTTAACGTTTCCGACTGAATAGAGAAGTGGAGGAATGACTTGGCATTCAGCCAGGAACAATTTGATATAATCACTTCGCTGGCCAAAAGTTACGGGGCAACACGTCTGATCCTGTTTGGCAGTGCCCTGGACACTCCTGATTCGGCAAGAGATATTGATCTTGCCTGTGACGGCGTTTCAGGGTGGAGACTGTACGAGCTTGCCGCTCGCCTTGAAGAGGAGATCAATGCCCCGCTTGACCTCGTTCCTCTTACGCCTTCCAATCGTTTTATCCGGATGATAGAGCGCAGAGGAAGGCGGCTTATATGACCCTGGCGGAGTTTCGCCATGTTGTTTATCATGGTTACGGTTTTCAGCTTGATTGGGAACGCATGAAAGAAGGGTTGGGCATGATTGATAATGTGCATGTGCGCTTTGCATCATCTGTCACAGACTACACAACCAAACTAGTACCCTGTAACATCTAAATCTACCCCCCTCAATCCCCCCTTACCTAAGGGGACTGGAGTTTGGACATTTTTCAAGGTTCTAAAAAGTTCCCCCGCCCCTTGCGGGAGGGGGCTAGGGGGTGGGGGAAACTGCAACATGCTGATTTCATGGCTACCTCCCCCCCACCCTAACCCTCCCCTTCAGGCCCCAAAGGGTCCGCCAGGGGGGAGGGGATTTTTTGGAGTTCTGCAAGAGGCTCTCCTGTTAGCAAGCTCCGGCTTGGTACTCCCCCATTGTAAGCATCTTAAAAAGCGCTTTGTGGCATTTATCCTGCGTAACCTTTACATGGCTAAAACACAAACGGCATTTTGTTCTTGATGCATCAGCAAAAAAGCCGTAAACTCTTTTCATGCCGACTCTTTTGATCAAAGATGGTTTCAAGTTTTTCTTCTACGCAAACGAACATCTGCCAATGCATATCCATGTTGAAAAAGGGAGCGGTTTTGCCAAGATTGACCTGCAAACACTTGAAACTATTGAAAACCACTTTAAGACACCGGAGTTGAAAAAGGCGCTGGAAATTATTGTTGAAAACAAAGACGATTTTGTGAGGAAATGGAATGAGTTCTTCTCTCAAAGGTAAGGCTGTTCATTTTGATGAAAAGTACCTACATGTCGAGCTTAGCGATCAGCGTATAATCTCGACGCCAATGGAATGGTATCCCGAACTTCGGAATGCTTCTTTCGAGCAACTTAAAAACTTCCATTTTATCTGCCGTGGAACCGGCATCGAATGGCCGGGACTTGATTATCATCTCAGCATCGAATCGATGTTCCTCGTTTCAGAACATCGGTTGGCAGCATAAGCTTTCTTTATGGGTATTCGCGTTATTAACAGGTGTTCTATGGCTGATCGTGTAAACAGAAACAGTTTCTCCCGCCAAGGTTTCACCCTGGTCGAACTGGCGATTGTGCTGGTGATAGTGGGGCTTCTGGTGGGGGTAGGCTCAAGCATGATGGGGATGCTGACTACGGCAATCAAAGTCAGAGAAGCGAAGGATAACGTGGAAGCGGCGCTACAGTCGGTAACCAGTTGGGCCTCGGCTAATAACAGGGTGCCGCCGCTAACTGCTACCCCCCCGGATACCGCCACTTTTGCCCTGTCAGCTGCATCGACTAAGGATTCCTGGGGGCGTGACCTTATTTACCTCTATGACAATAACCTTGCCACATACCCGCCAACCAAGGATACCATCTGCGGACGACGTTCCACAAAGTTGACGATCGTACGTACAGACCCCCCTGGGACAATAGATAACGTCGCCTTCATTGTGATCAGTAAAAGCGATGATGCGGCAGTTGACACTAATATGACCGGCACTCTTTATAATCCCGGCGCCAATTCCTTAGCCAACCAGATCATACCAGGTTCCGGGTATGTTTCTGCAGCAGCAACCGTAACGCTTGACCCAAACGTTCGTGACATCGTCCGCTGGGTCACGCTGGACGAACTGCGCAGCAAGGTCGCCTGTCAGGGGGCGCCGCTTAAGATCGTGAACAATGAACTCCCTTTTGCCAATGTGGGCGCGCCTTATTCGGCAACTATTTTCCCGGACGGCGGGGTGCCCCCTTATCAATGGTGTGTCCAGTACACCTCGGCAACCCTTCCCGGAGGAATTGCCGCTACGCCTTCCGTCGTTTCCACCAACTGTTCAGCCTTTACCTATCTCGCCGCTGCTACAGTTCTGTTGGCGCCTCCGGTAGCATCGCCAAATATCACTACCGGATCCCAAGGTTCATACAGTATCATTGTTAATGTGAAAGACGCCGACAACAATACAGCGCAGAAACCTTTTGTTTTAACCATAAATCCAAACTAAACGGGAGGCAGGTAATCATGTCAACTTTTTCATTTGCAAACAACCGACGAGGGATAGCGCTTCTTAACGTAATTTTTATCTTCATCCTTATCGGGGCGTTGGCCGTCGCAGGCGCGAAGATGTACGGGTCCAAGGTGTCGCGGGCCAAAATCAACGAGACCAAGGGAAGTCTGGAAAACGAGGTTATGATGATCACCGCATGGGCCGTGAAGAACAGCCGGCTCCCCACGAAGGACGAGTATCCGGGTGTCTTCGGCGGGACCACTCTTCCGGTGGACGCTTGGGGCAGATCGATATTCTACATCTACTCCGCCGACTTGACGGTAGCCGGCAGCCTCTGCGGCAGGACATCGACCAGTCTGGCGGTGAATCTGGTGGGGAATAATGCATTTGCCCTTGTGAGCGGAGGAGAAGATCACAATATGCTGAGCACGGCGAATTCCTCGGTTATTTCGGCTTCAAACGCCGCAACATCCCTTGCTACCCATCAATCGGATCTGTACCGCGTTATGACGCTTGATGAGTTGAAGAACAAGGCCAGTTGTTACGGAGCTTCGACGGGCAGGTTGCGATTAGTCAACAACGAGTTGCCGAAGGCATGTACGGGGATTGCCTACAATGCAACCATTGTCGGCGACGGAGGAACAAAACCTTATTTATGGCAGCCATTTACCAATTTACCTGCCGGACTCATCCAGACAGGAGCGATTATCTCCGGCACCCCGACAACGGCCGGCGTTAAAGCTGTCTCCATAACGGTAAACGACTCCCAAGCACCGACCGCCAACAGTGCGCAGCGGACTTACAATCTGAATGTTATTGCCGCCTGCGCCGGCACATGTCCCAGTTACACGGTGAATAATACGACATCCAGGGGGCATGATTATGCCATATCAGGTGTTTGCCAGCCAAAAAAATCCTTATCGTTTCCATTGCAACTGGGGCCAGGCCAAACTATTTCTCTCTACACAAGCAATTCAGGCAAATGTGTCGGAAATCTTTTAGGGACGTTCTCGTATTCCGATCTGTTGGCTGCTGGTGGAAATAGCAACTGCACGGTCGACTTTGGTAGCGGTGGCGGTGGTGGTGGCGGTGGTGGTGACGATGATCATCACGAGTATGATGAACATGGGTATGATCATGACGGGCGTGATCATGACGGGTATGATCATAACGGGCGTGATCGTGCCGGGTATGATCATGACGGGTATGATAGTGACGGACGTGATGGTGACGGGCGTGATCATGACGGGTATGATCGTGACGGGAAAGATAAGGACGGGCATCATAAGTGAGAGTCAGCAGGAGACCAAGAGGTAGAGTTTCACATTCGGCCGTCTGAACATCCTCAACTGTTCCTCAATATCCCGACATGGTTTGTGCGGGTCCAGCCCTCCGAGGTACTATTCCCGGAGGGCTGGACCACAAATACAGGCGACACGGCCAAGCCTGATTTGAAACTCATGGAGAGTAACACTGCCGTCAATCAGCAGCCTCAAACCCAATTGTCCTGAAACCGCCGGCAGCCGGTATCCATAGAGGACTTCCAACGTGTTCATCATTTCATCAGCAGGGAATCGACGCGGCATAGCCCTCCTCAACGTGGTCTTCATCTTCATATTCATCGCGGTTCTGATTGTCTCCGGACTGA
The DNA here is from genome assembly GCA_028712665.1 of Desulfuromonadaceae bacterium. Lineage (GTDB taxonomy): Bacteria > Desulfobacterota > Desulfuromonadia > Geobacterales > Pseudopelobacteraceae > JACRCG01. The sequence goes on from JAQTRC010000012.1 coordinate 29,310, forward strand.
AGATGTACGGTTCCGTCGTGGTACGCGAGAAGATCAACGACACCAAGGGCGGACTGGAAAACCAGGTCAGGATGATAATGGCCTGGGCTGCGAAGAACGGCCGGCTCCCCACGAAGGACGAGTATCCGGCTGTTTTCGGCGGGACCAACCCGCCACTGGACGCATGGGGCAAACCGATATACTACATCTACGACGTCAGTTTGACTGCGACCGGCACCGGCGGCCTCTGCGGCAGAACAACCACCAGTCTGTCAAATAATGCATTTGCGCTTGTGAGCGGAGGGAGCGATTTCACTGTTCTGAGCACCGCAGATGCTGTAGTTGTCACGGACTCGAAGGGTGCAACAGCCTTTGTTCCCGACAAATCAGACATGTACCGCATCGTCACCCTGGATGAGCTAAAAAGTCAAACCGGCTGTTTCGGCCGGACCGCCGGACGGCTGCGGATTGTGAACAACGAGTTGCCCTGGACATGTTCAGGCAGCACGGCTAATTTGGCCACGATGGTTGGCGACGGCGGTGCGCCAGGCGCTGGTTATACCTGGTCATTGACATCCCCATGGTCATGGCTGTCGATCAATTCAACCACAGGATTGCTTTCTCCAAATACTGCAATCACAACGACTGCCGGCACTTACCCGTTAATTACCGTCAACCTGGTTGATTCGCAAGGCGTCACTGCCCAGCGTAATTATAATTTAAAAGTTTTTTACTGCGGAGACGATAGCGGCATTCCTGTCGAAAACAAGTTTATTCAAGGAGCAACCCTTTCATTCGGCGGCAATACTGTAAGTGGAGCAAACGCAACCGTTGTCCTTAACGGTAATTTGCAAAAAGATGATATCAATGGCGGCGCAGCCATTGCCGTGACTAATGCCTATATCGGCGGAAATGTCACGTTGGGTGGCAGCCAGACTTTGGGCAATCCAGCCACCCCCGGCATAATATACATCCAAGGCGACCTCGACCTGAGCGGCTCATCCGGAATTTACGCCAAAGCCATCTATGTAACAGGAAACATTACGCTTCAGGGCTCCCCTTTTCTGGGACTGAACGATAATTCAACAAAGATAAATGCTCTTGGAAATATTGACTTACTAAGCGGCGACATCCATGGAGAGCTGTATGTGGGGGGCAACCTGTCTCTGAAAAGCGTCACGCTTTACAAAAACGCCTATATCACCGGCGACCTCGCACTTGACTACACGCCCACCTTAAGCGGCAGCACAACCCTGTATTACAAGGGTTCACTGAGCGCACCCTCCTATTTAGATCCCGGCATTCTTGCAAAATGCATTAAAGACACATCTCTTCCGCCGGCGGCAATCCCGGTTGCCATGCCCGCCACGACCATTCCGCCTCTCAAGGCGGATTCATGGTATACATCCAATGGCTACCTTGCCGGCGGCGCTTTAACAAACAACATCAAGATATTTGCCGCCGGCAACTACTCTGCAAACGCTTCAGCCTCCAATGTTGTCATCGTCAGCAAAGGGAATATTACAGTTGGCTCGGGCAATGACGCCATCAGCGGTGTTTTATTTGCGCCAAACGGCAAAATCACGTTCGGTGGAAACTCATTCACTGGATATGTCATCGCTAAAAACGGCTTTTTTGTCACCAGCGGCGGTTCCACGGTAACGTTGAAATCGCTGTCAACGTATATTCCTGGTTTGCCTGATTACCCGTTTGTGTACCCGTGATGTTTGCCGTTGCCATGCTCCAGCTTGGGAACGATGATGATTATTCGGTTGCGACTTGAGGAACATGTTGCGGATTTTCTTGCATCCTGGCAACTCTGAAACATCGGATATGGAAGTCTTGCAAGATCTTCGCGGAAACAGGGAAAAAACAAATGCTGAAATACCTGCTTTTCATAATGTTCTTCTCCGGCATGGTGCTTGGTTATATGTTATTGCACGTACCGACCACCACCCCGTACGATGAGATGCTCACGCTGGTATGGCAGGGGATGTCTCTGGTGTTGATAGGTGGGATTGGAAGCATTGTTTGCCTGTTCAAAATTACGAGGTAGCTTGCTATAGATATTAACCTGAAAGGAGGTGACCGGCATGTCTTTCAACGGCGACCTTGAGCATTTCCCGCTTGTAGATGTCATACAGCTTCTCCATATGACAAGTAAAACCGGAATCCTGTTTCTCAAGAGTCCGAAAGGTGAAAGCCAGCTGGTCTTTCATGAAGGGTATCTTGTCAGCGCAAATCACCTGAATAACAATGTGCGTATCGGCAAGGTGCTGGTTGATATGGGCGCCATTACCGATAATCAGCTGAACGAGGCGCTGGCCGCCCAGAAAAAAGCCGGGAACGCGCGCAAACCGCTGGTTGCCACCCTTATCGAACTGGGAACCATCGATAAAGAGACAGCCTTCAAGGGGCTTGAATCTTTGATTGAGTTGACGATTGTCGAAGTTCTGACCTGGGCGACCGGAACCTTTACTCTTGATGTTTCAAAAGAGTACGTTTCAGATGAATATCGCTACTACCCGGAAATGCTCCAGCAGGAAATTCTGCTGAACGCTCAGGGGGTACTGATGGATGCCCTCCGGATATATGATGAAAAGATGCGCGACGGGACGCTTAGTAAAGTATTCTTTTCCGATGAAAACCAGGTCAAAGCGGCTCCCGATGACAACTCTGCGTCCCCTGATATCACCGCCGATCTGCTTGGATTGGACGGCCTCGACAATATTTCCCGGGAAATACCTGATCTGTTCACCGGTTTGAAGGATAACGATCCTGTTGAAGATCACCGGCAACTTGTCGCCCATGCCCTTCCGGAAACCGCAATCGATCGGCAGGAACAGCTGATATCCTTTCTGGCCGGGATTCCCCGCGCCTCTGTCAGCGATGACGGGCCGCCGGTAACAGCAATAATACTGCTCTCTCAGAACGAACTGTTGTCGCACTGCGTGACGACAGTATGCAGGAACGAGAACCTGTTCGTCTTTACAACAGATGAAGAAGCGGGCCTGGATGTAATCATCGAGCAGCATCTGGAAAGGGATCTTCACCCTGTCCTGATAATTGACATCCCTCATGACAAGGAGAGAGAGCAGGCCATCTCGCTTGTACATAAAAAAGGGGCCGAGTATCCCCAGACATCTATCCTGATCGCAGCATGTTGCCATACATGGGATGCAATAAGCATTGAAGTCTTGAGAGCAGGGGCCCGCTCTATCATTCCACGCCCCTGCCGGCAGTGCCACGAAGATACTTATGTGCCGCAGATGATAGCCTTTCTTTCCGTGATCGGCTCATTCCTTAAAACTATTCTTCCGTTACCTCATCCCCAGGTTGGGCAACAGTTCATAGCCTGTCTGAATCAGCTTAAAACGCTTTCTGAACCGCCCGAAATCGCCCTGGTATTGCTTAACTTCGCAGCCGACCAGTTTGAGAGGGCAATGACATTTGTCGTATCAAAAACGGAACTGATCGCGGAGAAGTCTATTGGAGTTACCACCAGCAAGTCAGACGGCCCGACCTCTCCGCTCATGTTCAAAATTTCGCTCGACAGCCATTCCGTGCTTCAGGAAGCCGTTGAAAAAGGGCGCCTGTATTATGGACAGCGAAACGATGCAATTCTGACAGAGGTGCTCTACAAGGAAATTGGAGCCCCTCACAGTCCGAAAGCCATGATTGTGCCGCTTGTCAGCCGTGGTAAAGTTATCGCCGTCACCTACGCAGACTTCGGGTCGAAAGCGGTAACTCCGCCACAGATCGGACTGATGGAGGCGCTTGCGCAGTATGCAGGCGCCATACTGGACAATGCCCTGTACCGTAATAAAATTGGAAAGACGGGGTGATTTGATGTATGTTTCACAACTGCCTCAACTGACCCAAATATGCGAGGGATTATTATGGACGTGAATATTCTGCACCAGATTCTAGACATCGCTTTCCAGAGAAAGGTTTCAGATCTCCATTTCGAGGTTGATAACCCGCCATTTTTCAGGGGGCGCGGTCAGCTGATTCGAGCCAAGATGCCCAACATGACCGCGACTGATACTGAATTCATCGCCGACACGGTACTTAAGCAGAACGGCCGCCAGTTGAACAATGATCTTAAAGAGTGCGACGCTTCCTATTCCCTCCCGAGCGGAGGACGATTTCGTGTCAGCATTTTCAGACAAAAGGGGCATTACGGAATCGTTATGCGAGTTATTCCTCCGGTCATCGGCACCTTCGAAGAGCTCCACCTGCCGCCGGTTCTGGCTGAAATCGCGCAGACCCCCAACGGACTGATTCTCGTCACCGGCCCTACCGGCAACGGCAAATCTACATCTCTGGCCTCCATGCTCCGATACCTTAACGAAAACTTCAGCTACAACATCATTACCATAGAGGACCCGATAGAGTTCCTCTTCACGTCCAAGAAGAGCTGCATCATCCAGCGTGAGATCGGTATCGACACGGAAAGCTTCAACTCTGCACTCAAGGCGGCCCTTCGAATGGATCCGGATGTTATCATGGTGGGGGAGATGCGCGACAGGGATACCATCGATGCCTGTATCAAAGCGGCCGAGACCGGACATCTGGTGCTTTCGACCCTGCACACCCAGGGAGCAGTCTCGACCATTAACCGGATAATCGGTCATTTTCCTCCCGAGGCTCAGGAGATAATGCGTCAACGACTGGCAGACATCCTTGTTGCAACGATCTCGCTTCGCCTGATAAAGGACAAATCTGGAGAAAGCATTTTGCCGGTCGTTGAGATCATGCGAGCTACTACCACTATCCAGGCCTGTATCCGCGAAGGGAGACTGGACGAAATTGAAAAACATATCGAAAACGGAGCATCCCAGTACCATATGCAGACCCTGGATATGCATCTGCTTCAACTCTATCGCCAGGATATGATATCAATCGAAGATGCAAAGCGCCTTACACACTCGATGGACTTCGAACGAAAGCTGATGTTCGACAACTAG
>JAQTRC010000012.1:34358-47783 GCA_028712665.1 Desulfuromonadaceae bacterium
ATACTGTGCGAAGACGGCTATCAGGTCTGTCAGGCCGCCAATGGCACAGAGGCCCGTGAACTCGTCTCGGGAGGCGAGATCGACCTGGCGCTTCTCGATCTTAATCTGGGGACCGAAAACGGAACCGATGTGCTGAAGGTTTTAAAATCACTGGATCCGGAACTGCTGGTTATCATAATCACCGGTTTCGGCTCGGTGGAAAGTGCTGTGGACACCCTCAAGCTGGGCGCGTATCACTATATGAAAAAACCTTTCAAGGCTGATGCCTTGCGAGTAATCGTCAAGCTGGCGCTTCAGACCCAGACCCTGAAGCGTGAAGTGCGCAACCTGAAACGATCCGGCGGTTTTTCAGCCGGCCGCACCCCGATGATAGGTAAAAGCCGCGCATTCAACGAGGTAATTGAACAGATTCGCGAGATAGCCCGCGTCCCGTCCACGGTACTTGTCACCGGGGAGTCCGGAACAGGGAAAGAACTGGTGGCCAGAGCAGTTCACGACCTTTCCGACCGAAGGGATGCACCCTTCGTCGCCATCAACTGCGCCTCCATTCCGGCAACACTGCTGGAGAGCGAACTTTTCGGACATGAAAAGGGGTCGTTCACCTCCGCCAACAGCCGCAAATCAGGTCTTTTTGAGGAGTCTCATCGCGGCACCATCTTTCTGGACGAAATCGGCGAGATGGATATGTGCGTGCAGGCCAAATTCTTGCGGGTGCTGCAGGAGCGTAATATCAGGCGTGTCGGAGGGGTGAAGGATATTTCCATTGATGTCCGTGTTATCGCCGCCACTAACCGCAACCTTCAGGAGAAGATCGCTTCCGGCCAGTTCCGGGAGGATCTTTTCTATCGGCTGAACGTCTTTCCGATCCACATTCCGCCGCTCAGACAACGACGCGAGGATATCCCGGTGCTGGCCGCCTATTTTCTTGACAGTTTCAGCCGTTCCTTCGGCCGTGATTTTGTTGCTGTTTCCCCTGAAGCGGTACACCTTATGGAAGATTACAGCTGGCCAGGCAACATTCGGGAGTTACGAAACGTAGTCGAACGGATCTGTATAATGCGCTCCGGTCCCACCCTTGTCCCGGAATATCTTCCCCAGGAAATGAAAGGGATGACTGGTTCCGCTTGCTCACCGGCAGCAGCACCGCCTGCCGCTTCAATCACTCTGCCTCAAGATATGGGCCTGGAAGATGCCGTGGCCAATTTTGAGTGCGCCATCATCAAACAGGCACTTGCAAAATCTCACTCTAATGTCCTGCAAACCGCAACGCTTCTTAAAATTCCGCGCGGCACGCTCCGGTACAAGATGGATAAATACGGTCTCTCCTGATCCTGATAACAGGATAAATGGCTGAATTCGGCCACACACAGGTGGCTGTTTTCCGCCAACAACTATTCTCAATCAACAACCCACTCATCTCCTTCCTGATCGTAATTTCAATAATAACATCCTGTTATATTTTTTGATTGCCAATTTCATTCATTGGCACCCTAGTTGCTAATTAAAATAATATGCAACCTAATGAATGCCTCTCCCCGACAAACTGGAAAAGCGAGTTCACAAAATTATTTTCTGCCATTAAAACGGAGAAAACAATTATTGACTCTATTACAATGATGATCGGCGCCGGCCGCCTGACGACTCTGATTATCACTGCTTTTGCTCTGGCATTGACACCGGCGCTGACCGCGCAGGCTGCCCCAATAGTGATCAAGTTCAGTCACGTCGTTGCCCAAAACACCCCAAAAGGGAAGGCCTCGGATTACTTCAAAAAGCTGGTCGAGAAAAGGACCGGGGGGCGGATAAAGGTGGAAGTCTATCCCAACAGCCGGCTTTATAATGACAAGGATGAGATGGAAGCTTTGCAGTTGGGCGCTGTCCAGATGCTCGCCCCCTCGCTGGCAAAGTTTGCCCAGCTGGGGGTGAAGGAGTTTGAAGTATTTGATCTCCCCTTCATTTTCGATAACTACCAGGAACTGCACAAGGTGACTCAGGGGCCGATTGGCGCCAAACTGATGGCCAGGCTTGAGCCTAAAGGGATTCATGGCCTTGCTTACTGGGATAATGGCTTCAAGGTCATGAGCGCCAACAAGCCGCTCAAAGCTCCTGAAGACTTCAAAGGGCAGAAGATGCGAATCCAGCCATCCATGGTGCTTGATTCCCAGATGCGGGCCATGGGCGCCTCCCCTCAGGCGCTTCCCTTCTCGGAAGCTTATAAGGCGCTCCAGACCGGTGATGTAGACGGGACAGAGAACCCGCCATCCAACCTGTACACCCAGAAGATGCATGAAGTTCAAAAATACGTGACCCTCTCCGATCATGGCTATCTTGGGTATGCCGTTATCGTCAACAAGAAATTCTGGAACGGTTTACCGTCCGATATCCGCTCAATCCTTGAGGGCGCAATTAAAGATGCAACCAAGTATGCCAACAACATTGCCAAGAAGGACAACGATGAATCACTGGCTGCCGTCAAGAAGTCCGGCAAATCCAGGATCATTACCCTCACGGCGCAGGAGCGCGCCCAGTGGAAGAAGACGATGGATAAGGCCCACAAGGATAACATGAGACGTATCGGCGCAGGCCTGATCATGGAAGTCTACAAGGAAACCGGTTACCCATCCTATTAACCTGAGTAAAGATGGATTAAGAAAATCGAGGTGTTATAGATGTTGAACAGAATTATCGTGATTCCCAGCAGGAGGCAGTTATGAAGATCAGTAATAAGCTGATGCTCAATTCGTCGATTATTCTGGTGTTGATGGCTGTAATTGGGGCTTCAGCCGTTATCGGAATCAAGTTCATACAAAAAAACATCTTCACCCTGACCCAAAAATCAACACCATACCAGATAAAGACCCTGGACAACCAACGCGCTCTGCAGGCCCATGCGTCAAATCTTTTGAAGCTGGCGGGATCGGAATCCGCCGAAGAGTACAAACAGAATTTATCACAGAGCAACGATTCCCTTGCCGAGGAGATCAACTCTGCAAATGAATTGGTCAAACTGGGCTCGACGAGCGATTACGCGGCTAACGCGATTTCAGAGAACACCAAATCCATACAGGGCATGACACAAAAAAGGCTCCTTTTGCAGCAGGAAACACAGTCGGTTGTACAGAGTATGCGCGGCAACCTGGGAGAAGCAGCGAAAAGGCTGAAGGGGATGGATGACTCGATAAGAAAACTGCAGCAGGGTTCCGGAAAAAATATGGTCACGAATATCGATATTACAACGAATGAGAACAAACAATCCACTACACTCGCTTCTCTTCGAGACAACTTGAAAGACTTGAGCATCTTCGCGAGTAAACTTTTTGTCACCTCGAACAGGGATGAGGCGGAAACTTTGTTTAACAACCTTTCGACCCCGCTGACCAGAATGGGTCTCTACGTAAGTATGATCAAATGGGCGGATAAGGAGACCCCCGATAATTTTATGAAAAAGTTTGACGAGGTTAAAAGCAAACTTACAGGAGCGAAAGATCAATATCTGCAGTATCTCGCCTCTCATGATGCGACTGTCAAAGCAAAAGGGCTGCAGGCGGCCAAAGAAGCGGATATCGGCCTCGTCTACTTATTGACGTTGGTCCGGATGGAGATAGCTAATACCGGTAACGCTCTGGATAATAGCTCGGAGGCTATGACTGAAAGTATTTCGGCTTTTTCAGACACGAATACAATTCTGATTTTATCGTCAGGGCTTCTCTTTTCCAATGCGGTCATTGATTCGCAGGCGAATTACATTCAGGCAGTTAAAGGTATGGCTGATTTTGACAAGACGGTTGCTTCCGTACGGAGCGAGTTTGAAAAGATAGAGAGTACTGCAAAAAAACTGAAGGCCTTGCTCACCAAAGGTAATTTCAAACGGGAATCGAAACTCCTGGCCGATTCACTTGCTGCTCTGGCAACGGTAAAGCAGGGTTTTCTCGAAAAAGGAGGAGCTGCGGAAAAGATCAAAGCATCCCTGGATAATATTGCAGAAGTGGCCAAGCTGAATCTGAAGATGAAAGAAATGGTGAACAGGCAGATGCTGCAGAGCGGCAAAGATGTGCTCACTGCGCAGAAGAGTCAGGAAGGCGCCGTTACTTCGGTAAGGTCAGCCGTCAATACTACCGTCATGCTGATTTTCGTTATCGCCGGAGTAGCCGTACTGGCTTCGGTACTTTTAAGCATCTGGATATCCCGTTCCATCACTTCGCCGGTCAAGGAGCTGATGATGGTAACCGAAGGCTTTGGAAACGGAGATTTCAGCAGACGTATGGATGAATCGAGAAAGGATGAATTCGGCGAACTGGCCGTGCATTTGAATAATGCCACTTCAAAGCTGGGCGAAATCACTACCCACCTGACACAGTCGATTAAAAGACTTTCCGAGAGTTCCGAAGACCTCCTGGCCACATCCGAAGAGCTTCATAAAGGCGCCGAGGAGCAAGCATTTCAGACCGAACAATCCGTCACGGCCATGACTGAAATTACCTGCACAATAAACGACATGGCAAAAAATGCAAGCGATGCCGCAAGTTCGTCGAAGGATTCGCTGGACACGGCAACAGTCGGAAAAGAAGTAGCGCTTAAGACCGTAAAGGGAATGAAAGAAATTTCCGACTTCGTGATGGAGGCCTCCTCTACTATCAGCAAGCTGAGTGACAGTTCCGAGAAAATCGGCGAAATACTTAATACGATAAATGATATTGCCGACCAGACAAATCTCCTGGCGCTAAATGCTGCAATTGAGGCCGCCAGGGCCGGCGAGCAGGGGAGAGGATTTTCAGTTGTAGCAGACGAAGTCAGAAAGCTGGCTCAGCGCACTGGTGAGGCAACCCATGAAATAGCGGCAATAGTCCACGAGATTCAGTTTGATACGTCTCGCTCCGTATCAGCCATGAACAGCGGAAAGGCAAGAGTTGAAGAGGGGGTTAAACTTTCCGACGAGGCGAGTAAATCGTTGTTGGCGATACTTGGCGCATCCGAGCGGGGCGTACATATGGCACAGATGATATCTACCGCTACCAACGACCAATCTGCCGCATCTGAAGGGGTTTCCCGCGGTATGGAAAAAATTGCCAATATAACCAGCAGACAAAAAAAATCTACGGATGGGATCAAACATTCATCTGAAGTGCTCTCCACAATAGCCAATGAGCTTAACATTATGGCGTCATGGTTTAAGGTAGCTGCTTAGAGCGACTGATGTCAGATGTCAATAAGCCTCCCCTCCCTTGACGGGAGGGGATTGAGGGGTGGGTGAAGTTGCCAACGGGGTCAAATGTAGCAAACTCCCCCACCCCCTGACCCCCTCCCGCAAGGGGCGGGGGGACTTTTGAGACAGGCGCAATAACCAAACCGGACATTGCTGAGGGAATTCCGCTAAAATCCTGCGAAAGGGAAAAACCATGAAATGGATTGATGCAAAGGATGGACTGCCAAATGACTCTGAAAGCGTTCTCCTTTTTACCCCGTATCCGATTTTCGGTGATGATCACACATGTGTTGGAAATAAGGAAGGTCTTACAAAATGCACCTGTGTAATAAACAAGGAGCAAGTTCCGATATTTACCCACTGGATGCCATTGCCTCCCAAACCGGAGCAGGACTCCTGATAACTGGATTCAAACTGCAGGCCCGGCTCTGCCGGATGGTACAATATGGCCAATTACCGCCATCTCGACTGGCCGGTTTTAGCCACAACAAAGCTTTTGAGCAGCGTCTTTATGCTGCATTTTAAAAAATAGCACTGGATATCAGCTTGTTATGGGATTAAAAACTGTTGGCACTGTCATTGCAATTATTCTAAGGCAGTGCAGTTGTACCTTGCTATATCGCCGGAACTACGAGTACCAAAAACCCAAAAGGAGGAATACCGTATGAAACTGAATCATTGTCTTAAAACTCTGGTTATCGCATCCGCCGCCCTGGCAGTTCCGATGACCGCACTGGCCGCTCCGGCGCCGATCTTAATCAAATTCAGTCACGTTGTTGCCCAGCAAACCCCCAAAGGACAGGCCGCAGACTATTTCAAGAAAATTGCCGAAGAGCGCACCAAAGGCCGCGTAAAGATAGAGGTCTATCCCAACAGCCAGCTCTTCAAAGACAAGGAAGAGATGGAAGCCCTGCAGATGGGCTCAGTACAGATGCTGGCCCCTTCACTCGCCAAGTTCGGACCTCTCGGCCTGAAAGAGTTTGAGGTCTTCGACCTGCCTTTCATCTTTGATGATTACGCTGAACTGCACAAGGTAACCCAGGGACCGGTGGGGGCCAAACTGCTTCATAAACTTGAGTCTAAGGGCCTTATGGGCCTGGCCTATTGGGATAACGGCTTCAAGGTCATGAGCGCCAACAAACCACTTAAAAAAGTTGAAGATTTCAAAGGACAGAAGATGCGGATACAGTCATCCAAAGTGCTTGACTCCCAGATGCGCTCCGTAGGCGCCATCCCCCAGGTCATGGCCTTCTCGGAAGTCTATCAGGCGCTGCAGACCGGCGTCGTTGACGGCACGGAAAACCCCCCTTCAAACCTGTTTACCCAGAAGATGCATGAAGTGCAGAAGTATGTCACTATCTCCAATCATGGCTACCTGGGGTATGCGGTGCTGGTCAACAAGAAATTCTGGATGGGGCTGCCGGCCGACATCCGCACTATCCTTGATGGCTGCATGAAGGATGCAACCGTGTTTGCCAACAGTGTCGCCAAAAAGGACAATGACGAAGCGATGGCAGCCGTCAGGAAGTCAGGCCGTTCACAGATCATTACACTTACTCCTGAAGAAAAAGCTGCGTGGAGAAAAGCAATGGACAGGACTCACAAGGATAACATGAGCAGGATCGGCGCCGACGTTGTGAAGGAAGTCTACAAGGAAACCGGCTACAAGCCTTAATCAGGGAATAAAGCCGCTACGGTCAGCCGTAGCGGCTTTTTAACGAATACTTTTGCAAGTCAGAAGTTGTTTCCAATTTGTTAACGCACTTATCCCGATTATCGGGGCCAGGAGATATCCCCATGATGAAATACCTCGACCACCTTGAGGAATGGATCATCACTTTCCTCATCGCCGCAGCGACTCTGATTATCTTTGCGGCCGTTGTCCACCGTTACGCATCGGGCCTTCCGATACCACTGCTACAGGACTGGCTTCTGACTATCAACATGAGTTGGGCCCAGGAGCTCTGCATCTACATGTTTGTCTGGATGGCCAAATTCGGCGCTGCATACGGTGTTCGTACCGGTATTCATGTGGGTGTCGACGTTTTGATTAACCGCCTGCCGCAAAAATGGTGCAAAACATCCGTACTGATCGGACTTTCGAGCGGCGCCCTTTTTACCTGCATTATTGCTGTCCTGGGTGTTCGTTTTGTCTGGGAAAACGGCATGCATTACTACATGTTCAAATTGTTTGGCATGGAAATGGGTGATCTGTACGAGGGGCCGATCACCCCGGATCTGGAATGGCCTACCTGGATGGTATATCTTGCCATTCCACTCGGCTCATCCCTGATGTGTTTCCGCTTTGTACAGGTTGCCTGGAACTTTGCCCGCACTGGAGAACTGCCGCATCACGATCACTCTCATGTGGACGGACTGGAAGCGGAGATTATCAACGCAACCGAAGTGTTGGAAGAGTTTGAAGAACATAGATTTGAAAAACATGAAAAGAACGGGGGTGTCAAATGAGCGCGCATGTTGAAGTTCAAGGGCGTATGACACCCAAAAAGGCTGCGACCTGGGTTATCGCCATTTTTGTATCACTCTTAGCCATAGCATCGTTCGGCAGCGCCGGTATTATATTCGCCCTATTGATCGGACTGATGTTGACCGGAATGCCGATCTCGATCTCCCTCGGCCTTACCGTACTCTCCTTCCTCTTCTTCATGTCGCACGTACCGGTGGAAACGGTCGCCATGAAGCTCTTCACCGGCATTGAGAAGTTCGAGATCATGGCGATTCCGTTCTTCATTCTGGCCGGCAACTTTCTGACTCATGGAGGTGTGGCAAAACGGATGATCAAATTTGCCACTTCGATGATCGGACACTGGTACGGTGGACTCGGCCTGGCAGGCGTAATGGCCTGCGCCCTCTTTGCCGCCGTTTCCGGCTCAAGCCCGGCAACCGTAGTGGCGATAGGCTCTATCCTGTTGCCTGCCATGGTCAAGGCCGGCTTCCCGCGCAAATTCGGGGCCGGTGTAATCACCACCTCAGGCTCGCTTGGCATTTTGATTCCCCCTTCCATCGTCATGGTTATCTACGCCGTTGCAACAAACTCGTCAGTTGGCGCGCTCTTTATGGCGGGTGTGATTCCCGGCATCATACTGGCGACCCTGCTCGGTTCAGTTACCTGGTATCGCGCCCGCAAGAACAACTATCCCCGCCTGCCGAAAGCAACCTTCAAGGAGCGTTTATTAGCCTTCAAGGAGAGCGTATGGGGTTTGCTATTGATCGTCATTGTTCTGGGCGGCATCTACAGCGGCATGTTTACCCCCACTGAAGCAGCTGCCATGAGTGCGGTCTACGCCTTCTTCGTTGCCGTTTTCGTGTACAAGGACATGCCGTTGAAAAATATCCCCAAGGTATTGCGGGATTCAGCCAACATGTCTGCAATGCTGCTGTATATCATTACCAATGCTGTGCTGTTCTCATATTTGATGACCTCTGAACAGATCCCGCAGATCATGGCTGACTGGATAATCAATCACCACCTCGGCGTGGTCGCCTTCCTTGCTGTGACAAATATCCTGCTGCTGTTGGCGGGCAACGTTATGGAGCCCTCCTCGATCATCCTGATCCTGGCTCCCATTCTCTTTCCCGTTGCCATGCAACTGGGGATCGATCCGATCCACTTCGGCATACTGATGACGGTTAACATGGAGGTCGGCATGTGCCACCCGCCGGTGGGCCTCAACCTGTACGTGGCCAGCGGCATCACAAAGATGGGGATATCGGAACTGACCGTGGCGGTATTGCCATGGCTGATAGCCATGATCGGGTTTATGATTTTGATTACCTACGTACCGATCATCTCTCTCTGGCTCCCCCGTTTGCTCGGGTATTGACAACTCAAAAACGGTTTATTATTGTATTTAAAAGGGTCTGCCGCTTGGCAGGCCCTTTTTTATTAGTCCTAAAACAGCAGTTCAATAAGGTGGAGAAGTTGAGTTCGCCAAGACTATATAATTTTTGAAACAGATATTTTTTTGTTTGTCTCCATCCGGCAATCTTCACAAAATGGAGAAAATGTTTAATTTGATACCTATCCCAATATACTCCCTGCCTTTTGATTCTCCATTCTTCAAATACTTTTTACAGATTATCTATTAGTAACATGAAGTTTATTTATCGCGACACAGCGTAGTCGCAGAGCCGTGATGCAGAGCCATTTTAAAATATTATTTCAATTTATTGAAAATAATTCTTGCAATAAATAAAAAGTCGTTATATACACCGGTAAACATTGTGCTATCAGTAAATGGATAACAGATCTTTGTGTTTAGTCAACCGTCTTTGCGGGCACATTATGATTTTGATATTTGTTTCGAAAATACTTTTTGTTACCACGATTCTGAGTGCGTCCCTCTTCCTGTCGGACGACAATTACCTTGATTTCAAACCTGTTTTTGATGTTTCAGGGGCGAATAGCCTTAGAACTGTCTCCATAATCAAACTGCAAAAAATCGTCGCTTCCCCTGATTCAAAATCCTCTCTCTCGCCAGATTCCCTGCATGGCACTGTTTCACAAACTTACTCATTTTCTCTGAAAAACATAGATTCTCTGCCCGCACTCGATGAACAAGCAATGTCCGCGACAGCCAGGCAGTTGCGGACATCGGCTTTCGTTACCTGAAATGGCGGGCGGGATCTTCCGGGTGCTGCTTTTTTTGAATTTCATCCGGTAGACAACAGAAAAGAGGAGGGGTGCATTCATGCTACAAAGAAAAATCGACTCCGATCCGGATTATTCCATTAAAGCCGTAAACAAGACGCTTGAGATTTTAGAGGCTCTTTCAGAGACCTCCGATGGGGTAGCCCTGTCACAACTGATTGCACTGACCGGTATGACGCGCAACTGCACCTTCAGGATTCTTAAAACTCTCTGTGCGAAGGGTCTTGTAGAGCAGGATGAGCATAACGGCCTTTACCGGCTTGGTATCTGTTCCGCCACGCTTGCCCAGAAACTGCTCAAAAACGTGAACGTGATAAATTTTGCCCATCCGGTGCTGGAGGATCTTGCCAGCAAGCTCGATGAGGCGATCTACCTGACGGTCCCGAGAAACGATGAGGTGCTCTTCCTTGATATGGTCGACAGCAGTCAGCATATCAAGACATCTCCTCTACTGGGGTGTTTGTTGCCCTTTTTCACGAATGCCGCCGGCAAGGTTATCAAATCCCTCGATTCTCGTGATCTGCTGAGAAATGTACTTAAAAAAATCGGTCGCAAAAAGGGGAATATCGAGTTTGAGAGGTTCGATCTGGAGCTTGACCAGATACGTTCCAGCGGAGTTGCAATCGAGAGGGGTGGTCTGGGAGAAGGGGTCGTCAGCGTAGCTGTGGCCATCAGGGACTATTCCGGCAAGGTGATCGGCGCGATTACCCTTATAGGCCCTTCCTTCAGGATCATGACGGAGCGGATCGAAAACGAGATTATCCCCACACTGAAAGAAGGGGCGGACCTCCTGTCGGGCAGGTTCGGCTACTGCCCCGCGTAGGACCGATTCGAAATAGAGTGAATGAGTGGAGTTAAAATACCTGAAAGGGGGAGAGTTGTGCAATTTTGCAAGACCGCAGTTAATCTAACAAGGAGGAAAAAGGTATGGAGAAAAACCTGGTATTAGACAAGGCAAACCTGGAGGCGTATCACAAGACGAACATGACGTACATCGTCATATTCACCGTAATCTGGTTCGTGGTTTCGCTCGGCACCATCTTTGTCGCGCCGGCATTGAACAAGATCAGCTTTTTAGGCTTCCCCCTCGGCTACTATATGGGGGCGCAGGGTTCGGTGCTGATCTTCATCGCTGAGATATTCTACTACTCGTATCTCATGGACCAGCTGGACAAAAAACATGGTTTTGACGAGTTATTAAATCCAAATGCAGTAAAATAATCTAGGAGGTGATAAGCCATTATGAGCGATCAGATGCTTGGATATGTAGTTGTTTTCGGCACTTTTATAGCCTTTTTGTGGATTGCATACGCAACGCGGGCCAAAGTCGCCGACGATTTTTATGTTGCAGGAAGAAGGGTTCACCCGATCTGGAACGGGATGGCGATAGGCGCCGACTGGATGAGCGCCGCTTCATTCATCAGTATGGCCGGTGCGCTGGCCGCCCTGGGTTATGACGGTCTCGCCTTCATCATGGGATGGACAGGTGGGTACGTTCTCTTAACCCTTGTAATCGCCCCGTACTTAAGGAAGTTCGGCAAGTACACGGCGTCCGACTTCGTCGGCGACCGGTACGAGAGCCACGTCGCCCGTGTCGTTTCGGTCGTCTGCGCGATCACGATCAGCCTCTGCTACTGCATCGC
Organism: Desulfuromonadaceae bacterium; assembly: GCA_028712665.1. GTDB lineage: Bacteria > Desulfobacterota > Desulfuromonadia > Geobacterales > Pseudopelobacteraceae > JACRCG01. Next base: position 45,877 of record JAQTRC010000012.1, read on the forward strand.
CCAGGTTGCCGGCGCAGGTCTCATCATGTCGCGCCTGATGGGCTTCTCGATGAACGTGGCCATCTTCATCGCCATCGTCATCGTCGTTGCCTCGACGGTTATGGGTGGTATGAAGAGCATCACCTTTACACAGTGCGCACAGTATATTGTCCTGATCATCGGCTACCTGATCCCGATCACCGCCATCTGCTTCCAGATGTACGGCCATCCGTTCTCGCAGCTGGCCTACGGCGACGTGCTCGCCAAGATCGTCGCCAAGGAGCAGGAGTTAGGCTTCAAGACGCTCTACATAGAGCCGTTCACGAAGATGAACGCGGTGGATATGTGGGTGCTTACCCTTATCCTGATGATCGGCACCGCCGGTCTCCCGCACATCATGATGCGCTACTTCACCGTTCCGACGGTCCGCGACGCACGCTACTCGTCCGGTTGGGCCCTGATCGCGATCGGCGCACTGTACATCTCGGCCCCCGCCTATGCGGCGTTCCAGAAGTACACAATCCTCTATAAAATAGTCGGTGAAAAGATCGCCGAAATGCCCGCCTGGGTAACAGCCTGGGGCAAGGCCGGCCTGATCACGATAAAAGACGCCAACGCGGACGGTATCCTCCAGTACGCGGAACTCAGTATCCATCGCGACGTCGTAGTTCTCTCGATGCCTGAGATAGCGAATCTCCCCTACTTCGTTTCGGCGATCGTAGCGGCGGGCGGTCTCGCGGCTGCCATATCGACGGCGGACGGACTGCTGATGGTTATCTCCTCGGCGTTCTCGCATGACATCTACTATCGGATCATAAACCCGAACGCCTCCGAAAAATCACGCGTTATCCTCGGCAAATCGCTGATCGGCGTCTCCGCATGCGTAGCTGGTGTCATCGCAGCCCAGAATATCGGCTTCATCGTACAGATCGTAGCCTGGGCCTTCTCGCTTGCCGCGGCCACCTTCTTTCCGGTTATTGTCATGGGGCTCTTCTACAAGAGGACCAACAAAGAGGGAGCCATTACCGGTATGATACTGGGGCTTCTGATTACGATCTATTACATCGGCGCAGTCAAGTTCGGCTGGCCGCATAAACTTAGCCCTGTCTTCGGAATCAAGGACATGGGCGCAGGCCTCTTCGGGATGACAGCAAACTTCCTCTGCTGCGCCATCATTTCGCAGTTCACACCTCCACCGTCAGAGAAGACGATGGAGATGGTCGATCATTGCCGCTACCCGGTCAAACTTAGCAGCGATTTCGATTCGTTCCATTAGAACCGGCAGTTATTTAATGCAATTAAAAGGGCGTACCTACTCGGTACGCCCTTTTTTTAGTGAATCCCCCTCTTAAGATAAGAGGACCCATAGGGCCTAAAGGGGCTGGGGGGAGTTATGATAACATCATAACCCCACCTATCCTCCCCTTATCTAAGGGGAGGGACGCGGAGATGTTGCAGTAGTGGTATTTTAACTCCTCCCCCTCTTAAGATAAGAGGGGGGCGGGGGGAGTTATGATGAGTGAAGTTATGCCGGAAACCATAACCCCACCTCTCCTCCCTTTACTTAAGGGGAGGGACGCGGAGATGTTGCAGTAGTGGTATTTGACTCCTCCCCCTCTTAAGATAAGAGGGGGGCGGGGGGAGTTATGATGAGTGAAGTTATGCCGGAAACCATAACCCCACCTATCCTCCCCTTACATAAGGGGAGGGACGCGGAGATGTTACTGAAGTGGTATTTTAACTCCTCCCCCTCTTAAGATAAGAGGGGGGCGGGGGGAGTTATGAAAGGGGCGGGGGGAGTTATGATAAGGGACCCGAGGGAGTTATGATGAGCTTTTTGAAGAACGATCCCGCCTTGATAGAGAGGCGGAGGGAGTTGCGCCGGAACCAGACCGACGCCGAGAGGCTTTTCTGGGCAAAAATCAGAA
>JAQTRC010000012.1:47883-49567 GCA_028712665.1 Desulfuromonadaceae bacterium
TATGATAAGGGACCCGAGGGAGTTATGATGAGCTTTTTGAAGAACGATCCCGCCTTGATAGAGAGGCGGAGGGAGTTGCGCCGGAACCAGACCGACGCCGAGAGGCTTTTCTGGGCAAAAATCAGAAGCAAACAGTTTTTAGGAATGAAGTTCTTTCGTCAATACAGCTTTGGCCCTTATATTCTTGATTTTTACTGTCCGGAGAAGAGATTGGCGGTTGAATTGGATGGCGGACAGCACAATCTGCCCGAGGGGAAAGAATATGATGCGGTACGTACGAATTATTTGAATGATCATGATATTGAGGTTGTGCGATTTTGGAATAATGAAGTGTTAGGTGAGATGGATGCTGTTCTTGCCAGTTTGGAGTTGAAGGTTGTAAACCGGTCATCATAACCCCACCTATCCTCCCCTTATCTAAGGGGAGGGACGCGGAGATGTCGCCATAGTGGTGATTTGACTTTAACCCCCCTCTTAAGATAAGAGGGGGTTGGGGGGGAGTTATGATAACACCATAACCCCACCTATCCTCCCCTTATCTAAGGGGAGGGACACGGAGATGTTGCTGTAGTGGTGATTTGCTATGGAGTTGGCATCTGATTTGATTTGTCTTTGAAGTTTAGCTCCCCTCTTAAGATAAGAGGGGCTGGGGGAGTTATGATAAAGGGACGCAAAGATGTTGCTGAAGTGGTGATTTGAGTTACCCCTCCCCCTTTAGGCCCTTTGGGTCCGCAAGGGGGAGGGAACTTTTGATATTAATGTATAAAACTGCCGATTTTCCCCTCGATCTCTTTCTCGAACGCGGCTGAAGAGGCAACCACGACCTCGCGCCCGGCTACCTTCGTGCTGAACCTCGGATCATCTTTGTGATGCTCGTAGGCAAGGCGCATCTGCTCCTGGAGATCGGTCATTTCTCCATCCGTGACGCCTTTTTCAGCCCCCAGTGCCTTGAAGGTCTTGAATTTTCCGTCCTGCAGCCAGGCCATGCCGAAGCTGTTGGGGGGCTCACCGATATAGACGAAGGCGCCAGTTTCTACCGGCACAACCTCCAGCGATTCATTTACCCTCCCTACCAGGCCTTCCAGCGAACTCTGGACCTGTTTAATTCTGGCTGCTGCCGGATCGGCAGGGTCAAGTTCCGGATAGCGCAGCTTAGCGCCGCCGAACAGATTAGATAAGAAGCCCATATTTCCTCCTTTATTTTGGAAAATATAATTCTTGAATATCAATGCTCTTTTCGGAAAGATAGATTAGCTGTAACTATTCAGCACCATTACATAACACCCCCTGCCCCCTTTAGACCCTATGGGTCCTCTTATCTTAAGAGAGGGAACGCGCAGGCAACCTTGGCCACTATATTGACAGTCTCATCGTAGCGTCCCTCCCCTTAATTAAGGGGAGGACAGGTGGGGTTATGACTTCGCTAAACATGGGGGGGCTCTTCCGAACAGCGGGGGTTGCAGGGTTGCTCTGGGTGGTGGGATAATGAACGAGTAATATGCCACATTGCCGGTGACGGCTGAGAAAAGGGTTGGAAGAATTACTGCCCTTGCGGCCCTTTCTTGCGCAACATAAACAATCGATTTACTTTCAAGGCCTGCCCTGATCTCGCAGGCGGGCTTGAAATCAGGACAATTATCCCCGCAAAATGATAGAGGCGCGGTTAATAAAAGCGAGAAGATGA
>JAQTRC010000100.1 GCA_028712665.1 Desulfuromonadaceae bacterium
TACCGTGAACGGAACATCATCCCGAGTCAGCAGAGGGAAGAGCAGGATCCGCATCAGCGCAAGGGAACAGCCGGTTTCGGCATTCTCAAGAAGAGCAGGGGGCTAAAATGACAATAGCCGAAAGCTATGATGCCCTTGCCCGGATGATGGACTATCCATCCGAAAAAACCGGGATTCAGAGTGACTGCGATGTTGTCGGCGGCTTTATGAAGAAGCGGGGACTGGACAACCATATTCTCTCATCTTTCGCTGATTTCGCGACGACATCACCGCTTGCCGAACTTCAGGAGGAGTACGTCGCCACCTTCGATTTCAATCCGGCCACCGCACCCTACCTGGGACACCACCTCTTTGGCGACAACCAGAAAAAAGGTGGCTACATGATCATGTTGAAACAGGAGTTCGAGCGGTGCGGATACGCCCCCTGTCCGGCCGAACTTCCCGACCATCTTTCCGTCGTTCTCGGTTTTTTGGCGCATCAGGCGGGGAAAGATAGAGATAGAGACAGGAAGAAATTCATTGCCGAATGTGTGCTGCCGGGGGTGGAACGGTTGAATACAGCCTTTGCCGCCAGGCGGGACTCCCACTGGAAAGCGCTGGTCGAAACGGCCCAACTTCTCTGTACAGCAGACTGTAAGGAGGTGCAATAATGTTGAACAACTTTATCTTTGTCTTTATGCCCTATACCGCCCTGGCGCTACTGGTATTTGTAACGCCCTACCGGTTCTTCAGCAACCGCCTGACCTGGTCGGCCTACTCCTCGCAGTTTCTGGAGCGAAAGAGTCTCTTCTGGGGTATCAATCCCTGGCACTACGGCATAATTCCGATACTGGCGGCCCACCTTCTGGGTTTTGTAGCCCCCGGTCCGATGAAAGCGTTGCTCGGAAATCAGAGCAATCTGGCGATTATCGAGAGTATCGGATTGGCGTTTGGTCTCTTCGCCGTTTTCGGATGCCTGGTACTGCTGGTTCGCCGCGTTAATACACCGATGCTGAAACAGGTTACAATCCCCACGGATTGGGTTCTGCTCTCACTGCTGGCCGCCCAGGCGCTGAGCGGTGTCTACATCTCGACCTTCATGCGGTGGGGTTCAGAGTGGTATCTGCATGCGGCAGTTCCATATTTATGGTCGCTTGCGACTTTCAATCCGCAGATCGAATACATGACAGATTTTCCACTGATCATAAAGCTGCACGCGGCTGGCGCATTCCTGATCGTTGCTCTCCTGCCGTTCACCAAACTGGTCCATATGCTCTACGTCCCGATAGATTTTTTGAAAGACCCGCCGATACTGTATCGCTGGCGGTCACGTGAAAGTGAATAACCGTAGTTATCCTTTATCAGAGAGGCAAAAATGACCGAATCAGGGAGAACAAGCGAAAAAACAATGGGGTGGATGGATCTGCTTGCCTTCGGGAGAGCTGAAATCAAGGCCCTTCACAAGACATGGATCGCGTTTTTTATCACGTTCTATGTCTGGTTCAACATGGCGCCGCTGGCATCGACCATCATGAAAGATACCGGCCTTACGCTGGATCAACTCAAGATACTCGCCACCTGCAACGTAGCGTTGACTGTACCGATGCGCGTCATCGTCGGCATGCTCTGCGACAGGTTGGGGCCGCGCAAAACCTTTTGCATGGTGCTATGGAGTATGGCTGTTCCATGTATCTGGTTCGCATTTGCAACCACATTCACCGAGATGCTCATAACAAGGTTGATCTTGAGTTCGGTCGGCACAGGTTTTGTAGTTGGCATCGCTATGACCTCGCTATGGTTCAAGCCGAGAGATACCGGTTTTGCCCAGGGTGTTGAGGCTGGACTCGGCAACTGGGGTTCGTCTCTGGCGGCGATCACGATGCCGATCCTTGCGCTCACAGTATTGGGGAGCTGGCGCTGGGCCATCGCGTTGAGCGGCGTTGCGATGTTCGCATATGGTGTCTACTACTGGTTTTCCATTACTGACGGTCCAGAGGAATCCGTCAAGGCGGTGGCCAGAAAGGCCCATGCAATCGAAGTCTCTACCTGGGGCGACCTGCTCAATGCAATTCTCTGGACGATACCGATTGTAGGGGTGCTTTCGCTGGTAGTAAGGACGGTTACAAAGAAAGGTTTTATCTCTCCAGAGATGTCATACACGCTGTACGCTGTTATCACTGTGGGTGTGCTGTATCAGGTTTGGGCGCTGCTCAAGGTGAATGTGCCCATACTCAGGAAAGGCGTACCGGAGGACGATAAATACCGTTTTACCCAGGTTGGCGCGCTCTGCGCGTCTTATGTCGTTACCTTCGGCGCCGAGCTGGCGGTCATATCGATGTTGCCGATGTTTTTCCAGAAAACGTTCCATATGACACCAGTGATGGCCGGCCTGTTTGGTTCGATGTTTGCGCTGCTGAATTTCTTTTCCAGAGCGCTCGGCGGTTACATCTCGGACAGAACGCCTACCAGGAAGCTTGCGCACCTGATCTATCTGGGCGGTGTAACCGTCGGCTTTATACTCATGGGGATGATCGGTCCGAGCTGGCCTCTGGCTATGGCGGTTCTGGTCGTATTCATATGCGCCATGTTTGTCACCGGCGGTTGCGGCACAACCTACGCTTTGGTGCCGTTTGTCAAGAGACGCATCACCGGCAACGTGGCAGGATACGCCGGAGCTTATGGCAATGTGGGTGCGGTCGTATATACCTCCGCCTACATGCTCCTGACCGACAGCCAGTTCTTTCTGATGATCGGCGCCACGGCCGCCGCAGTGTTCGTCTTCTGTGTTATTGCGATGAAAGAACCGGCTGGGGCGTTCGCCAAAGAATATCACCTCTCGTCTGTTGATAAAGAGTTGATGGCTGGCGCTGAAAATTGATCGACCTGGATATCGGGTTAAATCTATTTGTTAGATGTAAAACTATATAAGTAAAGGAGAATCAATTTATGGCCAGGTTACCAAGATGGGAGCCGGAAGATCAGCAATTCTGGAAGGAGACCGGCAGCGCAGTTGCATGGCGCACGTGTGCCTTGACAACGTTTTCGCTGATTTTTTCTTTCGCTACGTGGTTTGTCATGAGCGCGGTGGTTGTGAGGATGCCGGCCATAGGTTTCAAGTTTACCACTATGGAGTACTTCTGGCTCGCGGCGATACCGGGTTTTGCATCCGGCATCCTGCGGCTGATTCATTCAAACTTTATCCCGGTGCTGGGGACCAGGCCTGTAGTGAGCATATCGACGATCATCAAGGTAATCCCGATGGTCTGGCTAGGTCTCGCGATTCAGGACACGAACACGACCTGGGGAACATTCATGGTAATCGGATTCCTGACCGGCATGGGAGGGGGGGACTTTTCCTCATTCATGCCTTCCACGAGCATCTTTTTCCCTAAAAGGCTGCAGGGACTTGCCATGGGCATTCAGGCGGGTCTTGGCAACTTCGGGGTGAGCATCGTCCAGTTCGTAGCGCCCTGGATCATAGGATTTGCCGCTCTTGGGGCGATAGCGGGCGGGCCGCAGGCTTTTACGAAGGTTGACGTTCTGAAGGATATCGCCGTTACCAAGAACGCAAGCGGCGTGGTTACGGATGTGGTTGCCAAAAGGGCCGATCTGGCGGCCGCCACGGTCATTTTGAGAGACGGCGATGTAATTAAAGACGTGGTTATTAACGAGACGGCAACCACCAAGAATATGAAGGTGGAACTGAAGAAAAACGCCGCAGGGTTGATTACGGATGTGGCGGTCAAGAAGATTATCAAGAAGCAAATCTATCTGCAGAATGCTCTCTTTGTGTGGGTGCCGTTCCTGGTTATCGCCTTCATCCTCTGCGCGATATTCCTGAGAAGCGTTACCGTGCCCGCAAGAGGTTTCAAGGGGCAGTTTGAAATCCTGAGCAGTCTGAACAGGGCGCGCACGCATACATGGAACTGCACAATAACCTACATCACTTCATTCGGTTCGTTCTCCGGTTATGCAGCTGCCTTCCCGATGATGATCAAGACCATCTACGGCGGATTTGACGGCGCGCCGGATCCATTGGCATACGCCTATCTCGGCCCGCTCATCGGCGGACTGATCCGTGCGCTCACCGGGCCGATATTCGACAAGTGGGGCGGAAGCAAGGGGATGCACTGGACGACACTGGGACAGATCGCCGGTTGCCTGGCCCTTGTTTTCGGTGGTTTCCTCACACCCACATCTCTTGGGCAGTTCCAGGGTTTCGTCTGGATCATGCTCTTTATATTCCTGATGACCGGCACAAACAACGCGGCGACGTTCCGCCAGTACCCGATTGTGTTCGCCTATTCGCCGGCCAAGGGGGCTCAGATGCTTGGCTGGACCGGAGCATGGGCGGCATTCGGCCCATTTATCTGGACTTCGTTTATCGGTGGAGCCATAACCAAATTCGGCAGCGCAATTCCCTTCTTTGTAGGCGTCTCGGTTTTCTATGCTTACTCCTGCTTTATCAACTGGTGGTACTACACCCGCAAGGGCGCCGAGCGGTTTGATTACGGCAACTCCGGCGGCACATGGTGGGACAAGCTCTCCGACAGTGAAAAACAGGAGATGAAGCGGATAGATTTACGGGCAGCTTAGGATGAGGGATGAGAGATGAGGGTTGAATGCATTGATTTTCTCATCTCTCAACTCTCATCGGTTTTGAGGGATGATATATGGACACCATTGTCAACATAATAGGCATAATCTACGGACTCATACTGATCCTTACCCTCTTTGTTCGTAACAGGGTCATAGAGTCAATGCGTGTGGATGCCCTGTTTATGCCGGAAGCCAGTGAAAAGAGCAGACCGGTGAATCTGCTCGTCGGCCTCCTTGTTGCGGGTTACGGCATCTATTCGTTGTTGGCCGGATGAAAAACAAACTCTGCCTTAGTTGCATCATCATGACTTGGTGGTACTATTTTAGATAGGAACGCAGGGATGCAGTGTTGAAAGATTGTTGAGAGTTGAGAGGTTTTCTCATCCCTCATCATATTTTCAAGAAGCTGCATAATTAAAGGAGAAACTCCATGAGTAAAAAGTCTTTTGCCTGGTTAAGCGAGCAGATCGTAAGAGAAAACAGCGACGCAATAATGTTTGCCGATCGTGAGGGGGCCATCCGGCTCTGGAACAAAGGGGCCGAGGCGATGTTCGGTTACAGCGCCGCCGAGGCGGAAGGGAAGAGCCTCGACCTGATCATCCCGGAAAACCTCCGTGGCAGGCATTGGGAGGGGTATCACAAGGTCATGGCAAGCGGTGTGACCCGCTACGGAACGGAACTTCTTGCGGCGCCCGGAATCCGGAAGGACGGCGCGCGGCTTTCCCTGGAGTTCAGCATGGTTATCGTTCGGGGAGAAGATGGGGCCGTTCTCGGCACCGGAGCGGTCATCAGGGATATTACGGCCCGCTGGCAGAAGGAAAAAGCTTTGAAGGAGCGTCTCAAGGTTCTCGAAGAAAAACAGGGATGAGCATCTCCCGCAAGGATTTCTTTAAACAGGGTCTCTTCTCTCTCGGGAAAACGGCCATAGATATTGCCGACACGCTCAAGGGACGACTTCCGGCCGCGTATCTGGAACCGCAGGGAGGAGCCCCGTTGGCAGAACCGCGTCCCGATATGGTGGCAGAGTCGTTGAATGAACGCTGCCTCGCGCGCAGCAACAGCTGTTCCGCCTGTGTTGAGTGTTGCAAGCCTCTGGCCATCAAACTTATCCCCGGAGTTGGAATCAGGATCAACCCGCAATTCTGTAACGGTTGCGGGACGTGTGAATATGTCTGTCCGGTTGAGCCGAAAGCGGTGTTCTTGATCCCCAGACAACAATGATGATGCATACGGAAGAGCATCAATAAACCTAAAGAGAGGAGAATAACCATGCTGAAGAAGAACCTGGCCCTTGCTGCGGCCATCATCGGGGGAATTGCCCTGTTGTCGATCCCCGCCATGACGACCGCCGCAAAGGCAAAACCGGCTGCAAAGGCTGTCAATGACGGCCGCGCAAAATGTTATGAATGCCATGACGAGGTCAAGGCGCTTAAAGAGGGCTCCAAACACGCCAAACTTGCCTGCACCACCTGTCATGACAAGCTGGATGCTCACATGGGTGATCCCGAGAAGAACAAGCCGGTCACCATTATCGACCAGGCCCTCTGCGGCAAGTGCCACAAGAACCAGATGGAGAGTTTCTATTCAGTCAATCGCGACGGCGGAGCCCGCAAAGAGAAGGGGGTTCCGACCGGTCGCTCCCCCATGCAGGACAAACTGCTGGCGCCTTACGGTTTTACCTTTGAACACAATGAGCCGCGTGGACACGCTTTCATGGTTATAGACCAGTTTGCAGTGGATCGTTTCCAAGGTGGCCGCTTTCAGTTCAAGGATGGGTGGAAGGGTGTCGATAAAGTCGGCAAAACCTGGGATGTTCTGGAGGACAAGGGCAAGGACTACAAGCTAAAAGAAACCGCCATGGCCGGCAATCCGACCTGCATCCAGTGCAAGACCTCCGACCATATCCTGAAGTGGAAGTTCATGGGGGATAAGGATCCGAAGGCCAAGTGGGACCGTACCTCCAGCATTGTCGATGTCGCCAAGGACACGAACAACCCGGTCGGCTGCATCCACTGCCACGATCCTCACGGCACTCAGCCGCGCGTGGTGCGTGACGGTCTGATCCAGGCCATCGAGCGGGACACCAAAAATAATATATTTTCAAAGGGTGGCAAAACGGATCTGAAAATCATCTCCTTCCGTGACGGCTTCCGCAAGATCGGCGTGATGGAAAAAACCGATTCCCGCATGATGTGCGCCCAATGCCACGTCGAGTATAACTGCGGCGCCGGAACCCAGTGGAGCGACGGTAAACCGGTCACCTACACGGACCAGCGGACCAACCACTTCCCGCTCAAGAATGCTCTGCAGCTGCTTAAGCATTACAAGGATCTGGATTTCTTCGACTTCAAGCACGCCGTGACCGGCGCCCGCCTGATCAAGTTCCAGCACCCTGAGGCCGAGACCTATGCCGGCAGCGTGCATGACAAGGCGGGCGTACAGTGCCACCAATGCCATATGCCGAAAGTGAAGGGGAAAGACGGCAAGATCTTCTCCACCCACGGTGTGGTCAAGCCTAAGCAGAACATAAAGGCATCCTGCCTCGGCTGCCACCCGGAGAGCAGTGTCGAGAAAAAGCAGTATGAGATGGATTCGATCATCAACTACACCAAGGGGAAGATGCGAAAGGCGGAGTATTGGCTTGGACAACTGATCGACTCCTACGCCGCAGCCCAGCGCATGGGCGTAGCACCGGCACTCCTCGATAAGGCGCGCGAGAAGCACGAGGAGGCGCATGTACTCTGGGAGTACTGGACCGCCGAGAACTCCGACGGTTTCCACAACCCGAGTCTGGCCCGCGAAAGCCTGACCGGCTCAATCTCAGCGTCTAAGGCGGGGGTCAAGATACTGAACGACGCCATGGCTGTGGTAAAGAAGGATGAAGTGAAGAAATAGGCCAAGAGGCTTTTCCAGGAAAGCGAAGGGCGGGGATTTTCCCCGCCCTTCGCCGTTCATCTTATTCTGCAACAGTTTGACTGCATTAAACCATGATTACCTTAAGCCCCCGCCCGTCCCCTGAAACATAAACAAACGTAATCATCGCCGGGTCATTCCCGCACGGTTCAGTGCGATAATCGAACATAAAGCGGTAACGGAATATCTTTACCCTGCTTTCCGGCGGCAGGGAGAGTCCTGGCGGCAGTTCTCCAAGGCCGGGCCAGGCGCAATGATTCTGCCGCGAAGCTGCAAAGGAGGGGAGTTTGCCCATCAAAGGCATTTCACTCCGGCAGTAGTCAAAGAAGAGCGCATCATGCAGGTCAGCCACCCTGTTTCCATCAAGAAGCGGAGAAGCCAGCCGGGAGAAGAGCTCGTATACCCGGCGGCAGGAGAAACCTGAAAGGGTTTCAACCCCGACTTCGCGCGCCATCCGGTCAATGATGGCCGCAAACGTCAGCTCCTGATTCAGAACCTTAAATGCCGACCTGAACCCGCCATTTTTGTGAAGCAGATCCAGCAGGCGACCGATGGTCTCGATACGGCTGATATCATCGAAGGTGAGCCAGGGGTTGCCTAGTATGGTGTAGGGGGGGAAACTTGAAAAATGGTAATCCTCGCGACTGGCGATCTCCCTCATGGGAGCCCCTTTAAGCAACTTGAGCGGCTCGATCTGGATCTCGTCCGGGTCAAGAAACGCCAGAATCTGCAATGAGGTCAGAAATCCATCGTAATCTTCGCCCGGCAATCCTGCCACCAGATCGAGGTGCAGTTCGATCTTCGTCTCGCTCTTCAGGCGCCGGACGGCAGAGAAGATACGCGGCAGATCGGCTTTCCGCCCCACACGCTCCAGAGTGCTTTCAGAGGCCGACTGGATGCCGATCTCGAAGCGGAAGGTTTTTTCCGGAACGCGGGCCAGAGTCAGCAGGTTCTCCTCGGTCAGCAGGTCTGCGGCGATCTCGAAATGAAAGTGGCTCCCCTGGTTGTTAGCCAGAATGAACTCCCATATTTCACCCGCCCGGACTGCATCACAATTGAAGGTACGATCTACGAGCTTTATCTGCGCTACATTACGACGCATAAGGAACAGCAGATCTCTTTTAATCCGCTCCATACCGTAAAAACGGACTGGACCTTCTACTGACGAAAGACAGAAAGCACAGGAAAAGGGGCATCCGCGAGAAGTCTCGAAGTAGATCAACGGTTTTGTCAGATCAACCACTCCTGCCTCAAAGGGTGATGGAATAGTGTCGAGTTGGAGATGTTCTCTATTGAGCGGTCCGGAAACAATATCGTCTCCATCCCGGAAAAACAGGTTGTCGATGCGTGCCAGGGAGTGTTCCGGAAGTCTGTTGCCGGCAACTGTTTCAAGCAGCCGTCTAAAGGGGGCTTCTCCCTCACCCTTGACGACAAAGTCTACAGAAGGGTTGTCGTGCATCAGCTCAAAAATGCCGAAGGATACCTCCGGTCCGCCAAGAACGATCAGCTTGTCGGGGGATATTTTCTTCAGGTCGGAAACGATTCTGAGGGTTTTCTCGATGTTCCAGATGTAGCAGGAGAAGGCCACCAGATCGGCCTTTTCCGACACGATCAGTTTCAGAATATGCTCTCTAGGTTCGTTGACGGTCAATTCACGGATAGTAATATTTATATTCGGGATATCTTTACAGCAGACCGCCAGACAGGGAAGCGCCAGGGAGGCATGAGAGTATTTGGAGTGGAGGGTTGTCAGGAGTATTTTCATGGCAATGGTAGCTCTTTTGCATTGACGTGTGGCGGCGCAGATGTTAGAAAATACACGTTTTCCAGTCAAAAATAAAGGTGTATCCCGATGCTTGACATGAAATACATACGTGAAAACCTGGACGAGGCCGAGCGGCGTCTGACTGCCCGTGGCGGTGCATCTTATCTGGAAGGTTTCAGAGAGCTCGACGGGGAGCGCAGAATCCTGCTCTATGCAAACGAAACGCTAAAAGCGGAGCGCAACCGGGTTTCAGACGAGATTGGCCGTGTAAAGGACAAGAGCCAGGTTCAGGACCAGATCCTGCAAATGAGGGCGGTATCGCAAAAAATCAAGGAGCAGGACGAGGAGCTTAAGCAGCTGGAAGAGAAACTGCAATCCCTCCTGATGACCCTGCCGAACCTGCCGCACGCCACGACGCCGATCGGTGCTTCTGAAAATGACAATGTGCAGGTAAGAACATGGGGAGAGCCGCATGAACTGCCGTTCAAGGCCAAACCACACTGGGATCTCGGCGAAGATCTGGGCATTCTGGACTTTGAACGCGGCGCCAAGATCACAGGCGCGCGTTTTACCCTCTACCGTGGTGCAGGCGCCCGCCTGGAACGTGCCCTGATTAACTTCATGCTCGATCTGCATACCGATAGGCATGGTTACCAGGAGGTGTTACCCCCCTTCATGGTCAACCGCGAGTCGATGACCGGTACCGGTCAGCTCCCCAAGTTTGAGGAGGATCTCTTCAAGCTGTCCGACCCCGAATTTTATATGATTCCAACCGCCGAAGTGCCGGTTACCAATATCCACCGTGGCGAGATTCTGAAACGCTCCGACCTGCCGATCAGCTATGCCGCCTACACACCCTGCTTCCGCCGCGAGGCCGGCTCCTACGGCAAGGACACCCGCGGACTGATTCGCCAGCATCAGTTCAACAAGGTGGAGTTGGTGAAATTTGTCCATCCCTCCGAATCGGATGCGGAGCTGGAGAAATTGACCGGGCATGCGGAAAAGGTGCTGCAACTATTGCACCTCCCGTACCGTGTCATGGCGCTCTGTAGCGGCGATATCGGTTTCTCCTCCGCAAAAACCTACGACATCGAAGTCTGGCTGCCGGGGCAGAGCTGTTATCGAGAGATCTCTTCATGCAGCACTTTCACGGACTTTCAGGCTCGCCGGGCTTCGATCCGCTTCCGTGAGGACGAAAAAGCCAAACCGGAATTTGTCCACACTCTTAACGGCTCCGGCCTGGCTGTAGGACGGACAGTGGTGGCTATTCTGGAAAACTACCAGCAGGAAGACGGCTCGGTGATAATCCCGGATGCGTTGCGATCATATATGGGTGGTCTGGAGCGGATTGTCTGACGGTGGTTGTTACAGTTTGAAAACTTGTAGTGATTGTGCTATAAAAGTCTGCAAGCATACAACGGAAGGGTGGCCGAGTGGTTTAAGGCAGCGGTCTTGAAAACCGCCGAGGGTTACACCTCCGTGAGTTCGAATCTCACCTCTTCCGCCATTAAAAATTCGTAACTACAAGTAGTTATCTGCATATACCCCTTGACTTTGACCAAAACCTTGACAAAAGGTGGCGGCAATGGCAGGGGGTTTTGCAATTCTGCTGTTTTATTTGTAGTTAACATGGCTTCCTGATAACGCGCCGGAAAATAAGTCCGTAACTCTTCGAGGGCCAGGAAGTCTTCCCCTAAGTATTCCAGAATTTGTTCCCTTTCGTCCACAAGTCCCTGACGGTAGTGTCCGTAAACCTCATGTACCATCTAATTGTGCTGTGTCCCATAAAGCCAAGCAGCCGGTTTTGTATTCCCCAATCAGCAGGGACCATTGAACGAGAGTATTACGGAACGTCACCCTCACTGATTCTCAATATGGTTAAAGTTTGCATGGGCGTAAATCAGCGCCATGATATGGTCTATGATCATCTGGATATATTTATTGGACCCAATGTGCTAGTGTAACCGCAAATGATATCTGGGGCTTAAAAAACATTGAATTTATTACTAAGTCGGATAGCTATAAGGCCTGGTTGCTCCGGACGGACTTATCGAGGAGACCACCACCGATGTTTTCGGTGAGTCGCGCCTTCTTCAATCCATAATTGCCTTTCAACTTTTTACAAACGGGGGAGGCAATAAGGGGACAGGCACCTAATTGTGCAATTGTAAGAGGATAGATGCCAAGATCAGCCAGAGCTTTAGCTGATAACTGCTGCTATCACGTGATCAATCGTGGAAATGGCAGACAGCAGGTC
>JAQTRC010000101.1 GCA_028712665.1 Desulfuromonadaceae bacterium
TTTTATGGTCGGGATGACTGGATTTGAACCAGCGGCCCCCTGCTCCCGAAGCAGGTGCGCTACCAGGCTGCGCTACATCCCGAAGAGTCATTTTTCTAGCCGGTTAGATGAGTTTTGTCAAGGGGAAAGACGCCGGGCATCGCCATCGGAGTTCTCTCCGATGGCGATGATCTCAGTTTTTAAGAGCGCCGGCTACCGCGGAGCGTCCCATCCTGCCGGTGCTGGCCAGAAGTTGCAGCCGGGAGGAATGCCATTCCGCAAGACTGCGTACCCGTTCATTCCATGCATCGGCCAGCGCACTCTGTGTGCTGAGTACTTCGGTTATATCCGCAGCTCCCTTGTCGTATTTCCGTTGAGAAACAGCAAGAGCGCTCTTGGCTGATTCGAGCAGGGTCAACGAAGCCTCGAGGTTTTGCAGGGCGGAAGTTGCATCGGAATGAGCCTTGATGACTTCCCTGGCAATCTGATGCTCTATGTCAGCCAGAATTGATATCTGTTTTTCGACCTTCGCCTGAGCGCCGCGAAGCTTGTAGGTGGAGGCAAAACCGTCGAACAGAGGGATGGAGAGGGCGAGAGTTAACGTAGTTTCCTGAGAGCCCGACGCGGTTACGGCCTCTCCGGGGCGGGTGTTCTGATAGTAGTTTCCTGACAGGCTCAGGATGGGGAGACCTGCGGATTTCACAACCGTCACCTGCTGCTGCGCAGCCTCAAGCTGTTTTTTGAGCGAAGCAATCATCGGGTGGTTCTTTTGCGCTTCATCAAGCCAGAGTGAGAGTTCCTTGCTCTCCGCAATGCCAACCTGCTGATCGTTCAGTTCGGGGGGCAACAGCAGTACAGTGCCGCCTGGGAGGCCAAGATAATATCTAAGTAATGCCAAGGCCTTATGATAATCGCCCCGGGCGCGGTTCTTGTTCAGGGAAGCCCTGGCGAGGGCCGTTGCTGCCCGCAATGTATCAGATTGGGAAATGACACCTTTTGCTTCCCGGTCTTTTGCGGAAGAGAGGGTGTTTTTGGCAACCTCCTCAGCCTCTGTCTTTGCTTTGAGGGAGGCGGCAGCGGTAGTGGCATCGAAATAGGCCTGGATTACCCCGGACAAGGCATCCTGGATGGTGGCGTCGTAACTGGCGAGGGCCGCAGCCAGCAGATTTTCGGCAGAACGCCGGTTGGCGGCGCGCCCCCCGAAATCGAGGATGCGGAGCGTCGCGGAAGCCTGAAAGGTAAACTGGCTGGTATCGGATGAAGGGTAGCGGGAATCGGAGTAGGTAATGTTATCCTTGGTCCAGTTGACCGAACCGTTTATGACCGGCAGATAGGGGGAGTAGGCTTCGCCGACGGCGCCTGACTGAACCTTGATATCCGCCCATGCGCTCTTGACCTTCTGGTTATTTGACAGAGCCAGATCAACGGCTTCGTCCAGGGTGAGCGGTTCTGCAAAATTCTTTTGAACCGAGCGGGGAATCGGGGCGCTGTCACCAGGAAGAATAACTCCCTTTTCTACAACGCCCGGCATGGTTCGCAAAGGATCTGAAAAAAGATACGGCAGTTCGAAGGGCTGGGCGAGAGCCGGCCAAGCCATCGTTATAGCCGCAAGGAGAGCTACAGACGTTAATAGCTCTCGCAAAACTCCCCCTCTCCCTTGACGGGAGGACCCTCTGGGGCCTAAAGGGGTTGGGGGGTGGGTGAAGCTGAAACATGCTGATCTCATGGCAACTTCCCCCTCACCCTAACCCTCCCCCGCCAGGGGGGAGGGGACTTTTTCAATAGAGCCAATTTATCTCTCATTTAAACTCTCCCGTTTGTGCTGGAGGAGTGGACTGAGGAAATACTCGATCACCCGGCGGGAACCGGTCTTGATATCCGCTCTGACGGACATGCCGGCGCTCAGCGGCATGTTTTGATCCTTGACTGAAATAGTCGATTTCTCCAGCGACAGGATGACGGAATAGAGCAGTCCCCTTTTCTCGTCCTTGATCGCATCGGATGAGACATGGACCACGCGGGCCGGGATGACCCCATATTTGGTGTACTCATAGGCGTCGATCTTGACAGCCGCCACCTGTCCCTCCTCAATAAATCCGACGTCCTTGTTTTCCAGCATCGCCTCGACTTCAATCTTGTCTTCCTTCGGGACGATCTTCATGAGTGGCTGGGCGGCGGGCACCACCCCCCCCACGGTATAAACCGTCAATTGCTGCACCGTTCCGTCAACCGGCGAGGTAAGTTTGAGCAGTTTGCTGTGCGCTGCGTTTCTCAACGCATCCTGCCGCGCCGCTCCCAGAATCCTGTCGGCATCAGCCCGATCGTCATAGGCCATACGCTTTGCATCGGCAATCAGGACCGCCCGTTGATTTCTGGCATCGGTGAGCTGCCCTTCCAGGTCTGCCCGCGCCTGCTCCTTCTCCAGATAGGCATGCATCGGGACGTCGTGGTTTTTTGCAAGCTCCTTGTAATCTGCGGCTTGCTTTGTAATCAACGCCAGGGTTTCGGTATAGCGGGCTATCGCTCCATCAGTACGCTGAAGCTTGGCCATGAAATCACGGTACTGGCCATCAAGGTGCCCCTGTGTCTCCCGCAACTTTTGCGCTGTTATCCCTGCGATGGAGGGTAGCTGCGGCGGCCTGCGGCTCTCGATTGCCGCGATCATCGCCTTGGAGCGGGCGATAGTGAGCATCGCCTCGGTCACATTGCTCTCCGCCTTGTCATGTTCGGCGTCTGCCGCACTGGCGTCCAGTTCAATCAGCAGGTCACCCTTCTTGACGGTTTGACCTTCCTTGACATGCAGTGCCCTGACGCTGGCAACTTCGACCGAAGCGATTGTTTTTGTACGATCGTGCGATATGATTTCTCCGGTGGCGTTGACAACGATATCCATCTTGCCGAACACAGCCCAGCCAACCAGGAACAGAATCAGCACTATAAGCACCTTTGCCGTTATCCTCAAGGAGGGAGAGACCGGTTTCTCCTGGATCTCCAGCGCTGCCGGAAGAAATTCCGCTTCCTGTTCCTTGAATAGATTGCCGCCAAGTTCGTTGCGATTCTTCCAGAAGCGTGCAAAGGTCTTCCAGTAATGGCGCAGCAGAGTACCACGTGCCTCCATTTTATGTTTCATGCTCATATGTTCACCACCTGAAGCGGGGTTGTTGTTCTGCCAAACTGCAATTGATAGAGGTGCGCATAAGTCCCGCCATCTTTCTGAAGCAACTCGTCATGAGAACCGTCCTCGATTATCTGGCCACGTTCCATCACCAGAATACGGTCGGCGTCACGGACGGCGGAAAGGCGGTGGGCAATGATCAGCACCGTCCTCCCCGCGCATATCTTGCGCATGTTCTCCTGAATGATCATTTCCGATTCATAGTCCAGGGCGCTGGTCGCCTCGTCAAAGATCAGGATACGAGGGTTACTTATCAGTGTCCGGGCGATGGCGATTCGCTGGCGTTGACCCCCTGAAAGCCCCGTGCCGTGCTCTCCTACCCTTGTGTCGTACCCCTCCGGCATTTCACAGATGAATTCATGCGCCCCGGCCAGTTTTGCCGCTTCAATAATCGGCTCGATGGAGAGGGAGGGATTGGAGAGTGCGATGTTGTCCCGGATAGAGCCGGTGAAAAGGAGGTTTTCCTGGAGAACTACACCCAATTGCTGACGGAGTGACGTGGTGTCGATTATCGAAATATCCTGGCCATCGACCATCACCCGGCCACGGTCAGGCGCATAGAGACGCTGAACCAGTCTGGTCAGGGTGCTTTTACCGGAACCGGAGCGGCCGACAATGCCAATTACCTGGCCCGGCTCTATTTTAACGTTTACCGAACGGATGACATCTGGGGTGTCGGGGCGGTAGCGGAACGACACCTGGTCAAATTCGATCGAACCATTCAGGCGGGGAATACGGGTTTTGTTACCCACGACTTCAGCAGGAGCGTTCAGAATATCTCCCAGCCGCTCCATCGAAACCCCCACCTGCTGAAAGTTGTTCCATAATTGGGCGATACGCAGAATCGGTTCGGTCAGACGCCCTGAAAGCATGTTGAAGGCGATCAGCTGGCCTACCGTCAGGTTCCCCTCGAGAACCTGCGCCGCACCAAACCAGAGGATACCGACTGTCACAAGTTTACTGACCGATGTCACTCCAACATTGGCAACGGTGCCGATGTTGGTGGCATTCAGCCCTGCGGTTACATAGCTGGCGAGCTGCTTTTCCCAATTGTCAACCCAGCGCGGTTCGACAGCCATCGATTTTATCGTGTCGATGCCGCTGATCGATTCCACCAGAAAGGCCTGATTTCTGGCGCCGGTGTCGAATTTTTCCTTCAGCCGGTCACGCAGAATCGGCGTCAGCACCAATGAAAGAAGGAAGTATAGCGGGACTGAAGCAAGGACAATCAGGGTGAGCTGTACGCTGTACCAGAACATGACAAAAACAAACACAACCGAGAAGAGCAGATCCATCAGCAAAGTGATGGCGTTTCCGGTTAAGAAGTTGCGGATGCTTTCCAGCTCGCGTACCCGCGCCACCGAATCGCCGACCCTCCGTGACTGGAAATAGGCTATCGGGAGGGAAAAGAGGTGCCGGTAGAGGCGCGCCCCTAGTTCTACGTCTATCTTGCTGCTGGTTCGGGCGAAGACCCAGGTTCTGATTCCGGAGAGGGTGTTTTCAAAGAGGATGGCGCAGAGCAGGCCGAAGGCGACGACATTGAGTGTCTTCAGCGCGTGGTTGACCAGCACCTTGTCCATTATCACCTGAAATGCCAGCGGTGTTGCCAGGCCGATCAACTGCATTACAAAAGATATTACCAATACCTCCGCAAGCATTTTCCTGTACTTTACGATCGCGGGGATAAACCAGCTGAAGTCAAATTTGGTGAGATCCCGCATGTAATTCATCTTCGAAATACAGAAAATGAATTTCCCGGACCAAAGCTCAAGGAACGTGGGTATCTCCAGGACCTTGATTTCGGGGCTGCCAGGCTGCTGGATTATTATTCTCGGTTTGGTCTTGTCCCCTTGTTCATAGCCGTAACGGACCGCAATGAAGAAGTTCCCCTCTTTATCAATCGCAATTGCCGGCATGGGCGCGCGTTCGAGACGTTCAGGGTCCTGCTCGACAAGTTTGGCGGTCATTCCCAAGCGCTTGGCCGCAAGGAGAATTACATCCTCGGTAAACGGCTTCAGGCCGAACTCGTGCTGCAGCTTGGCCTCGTCAACAGCAATACCATGATGTCTGGCTATCATCAGAACAGACAAAAGCCCTGGATCTTTAATCATTCTTTGCACCGATCCCCGGTTACTCGGAGACTCTTTCTGAAAAGATAAGTTACAAAATCATGCAGATATATAGATTGAACTGTATATCTTGAATCAAAATTTTTACGTTCCGACTGTAGCAGGTAAATAATCAAGAAAGTGTCAAAATTGGAAGGGAGTATATCAAGATAATATCAAGACCGGTTATGGAAGATATTTAGTTTCCATCCGGAAACTATTTACATGCCCCGGATTTTCCGGCATAGCAACAGATGAGACTTGCAACTGAAATGAGGATTACACTATACTCAGATTATGTCATCGTCCTCTAATCCTCCCCGCCTGATAAACTACCTCAAGGCTTTTGCACTGGTGGCTGCCGCCACGGTAGCCGGTGAGCTGCTGCACCCCTATACATCACTCTCAAACCTGGTGATGTTTTATCTTTTGGCGGTCGTGCTGGCAGCCCTCAAGCTGGGGCTTAGCCCGGCTGTTTTTACTGCTGTCGCAGGCACGCTGGCCTTCTATTTTTTCTTTATCCCGTCACGATTATCGTACACGGTTTTTGACAAAGAATATCTCCCCACCTTTTTTGGCCTGCTCACGGTCAGCCTCGTCATCAGCACCCTGGTGGCCTCATCAAGGAAACGTTCGGATTCCTTGTTTGAGCGTGAGGCGGAAACCGCAAGCCTGTATCGCTTGAGCCGTGATCTTGCCGCTGCTCCCGATCCCCAGGCTCTGTATGCCGCGGTGGTGCGGAATGCAGAAGCGTCCATCGCTGCGCAAGTTGCCATCTTTCATGCTGCCGATCAGGTTACCGCGCCTGCTGCCGCAAGCAGAGGAATGAGCTTTACCGATGCAGAGCTCTTAACCATTGACTGGTCGTGCAAAAATGGACAGCGCTCCATATCGCCGTCCGGCTCCTATGATCAGGCTGAGGGTCTGGCCTGTCTCCCTTTGGTGCAGGCCGGTTCCTGCGTGGGGGTACTGGCGCTGCGAGGACCGCTTCCCGGCAGTAGTTCCCAACGCCTGATGGAGGGGATCATTGCTCAGACCGCTTCGACATTGCAACGGATCGATCTGTCGCATCAGGCTGAACAGGCTCAGATCATTCAGACGCGCGCAAATTTTGAACGGGCGCTATTGAATTCCATCTCTCACGATCTGCGTACGCCGCTGGTTTCCGTAACCGGGGCGCTTACCACTCTGCGTGAGAAGCAGCATCAGTTGTCGGACAGAGCCAGGCGTGATTTACTGGACACGGCCTGTAGCGAGGCGGACCGGCTGAACAAATTTGTAGGCAACCTGCTCGACATGACACGCATCGAAGCCGGCGCAATTCTCCTGAATTCAGAGCCGTGCGATCTTCAGGAGCTTGTCGGTTGCGCCCTGACCCCTCTTGAACAACGAATCGGCACGAGACAGATCAAAGTGGAACTCCCTGAAGAGCTGCCGGAGGTGAAGATTGATCTTGTGCTGATGACCCAGGTGTTGGTTAACCTGTTGGATAATGCCTTGAAATATAGCCTTCAGGAGGGTGACATCGGCATAACGGCCTATCTTGACACCCCATGGATAGTCCTGGAGGTGGCTGACCGTGGTACAGGCATTCCCGAGGAGGATCTGAAGCGGATCTTTGACAAATTCTACCGGATTCCGGCGCCGGAAGGAGCCGGTGGCACCGGACTGGGGCTGTCGATCTGCAAGGGAATTGTAGAGGCGCATGGCGGAAGAATCGAGGCAATGAACCGGCCTGGCGGCGGAGTACGGATGCTGATAAAACTACCACTTGGAGTGACGGAAACATGACTGAAACCGCGAATCGGACACGGGTTCTGATCGTTGACGATGAACAGGCGATCCGGCGTTTTCTGCATACCGCACTGGACAGCAGCGAGTTTACTCTGTACGAGGCTGAAAATGGACATGCAGCTCTGGCGGCAACGGCATCTCTCAGGCCGGAACTGATACTGCTTGATCTCGGGTTGCCTGACATGGATGGCGTTGACGTGATCAACCGTCTCAGAGAGTGGTCTACTGTGCCAATTATCGTACTGTCGGTGAGAGACCGGGAAGGAGACAAGGTAGCAGCCTTGAATGCCGGCGCCGATGACTATCTGACCAAGCCCTTCGGGATTGGCGAATTGTTGGCCCGTATCCGGGTTGTCTTGCGACGTTCACAACAGCAGGTTATGGAGCCGCTCTTTTGCGACGATGACCTGACCGTTGATCTTGCCCATCGAAGGGTAACGCTGCAGGGGAGAGAAATCCCGTTGACCCCCACCGAATACGACCTGCTCCGCCTGCTGGTCACTCATGCAGGGAAAGTCCTGACCCATTCCCAGATCCTGAAGCATATATGGGGACTGACCTACCTGGAACAGCCACATGTACTGCGGGTAAATATCAGTAACCTGCGCCGCAAGATTGAGGCCAATCCATCACGGCCACGCCACATCATTACTGAGCCGGGGGTAGGGTATCGATTGAGAGTTTCAGACTCTTATTAAGAGCTATCGCAGTCGATCAAAAAAAGGCAAGAAGATTAGCCTTTGACCGTTCCGGCCGGATGAATGCCTCTCCGAGAGCGGTTGTCGGCTAATCGGCAGCGTGGCTTGTCTTTTGATGCCGTTTGCGGTATAGCTAAAACTGTATTAACCAGCATTACAGCCGGAGGCAGATGAAGTGTCGAGCGATATCAGGCAGCAGATCAGGGATTTACTCAAAACGCACAACGGAGTTCTGCTGGCCCACAACTACATGCGCGACGAGGTACAGGAAATCGCGGACATCACCGGAGACTCCCTGGCACTCTCTATTGAGGCCGCCAAGACTTCAGCCGATCTGATCGTATTCTGCGGAGTACATTTTATGGCTGAGTCTGCCGCAATCCTCTCCCCGGACAAGAAAGTGCTGCTCCCCCGCCCTGATGCCGGTTGTCCGATGGCGGACATGGTTACCGCAGCGGAGCTGGAGTCGCTTAAGCGGCAGCACCCCGGCGTTCCGGTGGTGACCTATGTCAACTCCTCGGCCGAGGTCAAGGCCCATTCCGATATCTGCTGCACTTCGGCAAACGCCGTCAAGGTGGTAAAATCTCTGCGGGAGGATGAGCTGATCTTTGTTCCGGACCGTAACCTGGGGCGCTGGGTCGCCGGATTCGTCCCGGAGAAGAAGTTCATCTTCTGGGACGGTTTCTGCCCGACCCACGAGAGGATGACAGTGCAGGCGGTGCGACAGAAAATAGCCGAACACCCGGGCGCACTCTTCGTCTGCCACCCCGAAAGCGCCCCGGAAGTATCCGCCCTGGCCGATCATGTCTGTTCCACCAGTGGCATGTACGAATACTGCCGGACCAGCCCTGCGACAAAATTCATCATCGGGACAGAAGCGGGCATCCTCTACAAGCTGCGCAGAGAGAACCGGGGGAAGGAGTTCGTTCTGGCTTCGCCGGCACTCTTTTGTCCCAACATGAAGCTGACCTCGCTGGAGGATCTGCTGATATCGCTCCAGACCCTCTCGCCGGTAGTAACTGTCCCGGAAGAGATCCGCCTCAAAGCTAAAAGAGCGCTGGACAGGATGCTGGCTGTTCCGAGGGACTGACTCTTCCAATAAACTGCAAAGGGGTCCGATTGGCCCCCTTTGGGTTCCCGTCTTCTGATCTTGGATGCCTGAACCTGCGCTTTCCCATTTATTTGGTCCTCCACAAGCTGAGACAGTACCGAAAGACGTAAGCTACCCAATATCTCTCAACTCTCTCTGACCTCAATCTCCCGCTTCGAAACAAACATCTTGACGTCACAACGTTATAACGCTAAAGTGCGCATAGGAGGAACGAACTATGAGCGCACTAACCAAACGGGCAACCGTTTATTTTGACCCCGCCATGCACCGCGCGCTTCAGCACAAGGCGCTGGTGACGTCCCGATCACTTTCAGATATTGTCAACGATGCGGTACATCATGCACTGACCGAGGATTCCGAAGACCTGGCAGCTTTTGAAGAGCGGGTCAACGAGCCGCTGGTTTCCTACGAAGCCGTGTTGAAAGAGCTGAAAGCCAATGGCCGTCTATAGCATCTTTTTCAAAGATTCGGTCAGGAAGGATCTGGAATCCATCCTCGGTAACGATCTGAAACGGATCATCGAGCGGATCGGAAGCCTTGCCGAAAATCCCCGTCCCGTTGGTTGTGAAAAGCTCTCCGGCCAGGAAAAGTACCGTCTTCGCCAGGGAAACTACCGTATTATCTATTCGATACAGGATACCCAGCTGACAGTCTGGGTGGTCAAGATCGGCCACCGTCGCGAAGTCTACCGGAGCTAGGGGATTAATCAACATGACCCATTTTTTCGACATAACCATCGGCACCTTTACCATGCGCCCCTACGTGTTCGCCTTCTTCGCGGCGTTCCTGCTGGCCTGCGTACCACACGTCGGCTGGCGGAGAACCCTGCAGTTTACGGCCGCCGGCTACCTGATCGCTTTCTCTTCGGAATGGCTCTCGATCAACACCGGCTTCCCCTACGGCTGGTACTATTACATCGATACCACCAGCAGCCGCGAGCTCTGGGTCGCCGGGGTCCCTTTCTTCGATTCCCTCTCCTATGTATTTCTGGCTTACTGCAGCTATGCCACCGCCCTGTTCATCCTCTCTCCGCTCAAGTCATGGCGCTGGAACGTGGCTACGCTGGAGACCAGGCGGATCCGCCGCTCATTTTCGGCGCTCCTTTTGGGGGCGTTCCTGCAGACCTTTCTTGACATCGTCATCGACCCGGTGGCGCTGCAGGGGGGGCGATGGTTTCTGGGGCAGATCTACGGTTACCGTGAGCAGGGTATTCATTTTGGCGTGCCGCTTTCCAATTACGCCGGGTGGCTCTTGACCAGCCTCTTCCTCGTGGCTGCATTCCAACTGATCGATGCCCGCCGTACCGGCAATGTTCCGGAAGGTGCGTCGATCCTCCCCTTCCGTTCGCTGTTCGGGCCGATGCTTTATCTGTCGGTCCTGGTTTTCAATATAGTGATGATGCTGGTCATCGGTGAGCGCTTCATGGCGTTTAGTTCCCTGTTTATCTTTACGCTGCCGGTTCTGATAGTGGTTCTTCTGGCAGTCAGGAGGGTAAACCGCTATTCACCGGATGAGTTGGGAGAACATCTGAGGGATTACCCCTGGTCTCAGGCAGTGAAGATATCAGATAAAATTTAGGAATTGCTTAATGACATGCGCCAGTCTCGCACCGGCGATACTGCTGTTACGCCCCAGGCGGACGAGTTGCGGAATGATACGGGGTTTGCGCAGGATTGTAAGAAGTACTCTTGGAATGCTTATACGCATCTGATTGTCGCAGAACTCATCCAGCGAAAACCTGAGTTCCTCGCCTGCCGGGTCGCTGACGGAACGGATGCCGACAAAAGGGATGCCGTTCTCTGCCGCGATCAGGGCGATCGCAGCGCTCTCCATTTCCACCACCGGGTTGAGTGCCGAGGTCGGCAGCAGTGCTGCAATACGCGGTTTTTCCATAATGCCGGGCGTGCTTACGAACAAACCTCCGAAAACGAGACGATCAGATATTGAGTGACGTTCGACAAAATTGAGGCCGGCTGCCGCAAACTGAGCCGGGACCTCATCTATCAGATCCCCGGATACAATAACGATCCGTGTTGCCAGAACAACATCACCCACGACCAGATTGGGCGCTATCCCGCCGCAGAAACCTGTCGAAACAAGGATGTCGGGGCGTATTTCGTTTAGCAGCGTTCGAGTGCCCCTTGTGGCATTGTCAAACCCCATGCCGGATTCAAGAACCACAATATTGTGGCCTGAAGCGGTCCCGCTGCAACCCTTGTACTGTCCGATCCGCACCGTTTCCGGTGTATCAAGGTGGCAGGCAACGGCGCGGAATTCTTCCGGCATGGCTGCTATGAAGGCAATATTCATGGTTCGCGTCTCCCCGGCGGAGTGTACATTTATCACCGGCGCTTTTCAAAGCATAATATGAGAAATAATATGAAATACTGGACAAACGTTATTGCTTGGACTATATTCACCATTCAAATTTTATGGAGAGATGTCCGAGCGGTTGAAGGAGCACGCCTGGAAAGCGTGTGTACGTTAATAGCGTACCGAGGGTTCGAATCCCTCTCTCTCCGCCATTAAACCCCCCGCAATTTAAGGTAGTTATCAGCGTAAAGCCCTTGTATTTGACCAAAACTTTGACCAAAAGTGGAGGAAAATGCAGGGGCTTCTGTTCTTCTGG
>JAQTRC010000191.1 GCA_028712665.1 Desulfuromonadaceae bacterium
CGGGAAAATTCCGCATCCAGGTAACCGAGTTCCTGTGCGCGCAATTTTAAAACCGACTTCGCCTCTTCGTATCTCTGATGCAGCAGCACGTCCCCCTCTTTCAGGGGGAACGTTGCAATCTGCCTGCGGAGCCGTTTTTCTCCGTTGCCCGGCCCGGCCAGAGTCACCTCTACGCCGGCCAGCCGCACCGGTTCTCCCGGCGCCACCTTGACCAGCAGGCGATAGTTTTCTCCGACCGGCTCGACCGATACAGAAACTAAACTGTTGTAAAAACCGAACGGCTCCAATGCGCTTCTGGTTTTCGCATCAGCCTGCTTTGCGAAACGGTCGAGCCAGAGCCGGTCAACTTTTCCTTCGCGTACCAATCCGACAGGGAGAACCAGCGCCTCCTTCACATTTTTCAGCGCATCCCCCTCGATGCCGGTAATGACGATCCCGACCGGATCGGCGGCGTGCAGAGGCATAGCGGAGGAGAAAGAGAGGAACAGGCATGCCAGAGCGGCATAGATTGTCAGGAATTGTGGTCTGGAATAGCTATGTTTGCTGAGTGGTCTGGGATCGGACATACAAAGTTGTCATAATGAGAAGATGAGAATATTTAAGGTCATCTGGTTATCATAGTTTCAGGGCTGTTTCAGGCTGGCCATGTCGATGACGAAGCGATAATGCACATCGCTTTTCAGTATGCGTTCGTAGGCCTCATTGATCTTCTGAATCGGAATCACCTCCACGTCGGAAGCAACTCTCTGTTCAGCGCAGAAATCCAGCATTTCCTGGGTTTCGCGGATACCTCCGATAAGAGAACCCGCCAGTTTCAGACGCTGCAGGACCAGAGAACCGGCTGAAAGTAAAACCGGATCGGGGATGCCGACAAGCACCATTGTCCCGTCGCGACGCAGCAAATTCAGATAGGCGTTGTAATCGTGCTTTGCCGAGACCGTGTCGAGAATAAAGTCGAAACGTTTGGCGTTTAGCTCGAATGCATCCTTTTCGCTTGTCGCGATGAAGTCGGCGGCGCCCAGGGCCAGAGCATCGGCGCGTTTTCCCGGCGAATGACTGATAACCGTAACCTTTGCGCCCATAGCCTTTGCGATCTTCACTCCCATGTGGCCAAGGCCGCCCAATCCGACTACGGCTATGTTGTCGCCAACTTTGATGCCGAAATGGCGGAGCGGCGAATATGTGGTGATGCCGGCGCACATCAGCGGCGCAACTCTTTCGAGCGGCAACTCCGGAGGTATACGCAGAACATAATCTTCGTTCACAGTGATACGGGTAGAGTAACCGCCATAGGTCGGGGTTTTCCCGTCACGCTCAAAGCCGTTGAACGTCGTGTTCATACCTGCTTCGCAGTATTGCTCTTCACCTGCTGCGCACGCATCGCATTCATGGCATGAATCTATGAAGTAACCGATACCGACAATGTCGCCGATCTTCCATTTGATCACATCGTCCCCTCTCTTAACTACGGTGCCGACGATCTCATGACCGGGCACCATCGGATAAATGGAACCGCCCCATTCGTTGCGGACCTGGTGTATATCGGAATGACATACACCACAGTAGAGGATATTGACCAGGACGTCATTCGGGCCGGGATCGCGCCGTTCGATTGTGTAGGGCGCCAGTTGCGATCGTGAGGAAACAGCGGCATACGCGGCAGTTGATATCATGGGGCCAACCTCCAGGGTTGTAATAAGTCTGTTATTTACCGATGTAATGTAAACTTCACTCTGTTCTTCTGAATCCTGGCCGGAATGTGCCGTGATATCCGTTCAGGGAGCAGCGCTGTCGGACGAATGCCGTCCATCACCGCAGTGCGGTAGAGCGATTCGAGCTCGTTGCGCGTGTTGGTAATTATTTTCCCCGACATTCCGGGTAGATAGCTACCAGCGTAAAGCAAGTTGGCCTTGGTGAATTTCTCGTACGCTGCGGGACGGTTGGAGACGGACAACAGCCTGAGCCCATCCAGAGCGGTGTTGTAATACTCGAAAGCATCCACAGTTATGCCCTGGTGGCTGATTCTGATACCTTCCGGCCCTGTAATAAGAGGGTTGAAGCCCAACTCCTTTGTAAGGAAGCTGATGAGAGGCCGGACAATGGTCTCCTCCAGCTGACGCCTGCTGGTTCGAGTCACCGGTACACCCAACATTGAACGGCAGAGCCGGTCCCAGCTGAAGTAGAGATCCAGCGGCGAAAGCAACGAACAGAAAAACACTTTTAAAGTTTCGTCCGGCCACTCTGTTGCAACAGGTTTTCCGTCGACGAGAATTCTGAAGCGTCCGAGGGTTTGAATTTCCAACGTGGTGTCATGTTTATTCATTAGACTCCCCGTGAACACAATATATCATTTCAAATGTTGCTAAAAAGGACGGCAACAATGAATGCTGCGGCAGGAAGCTTATCCGCAACTTGTGTGCCAGAGAATAATGCGAGTGCAACTATCCGATTATACAGGGATAAGCTGAAGGCGACTCTGAGGGGTAAAGGGAAATCCGTTAATGGAATCCGTCATGTATAACATAACTGCCAAATATGAAGGATGAAGGGAGAGGTTGAGGTTGAGGTTGAGGTTGAGGGTTGAGGCTGAGGTTGAGGGTTGAGGCTGAGGTTGAGGCTGAGGCTGAGGGTTGAGCAAAGGCTTGATGAGGCGTATAACCCCTCTAAATCTCCCCTTATCTAAGGGGAGACTTCAAAGCTTCCCCCCTTAGATAAGGGGGGACCGAGGGGGGTTAGATTTAGATGTTACTTGGTGCTAGTTTTTCATTTACTGCCTGAAGATCTCGTATTTCCGCATCCGGGCGCGAAGTGTGCTGGCGTTGAGGCCGAGGAGCACCGCCGCTCCGTTTTTCCCCTCGATGCGCCAGCCGGTTTTCTGGAGCACCTGGAGGATG
>JAQTRC010000102.1:0-1216 GCA_028712665.1 Desulfuromonadaceae bacterium
CTGTTTCCGGTATGAGTCAGCTTCAGGCGCGGTGTATGTCAACGTTTCCGTCCGCGGGTCATAGCGGTTAGCCTTGAGTAACTGTGCGGTTTCCGCATCAATGACGGCCTGTTCCACCGCGCCGGATTTCCTCTGAACCGGATCGAAACGCTTCAGAGCAATCATCTCCCCGACTTCGATACTGAGCGTATGGAGGTAGGCGGCCGAGAAATCGGGCCCCAGGTAGGCGCCATGCCCCCAGACGGTGCCGTTTTCCATCAGACCGTGTTTAAGGAAAACTTGCTGCCCACCGACAATATCGTCCCGGGTAAAGAGCGTTTGACCTGCCGGATCGACGACCTTTGCAGGGATCGGCGGGGCATCCTGGTAGCTTCTGACGGCAAGCCAGATCAGCACCGTGAATCCCATCACCAGTACGAGGATTGTCGCATTCCTCCACCAGGGAGAGAGGAGGATGATAGTTTCTTCTGACACTTTTGACGTTCTTTCCATATGCCACCTTGTATATTTCTGTCGAGCAGCAGTTTTACTCCGGCAAATTGCGGATCAACCATCTACCCCTTCAACTTCAAGGCGATACCTGCCACATGGGCGCCCTGGAAACGGGCGCCGGCCAGTTCGTTGCCGCTTGGCATCCGCTCACCCTGACCGCCGGCGACGGTTGAGGCGCCATAGGGTGAACAGCCGGTAATCTCGGAGATTCCCATCTGCCCTGCAAAGGCATACGGCAGGCCGACAACAATCATCCCTTGATGAAGCAGGGTAATGTGAAAACTGAGGATGGTGGATTCCTGGCCGCCATGCTGGGTGGCCGAGCTCGCAAAGACACTTCCGACCTTCCCTACAAGCGCCCCATTCTGCCAGAGCCCGCCGGTCGCATCCAGGAACTGGCGCATCTGGCCACACATGTTGCCAAAACGGGTCGGAGTACCGAAGATAACGGCATCGGCATCCACCAGGTCATCCACCGTTGCAATCGGGATCTCTGCCATTCCCTTCTGAGCTTCCAGCGCGCCCATCTTCCCCAATACCTCACTGGAGAGCGTTTCCGGCACGCGCTTGATTACCGCCTCGCACCCCGCCACCCCGCCAACCCCTTCAGCAACCGCTTCGGCCATCTTGTAGATGTGTCCGTACATACTGTAAAAAACTATCAAGACTTTGCACATGTTCATGTCTCCTTTTTGTCTTTAGTTGCCGGTCGCGCCTTGTTCTC
>JAQTRC010000102.1:1316-11330 GCA_028712665.1 Desulfuromonadaceae bacterium
TTACGATTCAAAGCTGTGCCGCCTTCGGGAAGAGGATGTTGTTCTCCAGGTGGACATGCTTGTGGAGGTCGTCCTCGAACTCCCTGAGCATCCGGTATGTAAGCATGAAGGTGTTGCAGACATCGTCCGGTATCGCGTACTCCTTTGATAGATGACGGATCGTATGGACTGCATCGCCGATCTCTTCGTGTTCGCGATAAAATTTGAGAAGGCAGACCCGGATCGTTTCCCGATCCTTCGCATCCGGCTCACCGCCGGAAATTCTTGCCGCATCGGCTCGCTTCACAGCCGGGAAAAATACCTCGTCCTCCTCCTTCATGTGAGCCCCCAGATCGATTGCAATCTTGTTAAATATTGCGGCGATTTTGATCACCTCGGGATGGTGAGCGCCATGAACAGAGGCGATCTTGTCTGCATAGCCCGCGATCGGCCCCATGTTTTCATGGAGATAGGCATGGTGGGTATTGACGATATAGTCGATCAGAAACGGTAATGCCCACGATGAATAATTCTGGCTCCGATCGGCCTGTTCACTCTTCAGCGCCTCAAGCTCCCCTGTTATCGTGGCAAGATCCACCCCTTTTTCCGTGCAGGCTGCCGCTAGTGCAACCGTGCCGCCACAGCAGAAATCGATCCCGTGGTTTTCAAAGATTTTGGCGGCCCGGAAATCGGCAGCGACAATCTCGCCGATTGTTTTTGCAGAGTTGTTCCCTGTTGTTGATTCTGGCATGTTCCACTCCTTTTGTGGTCAGTCTGGATAGCTCAAATCCCGAGTTTCCGGATGGAAAAACAATTGGAGCTAAGACAGCAAACGTCCGAACTAATTAGTTGGCTGCAACCTTCAACAGAGTTGCACGTTTAAGTATTCTCTCCGCATATTTGTAACTCTCACCAGGGGGCGCCACTCCACCGTTGTAATGTGCCAGAGCCTCTTTATTATTCCCTTTGGCGCTGTTCAAGAGGGCGCGGATGATTCTTTCGGCCTGTACTGCCTGCCCGTAGATGTCCTCAGGAACAGATCCCCAGTGTGAGGCTATTACCTGCCAGGCCCCTTTTTCGCCGGCCAAACCTACCGCGACCGGATCGCCACGGCTTTCTTCTATTGCGACACTGATCAACAGGTCTGCCATGTGGCTCTGCCTGACTGAGGCGGCAAGTGCTGCCGGGTTTGCTACCCCATGCTCGGCGGCAAACCTGATCCGTCGTTCGTGGAGAGCATCAATTCGAGCATCATGATTTACTGTCCGCGATATTTCCGGGCTGCTGTTTGCTCCGGTATTTGCCGCATAGGACCAGCCTGTTACGGCAGCCGCTAAAACGGAGAACTTCACAAATCCTGATGAAATAAACGACGGAATATATTTTATTCGCATTCGTGGCATCTCCTATAGAAGAGAGCAGACAGCGTTATCCCAATTAGTCACATATCGGGGTCTGGCAGTTCTCTTCGCTTTCACAAACTTTGAGTTTTTCAAGTTGCTTCGGATGCGGATGCAATTTTATAAACGTGTCGATCGCCAACCATAGAAACAGCAAACCTGGAATCTTCTCAAGTTTAAGTCCGAGAAGGATTGTGCCAGGGAGAGGAACCCGCAACTAGCGTGCCAGACAAGATCTCTGGATAGAGAGGAATACAAGTATTCGATTGTAAAGGTGATAAGGAAAGATAACGTGCGGAGTGGAGGAAAATACGTAAGAGAAACCCGTCAAGATTAACATAACTGTCATATGTGACGGATCACATCGGGGTTATTTGTGAAACTTATCTGTCGTTAATTTGATCGGGATCCAATGCATCTCTCCAAACGGTAGTAAGGATCGCGAAGATGACAGGTCCCAGGATAAGGCCGAGAATCCCCAGTGCAAACAGTCCGCAGATCGCTCCGAGCACAATCGCCGGGACAGGGATATTGCTCTTTGCGCCGATGGCCAGCGGGCGTATCGCGTTATCGGCCAGGCCCACAAAAATAATACACCAAAGCGCAAGAAGGAGCGCCTTGAGATAGGCACCGTTGATGGCGACAAGGGCAACAAGAGGCACCCAGATGATGCCTGTGCCGACAACCGGCACGAGCGCCGCCAGAGCCGTCAGCGCACCGCAGAGAACCGGGGCGGGGACTCCTGCGACGTAATAGCCAAGTCCGGCGGTTACCCCCTGCACAAGACAGGTGAAGATTGTTCCCACAGTCACGGCTGTCGTTGTGGCACGAATCTCGGCGAAATAGCGCCGCGCTTTCTCCTGATTACCCGCGTAACGGACGATGGCTCTGGACACCAGCCCTTCGCCGTCACGGTAGATGAAAAAGAGTATGAACAGCGCCACAGCCAGGGTGAAGAGAAGTTCCCCAAGGTTTCTTGCGGTATTGCTCGTCAGTTCAAGGAGATATCTCGAAGCGCCGTCAGCCAGCTTTGCGCCGAGAGCGGAAAGATCTATGCCGAACTCGTCTCCAAGGGTGATAACCTCCTTTGCAAAAGGGAAATGGCTGAGAGCGCCAGCTCCGGTCGTCGCAAACGCCCTCACAAGCCGCTCACCTTCCTGGTACCAGTCGGCGGCGTTCAGAGCGACCATGATGATCAGGGCGGCAACCGGCAGTATGAAGCAGATGGTAATTGCGACGACCATCAGTCCGGCAGAGCGGTCAGGGTGTCCGGGGAACCTCCTGGCCAACCGGTCATGGTGGGGAAGGGTCGCGATGCCGATGATAAGCGCCCACGCCAGTGACTTGGCGATTGGGGCCGCCAGCAGGACAAACAGCCAGACAACGGCTGCCGTAGCAAGGGCAGCCACCATGCTCAGGTATATTTTCTTGTCCATTGTTGTCGCCTTTTTGATGGCGGCAATGGTCAGGTTACTTTTCTCCGGATCGATCATAACAGCCATGCGCCCCTCCCAACAGTCCCAGCCGCGCACAATGACGGCAAGGAAGCAAACTTAGCCATAAGCTTCCCATCAGCCTGACGCCGCTTCCTTCATTATTTTAACAATCGTCTCTTCCACTTCCCGCGCGACCTTTTCGAGTTGCGGCGCGTTAAACATCGCCAGAAGAGCGGTTGGCTTCAAAGTAGCCAAAATGGTTTTGCCCCCCTCCTCATAAACGGAGATCCGGCATGGCAGTGCGGTCGATATGCTCATGTTCTGGTCGAGCACCTTCTTAGCCTGTTGCGGCTGACAGACCTCCAGGATCAGACATTCACGGGCAAACTCCACCCCCTTCTTCGCCATGGTCTCTTTGAGGTTGTGAATCTGCATGACGCCGAAATGATTGGCCTGGACGGCGAGCTGCAAGGCAACCGAAGCTTCACTCACGGTTTTGTCGCTTGTTAATTTGATCAGCATAGATGTCTCCTTTCATGGTTAACGGTTCATTTTCTTTCAGAGTTTTTTGGCGACTTCGCGGGCAGCGATCACAACCGGATCCCAGACCGGTGAAAAGGGAGGGGCGTAACCAAGGTCGAGATTAATCATCTCCTCCACCGTAAAACCGGCATGTAGAGCGGTTGCCAGAGTATCTATCCGCTTGGCCGAACCTTCCATCCCGACGATCTGCCCTCCCAGCAGGCGGCCGCTCCCTTTTTCGGCGAGCAGTTTTACAGTTATTTCCCCCGCTCCGGGAAAGTATCCCGCCTTGGTGCGACTCTTGATTACGGCGCTGACATGTTCAAGACCGAGCGCCTTAATTTCTTTCTCCTGGAGACCGGTACGCGCGACTTCCACCTGACATATTTTGGTGACGGCTGTTCCAACTACCCCTGGAAACGTGGCATAACCACCCCCCAGGTTGATGCCGGCTACCCGGCCATGGCGGTTGGCGACCGTGCCGAGGGCGATATAAAAAGGTCTGCGGCTCACCAGATGGAACGACTCGGCGCAATCTCCCGCCGCCCAGATACCGGCAATTCCGGTTTCCATCCGCTCGTTCACCCGTATCGACCCTTTTTCCCCAAGAGGGATGCCGGCGGCTGCGGCAAGCGCCGTGTTGGGGTGGACCCCGAGGCCGAGGATCAAGATGTCGGCCGGCAGGGTACGCTTGTCGGTAACAATCCCTGTCACCTTCCCCCCCTTCGTCTGAAACTCCATGAGGGCCTCCTCCAGGTAAAGGGTAACGCCGATTTCCTGTAGTGCCTGGGACACCAGCGCCCCCATCTCCTCATCGAGGGTTCCCATCACCTGAGCGCCCCTGTCGATCAGGGAAACCTCCAGGCCATCCCTCACCAGGGCTTCAGCCATCTCCAGGCCGATGTAACCGCCACCGACGACAACTCCCCTTTTCATACCCCTTTTGTCGAGCCGCCTGCGAATATCCAGGCCGCTTTCGAGGGTGTTTACCCCGCAGATATTAACTGCATCGGAGCCGGGGAGATCCGGGCAGATCGGGAGCGCGCCGGTGGCGATCAGAAGTTGGTCATACGGCTCCCAATCCAATTTGCCGCTTTGAAGATCGTGGACACGCACCCTTCGTCCTGTAGTATCGATCTCCTGCACCTCGTGCATGACTCTCACATCGATTCCATCTTGCTCCCGGAACTTTTCCGGAGTACGGATAATAAGCTTTTCTTCCGTGTCGACAACCCGGCCGACATAGTAGGGAATCCCTCAGGCGGAAAAGGAGGTGTGGGGACTCCGCTCGAAGACTACAATATCCAACTCGGGCCGGCGGCGCTTTGCCTGGGAGGCGGCGCTCATCCCCGCGGCATCGCCTCCGATGACTACCAGTTTTTCTTTGGTCATGATTATTCCTCCATTATTCCCGGCGTTCTCCTCAAGTGATACTGAAATACCCCACAAGGCTGCAATGAAGCGGCCTGACAAAATGCGAAGGTTTGGTGATGCCGTCTCCGGTCGGGGTGCCGATGGACATTGACGCATACCCCTCCCCCATCCCCAGACCGTAGAGGGTTGGAGCATTGTTGACGAAGATGGAGCACTGCATTCGCCGGGCCATGCGGGTCAAATTCCCGATGTTGGTCGAGTACATGGCGGCGGAATGATGATTTCCCCCCTCGGCGCGCAGGGCCAACTCTATGGCAGCGTCCAAGCCCTTCGTGAAGGTGACCGGGAGGAGCGGCATGAGCTGTTCGGTAAAGACGAGAGGGTGGTCGTTCGGCACCACGCCCCACAAGAGGCGCGTGGCTGGAGGCAGATCCAGGCCGATGCCTTTGGCTAAGACCGCAGCGTCGCGACCCACATAGTCGCGGTTCATGACCGGTTCTGTACACCCCTCGCCACCCTCCGTGATTACAACTGCGGTCAAGGCATCCATCTGGGAGAGCGAAAGCTCGAAGGCCCGCGGATCATTACGCATACTCTCCAGAAATTGGTCTCTGGCAGCCTCGACCACGATGACCTCTTTTTCCGCGATACAGAGCACGTTGTTGTCGAAGCTTGCGCCGAAGATGATGTCCTGGGCGCAGTTTGGGAAGATGGATGTCTCATCCACAACCACCGGCGGGTTGCCCGGCCCGGCCGCAATGGTTTTGCATACCTTGCCGGTGGTCATGGCCACTTTCACGATCAAAGGGCCTCCGGTCACCATGTTGAGGTTGACCCCGGGGTGGGCCAGGAGGGCTCTGGTCGTTTCATGAGTGGCCGGAAATATCGTACCGATCAAGCCGGCAGGGGCCCCGGCTGAAACCGCGGCCGAAGAGAGGGCGCGCATCACGTCCTGGCAGACCTTGGCCGCTGCCGGATGCGGGGCGAATATTACGGAATTGCCTGCAGCCAGTATCGCTATGGCGTTGGAGATGATGGTAGCGGCCGGATTGTTCGAAGGGGTTATGGCTGCCACTACGCCGAAGGGAGCGTACTCCACGAGGGTCAACCCTTTGTCGCCGGTGTAGGCCCGCGACCGCAAGTCCTCCACCCCCGGAGTACGGGAAGCGCAGAGGAGGTTCTTCTTGGTCTTATCCTCGACCCGCCCCATCTTCGTCTCCTCGACCGCCATGCGCGCCCAGCGCTCTGCGTTGTCGATGGATATCTTGCGCATGGCTTCGATGACGCCCCGGCGCACTTTGAGATTCTGCCCATGGAAGAGCCTCTGCGCCTCTGCCGCAGCCGTGACCGCTCCATCCACGCTCGAAAAGAGAACTTGGTCAGTTTTCTTGTTCATGCATTCTCCTCAGTCTCTATTTTTTTGGATTTTAGGCATTTAAGATGTTTACTCCCCAAGAAAGAGCGGCGCTCGTTTGGCGAGGAAGGCGTTTATCCCTTCAGCGTAATCGCTGCTGTCATACACCAACCGCCTCAACCCCTGGACCCGCTCAAACGTATGGGGACTCAATGGATGGGCGCCGGCAAGAAGGCAAATTTGTTCTTTGATGACTTTAATGCTGAGCGGACTGTTTTTTGCGATCTTTCCGGCCAATTCATACGTGAAATGTTCCAACTCATCTACCGGGACCAAATGGTTCAGTATCCCCAGTTTTTCGGCCCTTTCGGCGGAGAGCGGCTCTGCCGAAAAAAACATCTCCTTGGCTATGTTAATCCCCATGATCCCGATAAAATGCAGGATACCGGAGGCATTGTACGGCACGCTTATCTTGGCGGGAGTCATCGTCAGAGAGCCCCCCGGAGAACCGATCAGAATATCGCACGAAAGCGCGAGGTCACACGCTCCACCCCATACTCCACCTTCGATCATCGCAATTACCGGAAGTGGAGATGCCTGGATGGAACGGAGAATGGTCTCCAGCGGATCGTCATAAGGTAATGGGTCGCGACCTGATACCGGGAGTTCATTGATGTCATGTCCGGAGGACCAGACTTTCGCTCCTTCGTATGCCCGGATAACTATTACCCTCGCTCTCCCTTTTTCCAGCTGATCGAGCGCCTGAAGCATGTCGTCCACCATCTTGCTGCTCAGTACATTCAGCCGCTCAGGATTGTTCATTATGATTGTTCCGATATCGTCACAAAGATGCGTCAGGACCATTGTCATAGATAACCCCTCTTAAATGGGAAGTGCGTTATGTTCGTGTAATTCGAAATCAAGGCGCTCACTTCACCAGGAGCGCAGCCAGCCCCAAAAGCAACCCCATGCTCACCACGTTAGTGGCGGTGGTAAGGTAAATACTTGAAGCGGTGGCGGGGTCGGCTCCGAACCGCTTCAGCATGAGCGGCACGAAGGCGCCGCAGATGCCGCTGACGACGCAGCTGCCGACCATGGCGAGAAACACGACTACGCCGAGCATGAAGGCGGTGCGCAAATGCTGGAAGGTGGCGACCGCAAACATCGCAATCGCCGCTACCAGCCCGATGATCGCACCATTGAGCAATCCGAGCAGGGCTTCTTTCCTGGCCAGCATTTTTTCCTTGCCGGACTTCAGATCTCCCAAAGCGATCCCGCGCAGGGTGATCGCCAGCGCCTGGCTGCCGGTGTTGCCGGATTGGTCGGCCAGCACCGGCATGAATACGGTCAGAATCAGCAGCCGGTCGATGGTTCCCTGGAAGAGCCCGACAACGGCGGCTGCGACAAAGGCGGTGAGCAGGTTGATATGCAGCCAGGGGTGACGGAGTCTCAGGCTCCGGAACCAATGCGTGGCAAGACGTTCCTCGTTTTTAACCCCCACCATGGCGCCCGGCTGGAGGCTCAACTTGACTGAGCGCTTATGCTCCGCCACGACCTCATCGTAGAGGCGCTTGACCTCGTCACTTTGACGACTGATCAGCTCGTAACTGGCCTCAACCTCCCGAACTTTTTGTTCAAGCGCTTTGCCGTAGCTCTTCGATTCCAGATGTAACAGGCGCACCTCCAGCATGTTGTGAACGCGCAGCAGCACCTCGGCCAGCTCGAACGGTTTACTGATGAAATCCTTCGCACCGGACTGAAGCGCCCGTAGCTTCTGCTCCGGCTGCGCGGTAATGACGAGGACCGGAAGATAGCTGTCACCTTCGATTTCTTTGAGCTCTTCCATAACCTGGAATCCGTCCATGCCGGGCATCTGGAGATCAAGCAGTATCAAGTCGTACCGGTTCTTGCGGTGAAGTTCGCAGACCTCGCCGGGATCGGTCGTAGATTCCACGGAAACATAACTCGCGACGCGCAGCATCCCCTCAAGCAGACGAACATTGGCTTCCATATCGTCAACAACAAGAATTCTGGCGTTCAGAATATCGGCTGAGTTGATCAATAACCTTCCTCCATCGTTCATTTGCTCCTGGCCGACATTATTGTTCCGAATATTTGTACTGCCGTGCTCATCGCATCCGCCAGGGTGAGCTTTTGGCAGATGCTCCCATAAGAGAGAATCACGCTCTATCTCAACCTTTTGCTAAGACGCGAGGCAACCACCGCTCTCCGTTGGAGCCGCTCGATTTCAGCCAGCACATCTTCGGGCCTGGTTTCCATTTCAAGGTCGGCGTCTGCAAGATCGCTATCCTCATCGTTGCTGATGCCGATTTTGTTTTGAATGGCACGCAGCATTTGCAGCACCCTTGTAAGCTCATGTTCGGTAAGGAGGCCGGTCTGCAGCCCCAGGTCTGTAAGGCGCTCTGCTTCCTTGGCCAGGAGGTTCTGGCTGATGAGCACGAAAGTTGCGAGGAAAATCGCTTCCAGTGACACGACCATCGTCAGGAATCCGTATGGATAAGGGTCGAAAGGCACCATGCCGAGGTGACCGGTGTTGAGAATAAACCACAATAAAAACCAGACTAAATGCAGATAAAAGAAGAACATGCTGCCCGAAAAAGTGGTCATCCAGTTGGCGATACGGTCTTGTAAACCTTGCTCACGGGCTGCTTTCAGCCGGACGTGGATAATCTTGCGAATGTTCCGCTGAATGACGCTGGAGAGTGCAGGATTGTCTTCTCTGTGCTCTTCTATTTCCTTCTGCAGCAAACGCGCTTCTAGCATGTTAT
This sequence comes from Desulfuromonadaceae bacterium, assembly GCA_028712665.1. Taxonomy (GTDB): domain Bacteria; phylum Desulfobacterota; class Desulfuromonadia; order Geobacterales; family Pseudopelobacteraceae; genus JACRCG01. Next base: position 10,171 of record JAQTRC010000102.1, read on the forward strand.
GAACACGGGTCAGCACCTCGATCAGCTCAAACGGTTTGCTGACGAAATCTTTCGCTCCTGCATGCAGAGCTCGCTGCTTCTGCTCAGGTTCGGCCGTGATGACGAGCACCGGCGGGTAGTCGTTCATTTCTATTTCCTTCAAGCATTCCATCACCTGGAATCCATCCATGCCGGGCATCCTGATATCCAGCAGGATCAGATCGTAGCGATTAATCCGGTAGAGTTCGCAGACCTTGTGCGGGTTCATAGTGGATGTAATGGAAGTATACCCGGCGCCGCGCAGCGTTCGTTCGATCAGAATGATATTCGGCTCCTCATCGTCAACGATCAGAATGCCGGCGTTAAGAATGTCGGAAGGGTTAATCATCCTCTTCCTCCTCTTTCATTTGATCTGACTTAACCCCCGTTTTCGCAAAATCAAGCGTTACATTCAGAGCCTCCAAAAACTCATTAACTTTGATCGGTTTGGTTATATAGCGGAAGAATCCTGCCTTCATTCCCCTTTTGATATCTAGCGGCATTGCATTTGCCGTAACGGCAATTACCGGGATCTGCGCCGTGGCCGGGTCATCACGCAGAATTTTCAGAGCTTCCAAACCGCTGATACCAGGCATATTGATGTCCATCAGGATCACATCCGGCTGGTTGTTACGCGCGATCTCGATGCCGAGATTCCCGTTCACAGCGGTTAACAGGCGAATGTCCGGGAGACGTGCGATGATTTGCTCCACCAGTTTCAGATTCGCCGGGTTATCCTCAACATAAAGGAGGGTGTGAAGTTTCGCTTCACGAAGCACATGCGGCAGGAGCAGTGCGACAGAGTCACCACCTTTGATGGAAAAGTGCGGCGCTGCAACCTGTGTGAGTTCGAACCAGAACACACTTCCCACCCCGACACTGCTCTCCACACCGATTTCGCCCCCCATCAGTTCGATCAGCCGTTTGGCCACCACTAGACCGATTCCTGTCCCTTCCTCGACGCCGGCCTCCTGCCCCAGACGATTGAACGGCTGGAAAAGCTGCGCCTGCTGTTCCGGAGTCAAGCCCGCCCCACCGTCGGTGATACTTATCCGTATCCGTTCCGGTCGGCTTACACTGCACTTCACTTCGACCGTCCCCCGCTCACGATTGTATTTGATCGCATTGGAAAGAAGATTTAT
>JAQTRC010000192.1 GCA_028712665.1 Desulfuromonadaceae bacterium
GTAAGCACCCTGTGAACCCAGTAGGCCACGGACCGACATCCGCGATGATTCGGCCGGACGCGGGTGAGGCGAGTGTGGGCATCAGCAGCGGGACATCTTCCAGGCGGCCGGTAGGAGTTCGTGCAGGCGGTTGACCGAATGGCTCATGATTCGGTTGTAGATGTCGAGCAAGTATTCGTAGGGGTTGATGCCGACGGCCTTGGCGCTTTGCAGGAGAGTGAGCGCGATGGCGCATGCTTTGCCGCCGCGGGGACTGCCCACAAAGAGGAAGTTCTTTCGTCCAAGCGCGAGCGGACGGATGGCATTCTCCGCGCAGTTGTTGTCGATTTCCAAACGGCCGTCGGTGGTGAAGCGGTAGAGCGCCTCGCGCTGGTTGACCGCGTAGCCGATGGCTTTGGCAAGAAGAGACGAAGGCAATATGACGCGCTCCGCGCTGATTTCCGTCAGCCGCTCGTAGAACTTGTCAAGCAAGGGCAGTGACTCCGCCCGACGAACCGCCAGACGCAACTGGGGACTCTCACCCTTAAGGCGGGCCTCGACCTTGTACAACGCGCGGATGTGTAACAACATTTCCGTGCATGGCTTGCGTGCGGAACGTAGCGCCTCATCCCATTTCCGTCTGGCATGGGCCCAGCACCCGACTTCGACAATGCCCTCGGAGTTCTCGAAAAGATGGTCGTATCCCGAATAGGCGTCGGCATGCACGAATCCGGCATACTTCGCCATAATCAGGCCGGGCCGCTCCTTGCGCCGGTCTTCGGTGAAATCGAAGAATCGGTGTGGCGGTCCGCAGCCTCCCACGTAAACCCACATCCGCGCCTCTTTCGTCCGGCCCAGGCCTTCCCGCAGCATGTCAACCGGCGTATCGTCGGTAAAGATGACCGGCCGACTCAGCACGTCCATTTTGAACGCCTCGTACAACCGTTCGCAGGCCAGAATCGGTTCAATGGCCCACGCATTCAGCGTCGAGGGCGCCACGTCAATGCCTTCGCGCAGAAATATCTCCCTTTGCCGGTACAGCGGCAGATGATCCACATACTTCTTCACCGCGACCAGCGCCAGCACGCTGTTGTCCGCCTTGCACTTCTCCACCGGCGAATCCGGCATCGGCTGCACATAGATACTCGCCTCGTCGCTCAGCCGATCAGGATTCACGTATACCGGACGGATAAACCGCCGCACGAACCATTGCCCCGGTTTCCAGGCCAGCTTTTCAGAAACCTCATCGCGAATCTTCACCAGCCCCCGCCCCGTTTTCGGATCCACCTTCCGATCATCGGGCAAATCCAGAACTTCTTCCACGCGTTCAATGCAGTCGGGAATCGCCAGGCGTCCGTGCGACCGAGCCTTCCGTCTTACGCTGGCCTCGACTGGGATCGTGGCTTCCGGTTCGGCCGGCGCCGCCCCCTGGCTTGCCTGGAGCACACTGTCCAGAAAGAGCTGATCCGGATGATACTTCTCGCTCCGCGGACCGTACAGCCGCCGCTGGAACAGTTCGATCTGCTGGCGCAGAGCCTCCATCTGTCGGCTCTGCTCCTCGTTCTGGCGAACCAGTTCAGCGATCTGTTCGTCCTTGAACTTCAACTCTGCTATGGCCTGCGTCAGGTTCACGGGATGCTTGGCCCCTTCTGGAGCGGCAGGACGCTCAACGACTTGCGCACGGCCTGCTCCTGGCGTTTGTCTTGCACATGCTGACGGATGATCTGTTCGTTGAGTGCGGACATCTCTTTGAGCACCTTCTTGAGGCGCTTGTGTTCCTGATTCCACTCCCGAACCTGTTCCCACATCTCCTTCGGCACGTAGGTCGCCACGCTCCGGCCGGCGACCTTCTTGCACAGGATCATCGCGTGATGCTTGACAACCCCATGCGCGCATTCGCATGTGGCACTGCCGCACTTGCGAGGCACCATGGCTGGAGACCCTTCGATCGCCGGTCCGGCCCGCCGGAGTTGCCGCAGTAAAACCGCGCGTTGCGCTTCCAGTTCCCGAGTCGATTTGGCATTCATCTGATAAGCTATAGCCCTATAGCTTATAAATTGCAACAAAAAAATGCGAAATTCTTTATCCCCTTTTTCCCCGCCCTCAACCGCTCGCCGCCACCACCTCGCCCAACCGGTAGCGCCGGTTCATCCGCAGGGGCGTTATCCCCTCCAGCAGCATCGCGAGTTCCGCCGTCGTCAGTTCTACCGACGCCCCGTCCTTGTCCGCCGGCATCTGGAACTTCCCCCTCTCCAGTCGCTTGTGCCACAACGCCAGACCGTCACGGTCCCAGTATAGAATCTTCACCCGATCCTGCCGCCGGTTCAGAAATATGAACAGTGCCCCGGTAAACAGGTTCTCGCTGAAGTGCTCCTCGACCATCCCGGAAAGCCCCTCGAACCCCTTCCGCATATCCGCCGACCCGCGGAACAGGAACATCCGGGCGCTGCCGGTCACCGGTATCATCTCGCGCAGCCCCTCGCGCACACGCAGGCCAGGGTCGCCTTCAATGTCGCTTCGTCGAATCCACGCTCCACGGCAACACTCAACCGATCATCAACCCGAATGCTTACTCCCGATCCAACATTCATGCCGCCGGAACTGACCAACTCCACGAATCCTGCCTGCTTGTTCGCTTCCTTCAGTTCCCGGCGCCAGTAGTAGAACTGCACTTCCCGCAGTCCCTCCCGCCCGCAGAACTCCCGCACGGTCTGTCCATTCTTCTCGTATGCGGCCATTTTACCGCGCCAGAACTTTTCCTTCTTTGCGTCTCGTCCCATCGCCGATCCTCCTATCTTCCGCGCGCTCGGTCCATCCAAACGCACTGTCAGGAGAATCGCATTTCCGCCCTTACCACGGAAGGTGGGTTCACAGGGGGCTTAC
>JAQTRC010000103.1 GCA_028712665.1 Desulfuromonadaceae bacterium
ATCTATTCACACCCATAAGGAGATTTCCCGAAATGGACATTCCACGGATCTTCAACATCACCGAAAGTGCTCACCGCATCCATAACCCGTTCACACCCGAAAAGCTCGCCACTCTCGGCGCGGCGCTACGTCTGGAAACGGGGACCCGAGTGCTCGACCTCGGCAGCGGTTCGGGGGAGATGCTGTGCACCTGGGCTCGCGATTACGGAGTCATCGGCACCGGCATCGACATGAGCCGGTTGTTCACCGAGCAAGCGAAACTCCGCGCTGAAGAACTCGGCGTCGCCGATCAAGTCAAGTTCATCCATGGCGATGCTGCGGGCTACGTCTCTGACGACAAGGCCGGTGTGGCAGCCTGTGTCGGCGCCACTTGGATCGCCGGGGGAGTCGCCGGCACTATCGAACTTCTGGCGCGGAGCCTGCGCACCGGAGGGATCATCCTCATCGGCGAGCCCTACTGGCGGCAGTTACCGCAGACGGAAGATGTTGCCAAGGGGTGTCTTGTCAACTCAATCTCCGACTTTCTCATGCTTCCGGAACTTCTCGCGTCTTTCGGCCACCTTGGCTACGACGTCGTTGAAATGGTTCTGGCAGACCAAGACGACTGGGACAGATACGAAGCGGCCAAATGGCTCACCATGCGCCGATGGCTTGAAGCCAATCCCGGCGACGAGTTCGCGAAAGATGTTCGAGCCAAACTGACTTCGGAACCCGAGCGCTACGCCGCTTACACACGTGAATACCTGGGCTGGGGCGTGTTCGCGCTGATGACGCGGTGATTAAGACCCATGGGGGACACCCCTTGACACGAGACAATAGTAATAAGTGAGCGTCCAACCATGCAGAGGCACCAGCCTAAAACCGCCGGTGATCTCCCACCGAGGAGATGGGGACGGACGTTTGAATCGCCTCAGGGGGGCCTGAAAAAAAGCCTGTGCTCTTTTGCGGAGTCCAGCTGCAGGTTGGACGTTTCCCGGATTTGCTGTTTTCTTTCGCCCGTCAAATGCACAGCTCTCATCCTGAACCAGGCTGTTTCGATAGGTCTTGTTTAGAGTTCCATATTTCAACTACTTATCCAAACTGGTCAACATAAGTAATTCCGACACCATTCATCCTCACCATCGAACCTCCGGTTTACGGTCTATATAAACTTGATAAAACCGGCGCCAACGTTATCTCAGGCCGCAGATCATAGAGTTCCATTTTGCTTCTGGAACGAGCGGACCTCCAGAGCCTGGGGTCTACAATCTTTCCTTTTTCTCTGACCCAGTCATTTACAGGCTTTCCGGCAACGTTTGCGCCCATTATTCTGCTGGAGAGCGAGACATCGCCAAGCATGACAAAACGAATCTGCTTGTCAATGAGCATTCGGGCCAGTATCTCCGGATTGACCGCTGGATCCATTCCACTGTATCCCCCTCGCGCCATAACTGCCTCGCCTGTCCTGATAATGATTGGCGCGGCAAGATGGCTCGACGAGGAGACCAGGAGATATCGCTCGTCGCGACGGTTTGCTTTCAGAAAACTGGTCAGCTGTTCAATTTCTTCGTATCGCACGGAGATGCCGCGAGATAAAGTTTCGTCGTCATTATAAGCGGATATGAGGCGGTACAGGTCTGCTGATGGCAGTATGCCGTTAACCGGTATCAGGACACTACTCAGCGTCCAGGCGAAAGGGAGCGTGAGCAAGGCGCCAACTCCCAAGGCAAGTGAACTTTCGGCAAGAAAATGTATAGCCCGGTCAGTGGCGCCTCTGATGAAGGCGATGAGTAAACCGATTGCAGAAAGAAGCGTGCCTCCGGCAATTACGATGCAAAGCCGGTGTTGCCAATTACCCAGCTGGGCTGTTGGAGCCTCGAACGTCCATCCAAGAGCTCCGGCCTGTATGTAGATTTGCCATGCCGACGTCACCAGCAAGCTTATCGGGAGAAGGAGCGCGGACGAATGCCTTTGGCGGTAAATACTCCATAGAGAGGCGGTTCCAATGCCGGCAAGAGCAGCCAACGCCGGTGCTAAAGTGGAGAGATAGTAAAAGTGGAAAATGCCTCCCAGTGAACTGTAAACGACACCATATATAATAATCCAGCAAAGCCAGAACAGCAGAGTCAACCGCCCCGGATCAAGTGGATCAAGCGACCGATCCTTCAATCCACCGATAATCAGTCCCATCAACGCCAGAGGCAACAGCCAAGCTGTCTGAGCCGCCAATTGGCCGCTCATCAGCCGCAGCGGCCCTGGTGGAGAGCGCACGAAAAGCCGGGATACAGCGATACTTTTGGATCTGTCCGGTTCGGCAACCCTGCCGGCCGTCGAGCGTGAAACCTTTCTTTCACTCTGGGGATCGGCTCCGCTTCCGGCGCCGGTTGACGGTGATTTGTTTATCGATCTGAACCGGCTAAGGGCATTGTGGCCCACAATCAGATCCAGCATCGAATTCTGCCTGCTGCCCCCCACGTATGGCCGTTGTTCGGTCGGCGTAAATTCGACCGTCAGTACCCAGGGAAGCGAGTATGCCGTCAAAAAGAGCGTTGCCAAAGCCAGGTCGAACAGCCGACGCTGCCAACGATGGTTGACGCCCAAAAAATAGGTCATAAAAAATGCCGGCAGCAGTATGAAAGCCGCCAGCATCTTAACGTTGAATGCGAGGCCAACCAATGCCATTGAAAGGAGTAAGAGAGACCTGCTCCCTTCCTCTGAAGCCTTAATTAGCGCCCACGCAGCCAAAAGAAGCACCAGCAGGAGACAGCTGTCGGTATTGTTGGTGCGGTTTACCGCGACCCAAATCGGAGTAATCGCAAAAAACAGTGCGGCCAGCAACGCCGACATCGCGCTGAATCTCCGTCTTACAAGGTGATAGAGCAGTCCGACAGAAGCTACCCCTTCCAGCACCTGGGGCATGAGCAGACTTAATGGATGAAATCCGAAAAGTTTAACGCTGGCGACTTGAGGCCATAACGCTCCCGGTGGTTTGTCGATGGAGATGAAGCCGACCGGATCAAAGGCCAGATAAAAGAAATTATGCCAGTTTATCGCCATGCTGCGCACTGCTGCAGAGTAATACTCAGCTCCCCAGCCATTTTGCTCCAGGCCCCATAAACGGACGGCGAGAGCAAGAATTAAAATCAGGAATAACAAGATCAATTCCAACCTGCGGCTCTTCAGGAAAATATGGCTGAATGGGGCGTGAACCTTAACTTCTTCCGGCATGGCGGGTCTGGTAGTCAAATATTACGCTCGATTATTATTAGTAAGCTCTTGACTGTAAATTGATGACAAATTTCACGCATGATTCTTGTCCGGATCTTCCAGCGCACTCTTCAACGCATTCCTCAACTGTTCAAAACTGTAAGGCTTGCTTACTAACGCAGCCATATCCTCACGTGGAATCCGCGATGTGACAAGCATATCCCCAAAACCGCTGGAAATTATGATCGGGAGTCCGGGGCTGACTCTTTTCAAGGCATGGAACAATTCATAACCGTCCATGGCCGGCATCCCCACGTCCGTTAATACCAATTTAATGTCTGCGGCGTTCTTAAGGTACAAATCCAACGCTTCCATTCCATCAGTCGCCTCGATAACATTGAATCCAAGATGTTCAAGCATGGTTTTCGCGATCATCATGACTTGCACTTCATCTTCTGCCACCAGTATTGTGCCTCTTCCCTTCCAAGGCTCCGAGGCGGCTTCCTGCAGCGATTTACCTTCGATTGCGTCACTCTCCAGGGCCGGCAGAAAGACCTTGATAGTTGTGCCTTGACCAGGTTGGCTGGTGAGTTGCAGCGCCCCGTTATTCGAATTGATGATTCCAAGAACAGCCGACATCCCCAAACCGCGACCGGTAAATTTTGTAGTGTAAAACGGCTCGAAGATTCGACACTTTGTAACATCGTCCATGCCGCAGCCATTGTCGGTGACTTGCAGGCAGACATACCTGCCGGCCGGAATTGTCTTCCCCAGGTGATCCTTTTCCGGTTGCTTCGCTTCGACTACTCTCTCTGTCAACGAGACCAGAATTTCACCCCTGGCGTCGCCGATAGCTTCCGAGGCATTAACGATAAGGTTCATGACGATCTGTCTGATTTGGCTGATATCACCTTTAATCGTCGGAATTTCAGCCGGAATATTTTTTGTGATTACCACACTCTGATTGATGGTCGCTCTCAACATCTTGAGCATCTCATCTACAAGAGCCCCCATTTCGATCTGAGAGACGACAAATCGCGATTTGCCGGCATAAGCAAGCATCTGACTGCAGAGTTCTGCGGCACGTTCGGCGGCTTTTTCTATCAGCGGGATATTTTTTTCAACTGAATCATAATCGATCTTTATCAATCCGCAATATCCGGTGATGATCGCCAGTATGTTGTTAAAGTCGTGCGCTATGCCGCCCGACAGTACGCCAAGGCTCTCCAGTCTCTGGTTCTGATGTATCTGCTGTTCAAGTGCAAGTTTTTCTTCTTCAGCCTCCTTGCGTCCTGTGATGTTTCTTGTTATTCCGAGCAGTGCAACTATTTCACCCCGATCATTACGAAAAGGAACTGCGTGGGTTTCAAGCCAGACATGCCTCCCTTTGAGTCCGATTGTTTCAAACTCAAGCGTTCCGGGGATTCCTTTAAAGATCTGTTTCGTAAGCGCCATAAATGCGTCCCTGTACGGGTCGGTGATCAATGGGCATACGCACTCTCCCTTTACCTGTTCAAAGGTGTCCGCCTCTATCATCTCCAGTCCCGCCCGGTTCATCATCAGCAGGTTGCCGTTTATATCGAGCATTTTGATGCACTCCGGTTCCGAATCTATGATCGTTTTCAGGAATCGTTCGCTATCCGCCAAGGCTTCTTCGGCCAGTTTCCTGTCGGTTGCATCTTGCACGAAAGAATAGAGCAGCTCTTTTCCTCCCGTAATGATCGGTCCTGAGTATACCTCGACGTTTCTAATCGAACCGTCCGCCCGTCTTTGGGTGAAATTAAAGTGCGCTTTTTTTTCTTTCCGCGCCGCTTCCATTTCACTTAGGACCTCTTCGTGCGACATGATGTTTATATCGGTGATCTTCTTCGAAAGGAGTTCATCACGCGACCAACCGTAGAAAGTCGATGCAGAGGAATTGGCGTCGATGATCGATCCGTCGGCAGGGTCGATAACAAGCGCGACCAATTGAACCTTCTCGAACATACTCCGGAAACGCTCCTCACTCTCGATCAATCTGCTTTCCCGTTGTGTCAAAGCTTCAAGCAGACGGTTAAAACCGCCGATAAGCTGCCCGACTTCGTCCTGCTTGATTACCGGCAGCGGAGCCATCGGCAGGTTTGTATCAGCCAGTGTGCTCAACGTTTTCAAGGTATCAAACACCGGTGAAAGCTGGAGTTTCAATAACCACCAAATCAGCCCGCCTGAAAGAAGAGTCAGGATAAGAGCGGCGAGACGCACGCGGTAAAGCATGAGACGAATAGGAGCAAAAGCTTCCTTGGTTGGAATCCTGGCGACAATAACCCAACCTGCGGCCGGAATTTGTCTTGCGGACGACAAAACTTCCACTCCGCGTGAATCCACGATAGTTCCGGAACCCTCGAAACCTTGCAGGTACCGGTCCATTAACGGATTAATGCCGGGTGCGGGGACAGGCTGCATTATGCGGCTCTTGTCTGTGGCGGTGACAATCAATTTGTGTTGCGGCGCCATCAGGAGGTACCCTCCTGTTTTGCCGTATCGATTATCTGTAATCTTGTTCAGGAAATTCGGCCTGCTCAGGTCGATAACCCCCGCCAAGGCGCCGATAACTTTACCGCTTGCATCACGAATGGGGGTGGCGATGGAAACAACCGGAACCTGCAGCATCTTTCCGAGGACCGGCTTGCTGACACTGGTTTTCCCCTCCCTGATCGCGGCTGCGATGTGATCTCTCTCCATGAAGTTAACACCACTCCGATTAGCCGAGAGAGGAAAAGAGGCTGTTGCCGTTCCATCGGCCCGGGTAACGAAGGCGCCGCCGTTAAACATCATCTCCAGAGAGAGATGATCTTCGAGAAATGTCTGCATGGCCCCCTTATTACCCAGAATTGCAGGTGAAATTTTTGTGGCTGTTTTTTCCAGCAATTTTAACCGGTCGTCTAATTCAGACTTGATGTCTGACGCCATAACAGAAACCGCCGCAAACTGTTGTTCGTGTATCATCTTCATCAGATCTTCACGAAGCACTCTGCTGGCATATGACGTCAATAGCCAGATGCCGGCGAGGAAAATGACCAGCGTGGAGAGAGTCACTTTTGTCTTAAGCGACCATTGGTGAAAAAAATTGGTTTTCATTCAATTCCTCTGGCTGACAATATTGGATAAATACTAATAAAAATTTTCGATTAACATATACAAAACATTATATAATACTACAAATGTTTTTGTGTGTTGGGTTCCATGGCGAGCGAAGTATTTTTGAGTTCTTGTTAACTGCGGGGCAGAACAACTTGTACCTGGCCTCGTCGCATTGATTTTACAGGTTCCGGCACGAGCGGGGAGACGTTTATGGCGCCGAGATTTTTTTCTTGTAATAAATGTACGTTTCGTTATGTTATCAGCCGGTAATAAAGCGAATATTCAAATACTCTACTTAATCTCTTGTAGCGCGCCAATAGAAAACGGGCACTTACAACCATTGTTGCAGGTGTTTTTTTGTTTTTCTGCAGATTCTGCTCAAATATATTTTGTTACACAGATTGTAAGAGGCAAAGGGGTGCTGCTTGAAAATCTGGATCGACGCCGACGCTTGTCCGCGTGTTATCAAGGAGATCTTGTTCAGAGCTTCTGAACGCCTGGAAATCCCGGTTTACCTGGTTGCCAACAAGGGGCTTTCCAAGCATAACAGCCGTCTGATAGAATCGATCATAGTGGAAGAGGGCTTCGATGTCGCTGATGATTACATCGCAGAGCACTCTTGTAAGGACGATCTGGTCATAACGGCGGACATTCCTCTTGCAGCCAGAATCGTTGCAAAAGGGGGAATTGCTCTTGATCCGCGCGGAGAGCTTTATACCGAAGAGAATGTCGGCGAAAGACTATCCATGCGCGATTTGATGATGGAGCTTCGTTCCGGCGGGCTTCTGCAGGGAGGGCCTTCGCAATTCAGCCTTACGGACCGCCAAAGGTTCGCATCTTCATTGGACAGGCTCCTGACGCAGATGAAGAGAAAAAGCCGAAAGTCTACATTATTAAGAAGTCAGTAGCCGGAATTCAGGAGTCAGAATAAACATGGCTGCTGCTGATACGGTTTTTCTGGCATTTCAGACAAGAGCGTTTATATTATCCGGAGTATGAGAGATCGAATCGATCATTCTTTTTGAATTCTGACTACCGGATTCCGGATGCCGAACAGATTTTACCGATACTTGCGAATGACCATGTTTGGTGGTAATCTTCATCGGAATGCGAGATGACGCCATGATGCCAAGCATTTTGAAATCGCTTATGAAACCTGCCGCCTACCCGGTTCCGACCAGAACGGTCGAACTTCTGCAGACACATGTCTCATGGCTGTTTCTGACCGAAACGCATGTCTTTAAGATTAAAAAACCGGTTAACTTCGGTTTCCTCGATTTTTCTACCGTTGATCGCCGCCGTTTTTACTGCAATGAAGAGCTGCGGCTGAATCGCCGTCTCTGTCCGGACGTTTACGAAGCGGTAGTTGAACTTCGCGAATCGGATGCGGGGGTGGCATTTCACGGCGCTGGCCCGGTTATTGACTACGCCGTAATGATGAAGCGGCTCCCCGCCGATAATATGCTCGACCGCATGCTGGAGAATGGCGAAGTGACCATGGAGGATATGAAGAATGTGGCGGCAGTTATAAGCAGGTTCCACTCTGAAGCCCTCACCTCACAGTATATTTCCTCTTTTGGATCGCTTGAAAAAATCCTGTACAACTGGCGCGAGAACTTTGAGCAGCTGATTCCGTTTAAAGCAACTACACTCCCGGCGGTAGATCATGAAGCCATACAGTCATGGGTAATGACTTTTGCGGAAACCAACCTGAACCTCTTCAGCCGTCGCGTGGAGCAGGGTTATATCCGTGAATGCGATGGCGATATTCACCTTGAAAACATCTGCCTGGTCGATGGCAGGGTATATATTTTCGACTGCATCGAATTCAGCGATCGTTTCCGCTTCTGCGACACAGCGGCCGATATAGCTTTTCTGCTTATGGACCTCGATTTCCATAACCGGAGCGATCTGTCCGATGTTGTAATCGGATCTTACCTTGAGGCATCCGGAGACCCGGAGCTCACGAAACTGATCGATTTTTACAAGATCTATCGAGCGGTCGTTCGCGGAAAAGTTGAAAGTTTCCTTTTAAATGACAGCGGGATTATAACTGAAGCCCATGATATGGCCAAGAGGCGGGCGATCCGGTACTTCAGACTGGCAAGAGGCTACATCGAAAGGCTCCGTCTTCCCCCAACCCTGTTTATCACCTGCGGGACGATGGGGTGCGGCAAAAGCACCCTGGCGAAGCAGCTGGCCTTTGAACTCGGCATGAAAGCCTTCAGCTCGGATTTTATTCGAAAAAAAATCTCAGGGGTGCCGCCCGAAACGGCGGTGCATGAAGAGTATGGCCAGGGGCTTTACGAAGAATCCGTCTCGGAAAGAACCTACGGAGAACTGGAGCGGCTGGCGGAATGCGAGCTTGCCGCCGGCAATTCGGTCATAGTTGACGCCAGTTTCCGAAATGCCATGGAACGGTCCATATTTGTCCGGCTGGCTGCTCGTAGTAATGCCGCGTTTATCATCCTGATGGTTTCCTGCGATCATGACGAACAGAGAAAAAGGCTGTCTGGACGTATTGCCGGCGCCCCTTCGGTTTCCGATGGCAGGATGGAACTCTTGGAACTTCAGAAGGCCGATTTTGATTATCCCTCCGAAATAGAAGGCAATATTATTCCGGTCACTTCGAATAGCGCTTCATGGCGTCTTACCAGCATGATCTACCAGGAACTGAACCGGTTATGAAGCCAATTTTCTCCAGGGTGATGCATCACCTCCAACTGCGCGAATCCTGGATAATTTTTTTCATCCTGGGAATAATAATGATGACGTTCCCATTTCTGCAGATATTCAACAAACCTGTCACGATACTGGGATTCCCGCTTATGTTCATCTACTTGACTGCAGGATGGGCGTTCTCAATCTTTGTCATTTACCTTTTTATGCGCGCCTTCACATCATTCAGCTCAAACCCTGACCATAAAAAAGAGCCATGAATACAGGAGTCGCCTACGCGGCATCAATATCCGCGATCTACACGGCGCTTATATTCCTGATCGCCTGGTACGCACATCGTCGCAAGGGAGCCGGACGGAGCGTAATCAGCAATCCGATAGTCTATTCATTGTCGATTGCAGTTTACTGCACATCATGGACATTCTACGGCAGTGTGGGGAAGGCGGCCACCACCGGAATAGATTTCCTCCTGATCTACCTCGGCCCTTCGCTGACGGCATTTTCATGGTTATTCCTGCTCAAGCGCATCATCCGGATCAGCAAAGAAAACAATATTACCTCGATTGCAGACTTTATCAGCCTCCGCTATGGTAAATCATCCTGGCTTGGCGCACTTGTCACGCTGATTGCCATCCTCGGCATAATGCCCTATATCGCTCTGCAGATAAAAGCCGTCTCCACCAGTTTCCATCTTGTCAGTGGATTAAGCGCCGGCAAAATTACATTCGGTGGTTCAGTTCCGGAAATGGATGTTCCTGTAGGACTGCTATTTGCCCTGATACTTGCCCTTTTCAGCATTATTTTCGGCGCCCGCCGGCTGGTCTCTTCCGAACGCCACGAAGGACTGATGGCTGCGGTTGCGTTCGAGTCACTGGTAAAACTTGTCAGTTTGCTGGGGGTCGGCATTTTTGTAACATACGTACTTTTTGACGGATTTACAGACATATTTGCTCGTTTCAAGGCTTTCAATCCAGAACAGTTTTCCAGGCTGTTCACTTTCGATACCACAAGCAGCGACCCGGAATACATCCCGACGTTTACCTTGCTGTTTTTGTCAATGGGGGCAATCATGCTCCTGCCGCGGCAGTTCCACGTCATGGTGATAGAAAACTCCAATGTGCGTCATGTATCCACTTCCATGTGGCTCTTTCCGGCATATCTGTTCCTGATCAACCTCTTTGTGATGCCGATCGCCCTGGGAGGCATTCTCACTACCGGCAGCAACAGCGGCGCAGATTTTTTTGTGCTCAACATACCACTTTTTACCGGTCACAAAGGGATTGCATTACTGGCTTTTCTGGGGGGACTCTCCGCCGCTTCCGGCATGATCATGGTCGAATCTGTCGCAATTTCGACGATGTTGCTGAACCACATATTCATGCCGGTCATAGTACGCTTCACTCCCCGCTCCTGGTTCCCGGTACTGCTGATCAACCTCAAGCGTTTTGGAATATTTATGGTCGTAATGCTCGGATACTTCTATTTCCTGGTCGTGGGCGACTCTTACACGCTCGTCAATATGGGGCTGATCTCTTTTTCGGCTGCATCCCAGTTTTTGCCGGCCATGCTTGGCGGCCTCTACTGGAGACGCGGCAACAAGGCCGGCGCGATCAGCGGCATCCTGCTTGGTTTTATCATCTGGTTCTACACCCTGCTGCTCCCCTCGTTCAGCAAGTCGGGCTGGCTGCCGGCAGATCTGCTTACCGAGGGTCCATTTGACATTGCGCTTCTAAAACCAACCGCCCTCTTCGGTCTTACCGGAATGGATCTCTGGAGCCACTCCCTGTTCTGGAGTATGCTGTTCAATGTCGCCGCCTACATAATCTGTTCGATACTGTTAAAACAGACTGAATTGGAACATGAACAGGTTCGCAAATTCATAGGAACTTTTGAGTCCGAACTCCGCCACCACCGCCATACCGAAACAAAACGCCTCTCCAAACCGGTTTCGATTACTCAGTTCGTTACGCTGATGACCAAGTTCATAGGCGAGACTGAGGCCAGGAAAGCAATCCGTCACTATGTCGGTAATCGAGCGGTTAATGCCGAGGGGTTGGTACCCGAATTCGAGCTTCCGAATCTGAAACGGTATACTGAAAAAACTTTGGCAGGTTCTGTAGGTGCTGCGGCGGCAGGCGCTATAGTTGACAGTTTTCTATCCGACATGGGATCCCGGATGGAGTCGGTCTATGATATCTTCAGTACTGTCCGGACATCCCTGGATCAGAGCCGGGAATCCCTGTTCGTCCGTCTTAAAGCCTCCGAGA
>JAQTRC010000013.1 GCA_028712665.1 Desulfuromonadaceae bacterium
CGTCCACGATGTTGGACTTTCCGCAGCCGTTCGGACCGACTACGGCGGTCACATTCTGCTGGAAGTCCAGTACCGTTTTCTCGGCAAAACTCTTGAAGCCGTTTATTTCAAGCCGTTTGATTTTCATAAGCGGATTACTCTATCAGAGCGGAGGAAGCTCTGTCCAGCGGGATGTTATTACTGCCAACTCGTACCGGCATCATCAGGGGAGAGCCGTATATTCCGCAAGATATGATCGGATCACCGGCAAGTCGGCCTCGGCCCAATCGAGCGTATGCAGTCTCTCCGGTGATAGCCATATCATCGCGGAATGTTCATGTAGAACTATATTTTCTGTCCCGATTGAACATACGAACGGGTAAAGCGTAACCTTGAACGCCGGGTAATCGTGCGTAGTGACAGGAAGGCTTTTCCTCACGTTAATCTCGATACCCAACTCTTCAACTATCTCACGCCGGAGACACTCTTCTGGGGATTCGCCATGATTAATCTTCCCACCCGGAAACTCCCACTTGAGGGGGAGGCTCATATTGGCGCTTCGTCGGGCGGCGAGAATCAACCCATCATGTTCGATAATTGCGCAAGTCACATGCAGATGTTTCATATGGTCATACGTCCGCTGATATGTTGTCGGATTTCAAGCAACTCTTTTCGCATTTGCCGGAGTGATACTCAAGGATGTTTTTTGTGAGGAGTGGAAGGTGCAGGCTTGTTCTCCTGTAAATAATTCAGGTTTCCTCCAAGGGCGGTATAGCCATCAAGAATATTCCGAAATCCTTTTTTCTCTTTGTCAGTCACTTCACGAGTCGTTTTGCCTCTGCTTCCGGTAATTGTCAGTGTGACATTCTTGGCCTTGATCATTGCTTTTACGGCCTCATAGCCGCGCCGGTCAAGTGGCACATCATACCATTCGGCCACCCCTTTTTCGGTATTCTCAACCTTGATTGGAGACGCAATAAATTCAATTTTAATTTTGTCTGCGTTTATTGTGAATCCGGTGATCCCGAGTGGGCGTTGCGCAGCGGCCTGGATGCAGAAACGGGGCCAGAGTGCGCCTGAGATGTCTACAAAATAGACGTATATTGCATCCTTTGCCCGGTCGCGGGGTGTTGACTCGTCCAGATAGCGGAGCGGAGCGCCGGGTGATGCGCCTGCTTCCTTGCGAACTCCCGGCGCCTTACGCCTTTGGCTCTCTTCTGCGGCTTGTTTACGGATTTCTTCGTATTCGGGCGAGCCTTTGGAAACAGGGTTGATTTCGATATACGCAGTAGAATAGTTCCCTTTTTTCATCGCATCCCTTACCGTGCTGACAACCGATTCGGGAGGTGGTTTCTGAATGGGAGTTTTCTGTTCCGGCTGGGTTATGATAACTACTTTTTCTTTTTCCTTCTCAACAACAGCCGCTTTTTCATCTCCCCCAAGAAAAAAACTGAGAATGAGCAGAAATAAGATCAGCCCCAGCAGTCCCAGAAGGAAATATATTCCGAAACGGGTTTCATCAGTAAATTGTATCTTAAACATGTTAGGTTATCCCGTTTGTGGATAGCCGAAAAAGATTGGGCCGGCTTACTATTGTGATTCCGGCCAGCACCATTACGGCTCCGATGGCGAAGTAGGCGTCTACAGAATCATGCAGCAGAATCACACCGAAAGATACGCCAAATAATGGCGACATAAAAGAGAAAACCGCAAGTCTTGATGCGAGATACCGCCGTAATAACCAGAACCAGGCAAGATAGCTGGCGAAGGTAATCACCACCCCCTGAAACAGCAGGCTTGCCCAGGCAATCCGGGTCATCGAGATATTGCCCGCCTGACCTGAACAGACGGCGTAGAGCAGTAATAGAATGAAGGCTGCCACAAGTTGGTATAGCAGGGTCTTCGTAGGGGGGGCTTCCGACAGAGCCGTACAACGTATGATAACGGTTGTTGCGCCCCAACCGGCGCCGGCAAGCACGCCCAGAAAATCGCCCCAGAGCATCCGCGAACTAAACCCGGCGTACTGAGAACCTCCAGTAAAAGCGGTTGCGATGCCGGCAAAGGCAATGGCTATCCCCAACCACTGCTGCGGACGAAGTTTTTCGGCCGGCAGAAAGCAGTGCAGGCCCAGTGCGGTAAAGACCGGCGCGGTGTAGAGAAATACAGCCATATGAGAGGCGGATGTGAAGCGAAGCCCTTCGGCGATGCAGAGAAACTCGGCAGCAAAAAGAATTCCAACAATGATGCCGGGACGGAACGTGCCATCGCGCAGGATAAAGTTACCCCAGCCAGATCTTATCACAATGGCGACAAGTACCGCGCTGATACCGGAGCGGAGAGCAATCTGCATGATCGGTGCGATGTCTGGCGCAGCCACTTTTATCGCAACCTGATGCAAACCCCAGACGGCGCAAAGCAGGATCATGATCCCGACCCCGAATCCGTCTATCTGTTTCCGTTCTCCCCCCATAAATATGCCGGAGTAAACCGGCTACTTGCCAAAGGCGGTCAGTAACTGCTGCAAGAGTTGCGGAGCGTTTGATTTGATGCTCCCCCCCATAAAGTCCATGATTCCCGGCCGGTACCCTTCGTTCCAGATCCTGTTAAACATTGCGGCGCTTGTCTTGCAGACGCAATCCGCCTCTTCAACAGTTTTGCCATCCTCGATGACGCAGTTCTCCGCATCGAGGGTCAGCGTTTTCCTGATGTCGTCTATCGAGAAATAAAATGTGGTAGGCACGTTGAATACACCCTTCTGATAACTCTCCTGCAATGTCCTGAAAATATCTTCCTGCATCTGCTTCCTCCACGGATTTGTTATGGGTAATATGACAGAAGGCGGGGCCGAAGCCCCGCCTTCACTGTTACGCTTATACTGCCAAACCGTTTAGTATCCGAATATTTTCAGCACTGGCGGCAACAGTATTTCGCCGGCCAGGCCTGGAACTATCCTGGCGACCGGTTTGGGAAGTGCAGCCCCGGAAACGGTAGGATCGACTACAATTCCCAGTTTCAGGAAGTACACCATCTGCCTCTGGGCTAAGCCTGTCGCTGTGGCGGACCCTGTCGGATCGAGCAGGAAACCATGACTTATGCCGGTCTGGTTGAACTGGAAATACCCTTCTGTTGGTGTTGTATCGGCTGCGGATGTTGCAGCAACGGCAAACGGCGACATGAACGCAACCGGAGGCGCCGTGCTTCCGTTATAGCCAAGCTGCTTGAATCCAGGTGCAACTGCAGCTCCGGCTGCGCCTAATACCGCGCGACCGCCCAAAGCGCTGCCGAAGTAGCGGGTGTTGGCATTAGGAATAACCAGATCGCCTCCGGTGGCCTCCTGGATTGCAATACGCCCGGAGAGGCGTGACGGCAGACCTGATGCGAGCGGGGTAGTCATTGTCGCAGGGTCCACCGTGTCAACTATGCTCTGTGTCACCTGGAAAAAATTATTGTAGGTAGGCGTTCGCGCAACTACCCCAACTGCCGCCAATCCTGCGTTTATACTGCTGCTGAAAGCGGGGCTGTCCATCAGCAGATAGGCGAGACGGCCGCCGGGGACGCTCAGGAAACCTTTCATGTCGCTATTCAGGGTAGTCTGTGTGTATGGATAGCCGGTCGTGGAAAGTGTAGTATTTCCAGCCAGATAGTAAGCGCCTACTATAGAACCGAGACTGATGCTGACGTATTTGATGTCAACGGTTGGCGTCGGCACAATCCCCTGGGCGGCAAAGCCCCCTGTTCTCATTGTCAGCTCAAGACGGTTAAGGTTAAACGCGGCCTGCTGCACGTTTGAGCGTGTGGCCAATGGCGCTCCAACCGCCATGAAATCCTGGCCCCAGACAGCTCCTGTTGTATGGGTAGGCACAGCCAGGGCGCCGTGGAGCGGCAGATCTATTGCCACTACTGTGTAACCTGCGGCTGTAAGCGATCCCGCAACAGCCACTGCCTGCTCTTTCTGGCCGGTTATTCCATGCTGGAAGATGACTACTTTACCGGTCGGAACCGTCGGAGTGATAAGCAGAAACGGTACGGCGGTAGTAGTATGATAATAACCGGTTAAAGCACCTGTGCCGTCCCTGAACGGTTGTACTACACCAGCTGCTGGATTATAGGCCGGCAGACCGCCTAACGTTACGCCTGTCAGATCCATGCTGCTCAAGTTGGCATTTTTTACAACAGGGTCTATCGAGAGCTGGGCGCTGTTGATTGTGCCGGTTACAATGCTCGCAACAGTTGTCGGAAGTGTAGCTGTCGAACCGGTGACAGAGGTCCAGTAAGCCGCCGGAGTGAGTCCGGCAGGAGTGGTCACCGTTACCGAGTTTGTCCAGGTTTTGCCGCTCAATCCCCCCAATGCGGGACCGGCAGCAAAAGCGCGCAGGGCGCTTTCAACCGGCATCATGGTTCCGATGGCGTCTTTTGATACAAATCCCGCGCCGGTTGTGATGAAGCGTCCCATCAGGGCGATGTCATCGCGTTTTGTGACGGTTGTCGTTGCAGAGGCCGAAATCAGATCATCCATGACCTTGGCATAACCGGAAAATTTGATATTGGCGCCGCTCATGACGTTGGCGCGGACCGCTTCCAGCGCGGCGAACGGACCGACAAGTTCGTACTTGTCTTTAAGAATATCGAAATAGGATGAGCTGACGATCGGTTTGCCGCTGGCGGCGTCAAGCACCCTGTTAGTTACGACATACAGATAACGCGTCGCGGGGGAGAGAGGAAAGCTGGGGAACAGGAACAGATCCGTGCTTCCGGCGGTATACCTGAAACTAAACATGGCTGTTACATCCGTAAAGCCGAGCGGACTGTTTTCCGTGGCAGAACTGCTGGTGCTATCCGGTGTCAACTGAAATACTTTGACGTTGGCAGCAGTTACAGTAGCAGCGCTCACCGGACTTGCGAACCTGATGTAAATCGGGGCGTTCACACCCGCTACAGCGTTGGTTGAAGCCACTTCATATTTGTTGATATATGCCAGCGCCTCCGGGGGAGTCATCGGCTTGTTGGCACTCCTTCCGGCGAGCGGGTCGGCTGCGGTGGCGGTGGCAAGAACGTTTGGCAACGGCACATCCCCGGTTACCGGGTTGAACACCGCCCCATTGCCGGTGACGTTGCTGGGACTGTTGGTGCCGGACGGATCAGAACTGGAGCAGCCTGTTACCAGTATGAAGCTGAGATATAGCAGAAGTCTCATAATACTTGCTTTCATGGCATTACCTCTCTATTTTCTATTGTTAAATTAGTTTGTTAGCTGTTAACAGATCCTCTACTTCATCCCTTAAAAAGAGGTCAAGCGGCAAACCGTTAAAACTTGACGGTGATTGAACCGCCGAAGAGATGGACATCACTCTTGTAGGTGCCGTTCGCCCCTGTAAGTTCCGCCATGTTCTGGTTGTTGACAGTTCTCTCCACGAAGTGGGTCCACATGTAGGCAAGATCAAGCGCAAACATGTCGTTGTGAAAACCCTGGCCGATGCTGAAGCTGTGCCGGTCGGAGTCGGGAAGGACCGGCCCGAGGGTTGAATCAGGAATGGGGTTGGTGTCGTACATGTAACCGGCACGAAGATCGATATTTTTTGTCAGAGCGTATTGCCCGCCGAATTTGTAGCACCAGACATCTTTCCAATTAAGTGGCTTAGGTTTGCCGTTGAAGTTGGAAAACTGCGGGCTGTCAAATTTGAACTCCAGTTTTTTCATTGAACTCCAGCCGGTTCGCTCGGCGTCGAATTCCAACGTAAGCTTTTCTGTCGGTTGCCAGGCAACGCCGAGGCCCAGGCTGTCCGGAAGGATGATGGTGGATGAGACTGTAGAGGAGACACGGGTACGAGAATAGGGGGAGGTCGCGCCGGTTGTCATGCCGATAATGTCAAAACCGGCCGGTGTAGTCGCAAGGAAGTTCCCATTACCCTTGATCTTTAGCTCGATCTCGCTCCGGTAGGCAGCACCAAAGGAGAGATTTGGCATCGGTTTCCATTTCAGGCCCAGGTTATAGCCGACATCGGTTGCGGTCCCGTCAAGCCCCATGTTACCAAGCTCGTAGGCCGAGTTCGCAATTGCTGCATTGGGGGAGTAGGCCATTCTTTGCAGGGTGACTATAGCATGGGTAATATCCAGTCCTGCGGCAACCGCGAGGTTCCAGTCGTCAAAACGATACGCCACGGTTGGTTGAAAATTGATCGGTTTAACCGCGATGTTCATGATCTCGGCACGGAAGGCGCTGCTCTCATCCCAGCTCTTTGCCAGTGGGTAAATGGCGTTTACAGCTAAACCCAGGGAGAGCGGAATATTTTCAAACGAATATGTTGCATAGACGGTTGGCGCGATGAAAATATCATTCTTGGCATTTTCTTTTGTCGAGGCGCTTCCGACACCGAGTGGCGCGTTGCCGCTTAAGGGGGCCGTGCCGTTAAACTCGGTAGACGGCACATAAAGAACCGTAGAGCCGAGGTTGACTTGAGTTCCCTTGAGGAACGCAATCCCGGCAGGGTTATGGAAGAGCGCGGTAGGGTCATCGGCCTGTGCGACAAAGGCATTTCCCATCGCCATTGCCTTCGCTCCCTGCTCATTCACTTTCAAACCTGCCGCCAGAGCCAGGGATGCTGTCCCTGCCAGGGTCGCCAGTGTACATGCCAGAACCAGTTTATTTTTCATTTCAAAACTCCTTTCCGTATGTGTGCTCTTTCATTGTATTTCATGCACATCCTCAATGCTTCCCTCATGACCTCTGCTACAACTGCTCCTTTTATTGCGCGGTTCCGAATCACCCCCCATTCGTAGCTGTTTACCCTTATGAATAGTATGCGGTTACAGAAAGAGGCCCTGAACATTTCATCGAAAAACTATTTTTCTGACAGTCTGCCTGAGTTTTGAATTATAGAACGGCATTTTCGGGCAAGCTATTACACCTTGACGCTCGTGTCAAGAACAAAATATATCCTTCTTAAATAAAGATTTCAGAGATGATGCCGCAAAAATTGGTAACTGCTGCAGTATGGATGAAAGCTGATATGCATTTTATCCAAATATAATTCTGAAAACGAAAATAGAATAAAATTATACTTGACACGCATGTCAAGTAGGCGTACCTTGACATAAAAGTTAAGTACACGGAGGTTTAAGTATGGGCAGTCCGATCTATAGCTCCGTACCTGACATGCTCAGGAGTAATGCAAAAGAATTCAGCGGCAGGCTGGCCCTCAAATATCGCAAACAGGGGGCCTTTGTCACCCTGACATACGCCGCTTACTATGAGCGGGCGTTGATGGTTGCCAGGGGGCTCGGCAGGATGCACGTAAAGCCGGGGGACCGGATTGCAATTCTCTCGGAAAATCGTGCCGGCTGGGTTATTGCGGACATGGGGATTTTGTGCACCGGCAGCGCTACAGTGCCGATTTATCCGACGAATACCCCCGAACAGATCGAGTACATGATAAATCACTCCGGGGCAAGGATAGTATTCGTGTCCGGAAAGTTCCAGTACACAAAGCTGCTAAAAGTCAGGGAAGCGATGCCTGGGTTGGAGCTTGTAGTCTCATTTGAGCGCTTCCTTGGCGACCCGTCGCTGCCGGTCACCACGTTCTATCAACTTTCCGAGATCGATTCAGCCATAACCGAAGAAGAGAAAAAGGAAATCGAAGCGGTAATCGACCGGATTGCGCCGGATGACATGCTGACTCTGATCTATACATCCGGCACCACCGGCGTACCTAAAGGGGTCATGCTTTCTCACAACAACATCCTGACCAACACCCAGTATTTGACGGAACAGAGCGGAGCAATCGACAGGGATGATGTGTTGCTGAGCTTTCTCCCATTGAGCCACATTCTTGAAAGAACAGCCGGTTACTACATGACAATCCGCAACGGCGCCCTGATGGCTTTTGCCGATAGCATCGAAAAGGTTGCGGAAAATATGACGGAAGTGAAACCGACAGTGATGGTGTCTGTCCCGCGTCTGTTTGAAAAAATATATCACCGGATCTTCGAGAATGCCCATCAGATGCCTGCTGTTAAAAAAGCACTATTTCACTGGGCGGTAGAAGTTGGCAAAAAATATGTGGCCGCAACTTATATACATAAGCAACCATCTGCACTTTTGAACTTGGAATACTCGCTGGCTGACCGTATTATTTTCAGTAAAATCAGAGCCAAGTTCGGCGGCAAGATGAAACTGTTCTGCTCGGGCGGAGCTCCCCTGGACAGGACGATAAATGAATTTTTCTGGGTCATCGGCATCCCGATTTTTGAAGGGTATGGACTGACCGAAACAAGTCCGGCGCTCAGCTTCAATAATTTCGAACATATACGATTCGGTTCTGTTGGAGTCGCTCTTAATAAGACAGAGTTTAAAATCGCCGAGGATGGAGAAATCCTCGTTAAGGGGCCTCAGGTCATGCTCGGTTATTATAATGATCCGGCCGCCACGGCCGAGGCGTTCCAGAACGGGTGGTTCAAGACCGGAGATATCGGACATATAGAGGATGGCTTCATAATTATTACCGATCGCAAAAAAGAGATGATCATCACTGCAGGTGGAAAAAACATCGCACCCCAGCCGATAGAAAACGAACTGAAGATGGATAAGTACGTTTCTTCCGCCTTTGTGTACGGTGATCGCAAACCATATCTTACCGCACTGATTGTGCCGAATCTGGAGCGCCTGCTGGAACTTGCCAAAGAGAAGCATATCGACTACTACGAACTGGATGATCTGGTCATGCACGAGCCGGTTCAAAAGTTGTTCGAGCAGCGGCTTGCAGAAATAAACAGCCGCCTTGCCCCCTATGAAACCATCAAGAAGTTCGTGCTGCTGGCGCATGATTTCTCGATTGAGGGGGGTGAACTGACTCCTACCTTGAAACTGCGGCGCAAGATCATCTATGAGAAATATAAACATAAGATAGAGGATATGTACGCCGATCATATCAATTGAAACAGGCACATTTGTTACCGACAGGGAGGAGCATGATGAAACAGATCAATAGAGTAGCGGTTCTGGGGGCGGGGGTGATGGGGGCGACCATCGCGGCACATCTCGCCAACGCGGGCATTCAAGTGCTTTTGCTGGATATCGTGCCGCGTGAACCGACCGATGCCGAGGCTGCGGACGGACTCGGAATCACGGAGAGCAGAGTGCGCAACCGCATTGCAACTGCCGGACGGGACGGGCTGCTGAAGATGAAACCTGCCCCCTTCTTTCTGCCAGGTTATGCGGCCAACATCGAGGTCGGAAATTTTGACGATGACATGCAAAAGCTTAAGGAATGCGACTGGGTGGTCGAGGTTGTCATCGAGAACATGGCGATCAAGAAGCAGCTCTTCACCGAAAAAGTCGTGCCGAATCTGAAAGAGGGTGCGATCCTTTCGACAAACACCAGCGGTCTGTCGGTCAACGAGATGGCCCAATGCCTCCCCGAGAGCGTCCGGAAGAACTTCCTGGTCACACATTTCTTTAACCCGCCCCGTTACATGCGTCTGCTGGAGATAGTATCCTGCTCCGATACCGATCCGGCAGTAACCGCCTTTATGGCTGACTTCATTTCGAAGAGGCTCGGCAAGGGGATTGTCTACGCAAAAGATACCCCTAACTTTATCGCCAACCGTATCGGTGTATTTGCTATCTGCAACTGCGTACGCATCATGATGGAAACCGGCATGACCGTTGAGGAGGTCGATGCCGTAGCAGGCCCGGCCACCGCCCGCCCTAAAAGCGCGGCCTTCCGCACTGCCGATCTGGTCGGCATCGATACGCTCCGGCATGTAGCCGGAAATTCTTATGATCTGCTTGTCGATGACGAACAGCGCGACATCTTCAAATTCCCTGATTTTATAAAAGATATGGTGACCAAGGGGTTGCTCGGGAACAAGAGCAAGGAGGGATTCTTCAAGAAAGTCAAAGGGGAGAAGGGGCAGGAGTTTTTCTACTACGATTATAAAACCGGCCAGTATGCGCCGTCGCAGCGTCCCAAGTTCGCGTCGATTGAAGCGGCCAAGTCTATCGACGATCCGGCCAAACGTCTTTCTGCGGTTATTAACGGCAGCGACAAGGGGGCCCAATTTGCCTGGAGCAACCTGCGCGACACCCTGATCTATACCTACAACCGGATTCCGGAGATCGCCGACGACATCGTCAATATCGACAATGCGATGAAATGGGGCTTCAATTGGGAACTGGGGCCATTCGAGATGCTGGATGCGATCGGTGTACCCAGTTTTGTGGAGCGGGCCGAAAAGGATGGGGTGCCGGTTCCGGCGGGACTTAAAACAATCGATCGCTTCTACAAGTTCGAGAACGGACTCAATTACTACTATAGCATTCTTGAAGGGAAATACTGCGAAATTCCTCAGAAACAGGGGCAGATAAGCCTCCAGCTCCTCAAGAAGAACAACATGGTTTTGGAAAAGAACAGCGGAGCTTCTCTGGTCGATCTGGGCGACGGAGTATTCTGCCTTGAGTTCCACACCAAGATGAACGCCATAGGCGGCGAAATACTCTCCATGGTTCATAAAGCTATCAAGCGTACCGAAGAAGAAGGGGTCGGCCTCGTTATCGCCAATGAAGGAAGCATGTTCTCTGCCGGCGCCAACCTGATGTTGCTCGTGATGGCTATAGCCGAAGGGGCATTCGACGAGATAGCCATGACAGTCAAAGGGTTCCAGAAGGCGATGATGGCGATAAAATATTCAAAGATCCCTGTCGTAGCCGCGCCACACAACCTGGTTATGGGTGGCGGTTGTGAGACCTGCCTGCACTCCGATGCAATCATTCCACATGCCGAAACCTACATGGGGCTTGTAGAACTCGGAGTCGGCCTGCTCCCGGCCGGCGGCGGCACAAAGGAGATGTGTATCCGCGCCATTAAACTGGCCGAGGAATACGAGATGGATGCAACACCGTTCATTTTCAAGAATTTTATGAATATTGCGATGGCCAAGGTCAGTATGTCGGCTGCCGAGCTGATTCCGATGGGCTTTATGAGGCAGGGGGATGCCATCACCATGGATATAGACAAACGCATTCATGACGCCAAACTGAAAGCGATCTCACTGGCAGCCAACTACCGTCCCGGCCGGCCGCTTATCGACCTCAAGGCGCCAGGCCGGAGCGTGGCCGCCAGTATCAAGTCGCAGCTCTGGAATATGCAGCAGGGCGGCTTTATCTCCGAGTATGACCAGTATCTGGCAGGCATGGTGGCGGAAGTCATCACCGGCGGGGATGTTCCTGCCGGCACCCTGATTACCGAGGAGTACCTGCTGGAGTTGGAGAGAGAGGCCTTTATAAGGCTCTGCGGGCAGAAGAAGACCCTGGAACGGATCCAGCATATGCTTAAAAAAGGGAAGCCGCTGCGGAATTAAGGTGTAACTCCCCCTCCCCCCTCTTATGTTAAGAGGGGGAACGCAGGATTATCTCCTCCACTTAAGTTAAGGGGAGGCAGGGTGGGGTTATGGCTACAGCAGAGATAAAAGAAATCGAAATAGGAGGACACAATGAGAAACGCATATATTCTGGCTGCCTACCGCACCCCCGGCTGCCGGGCAAAAAAAGGGAAATTAAAGGATGTTCGTCCGGACGATCTGGCGGCGGTTGCCATTAAGGGGCTGCTGGAGAGAACCGGCATAGACCCGCACGATGTTGAAGACATCATTATCGGCTGCGCCTTCCCCGAGGCTGAACAGGGGATGAACTTCGCCCGCGTCGCGGCAATGAAGGCCGGCGTGCCGATCGAGGTTCCGGCCCAGACGGTCAACCGTTTCTGCTCCTCCGGCCTGCAGACTATAGCCTCGGCGGCGGAACGGATCATGGCCGGATTTGCCGACTGCATCATTGCAGGGGGAGCCGAAAGCATGAGCATGATTCCGATGGGGGGGGGGAAGTACAGCGCCAATCCCGCCTTGATGGCCAGTTGGCCCGAAGCCTTCGCATCTATGGGAATTACCGCAGAGCTGGTCGCTGATAAATACAGCGTCACCCGCGAAGAGCAGGACGCATTTGCCGCCTCCAGCCACGCCAAGGCGGCCGCCGCGATCGCTGCTGGCAAGTTCAAGGATGAAATCATTCCGGTCGAGGTGGAGAACTGCCTCCTGGTAAACGGAAAAATGAAACGGAACAGGGAGCTGGTCGATACCGATGATGGTGTCCGGAGCGATACTACCGCCGCAGGGCTGGCCAGATTGAAACCGGCCTTCAAGGCGACCGGCACGGTCACTGCCGGTAACTCCTCCCAGATGACCGACGGTGCTGCTGCGGTGCTGGTTGTCTCCGAGGAGTACCTCAAAAAGATCGGTAAAAAACCGTTGGCACGCTTCGTCGCCTTTGCCGTCAAAGGTGTGCCCCCTGAGTTGATGGGAATCGGTCCGGTGGCGGCCATACCTGCCGCGCTGAAACTTGCCGGTTTGACTCTGAACGACATCGGCCTGATCGAACTTAACGAGGCATTCGCGGCTCAATCTTTGGCCTGCGTCAAGGAGCTGGGAATTGATCCCGCCAGGGTCAACGTGAACGGCGGGGCGATCGCCCTCGGTCACCCGCTCGGCTGTACAGGAGCCAAACTGACCGCAAGCATCCTCCAGGAGATGCAGCGCACGGATACCCGCTACGGCATCGTATCCATGTGTATCGGCGGCGGGATGGGTGCAGCAGGGATTTTTGAGAAGATGTAGTAACCCCTCCCCCGCCTCCCCTTACACTAAGGGGAGGAGCCTTTCACCCCCCTCTTAAGATAAGAGGGGGCTGGGGGAGTTATGAGACCGTAAACAATTACCATATTTCCAAACACGAGGTGACAAAATGGCTGCAAAATTATTCAAAGGCGCCGAATATCTGATCACGGAAGCAGGCAAGGACGATGTCTTTACGCCGGAGGATTTCAGCGATGAGCAACGGCAAATCGGCGATACAACCGAACAGTTCGTCCTGAACGAGGTTATTCCGCATCGCGAGGAGATAGAGCATCATAATCTTCCGTTGACGGTAGAACTGATGAAAAAGTGTGGTGAGCTGGGACTGCTTATGATCGATGCCCCGGAGGAGTACGGTGGGTTGGAATTGGACAAAGCCACCAGCATGTTGGCTGCCGAAAAGCTGGCCCAGGCCGGCTCGTTTTCCGTGACCTACTCCGCCCATACCGGCATCGGCACATTGCCGCTCGTCTACTACGGCACCAAAGAGCAGAAAGAGAAGTATCTCGGCAAAATAATTTCCGGTGAGTGGATTGCGGCCTACTGTCTGACAGAGCCCGGCTCAGGCAGCGATGCGCTGGGGGCCGCGGCGACCGCCACTCTATCCGCTGACGGGAAGCATTATATCCTCAACGGCACCAAGCAGTTCATCACAAATGGCGGCATAGCCAACCTCTACACGGTGTTTGCCAAGATCGACAAGCAGCATTTCACCGGCTTCCTGGTCGAGCGGAGCACCGAAGGCCTAAGCGTCGGGGCGGAAGAGAACAAGATGGGGGTCAGAGGGTCATCCACCACCCAGATTATCCTGGAAGATGCCAAGGTACCGGTTGAAAATTTGCTGGGTGAGATCGGCAAAGGGCACAAGATAGCCTTCAACGTCCTCAACGTGGGGCGCTTCAAGCTCGGGGCCGGAGTTACCGGCGCTGCCAAGATAGCAATTACCACCGGGATCAAATATGCCAACGAACGCAAAGCCTTCGGTGTGACTATCGGATCCTTCGGAGCCATTCAGGAAAAGATTGCCGACATGAGCGCCGCCATCTTCGCATCGGAATCGCTCGTCTACCGTCTGGCGGGTCTGATCGACGACCGTCTTGCCACCCTTCCGAAAGGGACTGACAACTACTATGAAACCTATCAGCAGGGGATCGAGGAATACTCGGTCGAGTGCGCCATCGCGAAGGTTTTCTGTAGCGAGATGCTTGCAGACGTTGTCGATGCGGTAGTCCAGATTCATGGCGGCTACGGTTTCATTCAGGAATACGCCGCCGAGGGGTACTATCGTGACGAGCGGATCAACCGGATCTGGGAAGGAACCAACGAGATCAACCGTCTGCTGATCCCCGGCATTATCCTCCGGCGGGCCATGAAAGGCGAAATTCCGCTCCAGAAAGAGGCGATGAAGGCCTTTGAGTCACTGATGTCGCCATCTTTTGACGAGCTTGACGATTCTGTTCCGTTTGCGTCTGAGAAGGTTCTGATCGCCAATCTGAAACAGGCGTTCCTGGTGCTGGCCGGCAGCGGTGTACAGAAATTCATGGATACGATCAAGGACGAGCAGGAGATCCTGATGGCTGTGGCCGATCTGGCGATCAACATCTTCGCGATCGAGAGCACCGTGCTGCGCGCCGAGAAGATCCTGCCGAAACTGAGCGAGAGCAAGAAAGCCTCAGTCAGCGCCGCCGTGAAGGTGTTCACCTTCAACAGCGCTGAAACAGCGGCATCCGCCGCGCGCCGCGCCGCCTACTACATCGAGGAGGGGGATACCCTGACCATGCTGCTGGCCGGCATCCGCAGGTTTACCAAATACGATGCCACCGGGCTGCTCAAGGCAAAACGCCTGCTGGCTGCAGCCTCCATAGAAGCGGATAGGTATATTTTATAAACAAAACCAACCATAACTCCCCCTAACCCCCTCTTTACCAAAGAGGGGGGATGAATTCCCCTCCCCTTAGATTAAGGGGAGGCTGGGAGGGGTTACGCAGCTCGATTGCGTGCGAACAAACCGGAGTACCATGCAGCAGCACACTGTACAAACCCCTTACATTGTCGGAGAAGCCCATTTTTATACCGCCGAGTTGAGCGGCGGTCTGGCGCTGTTCGACACCGGGCCACCCACACCTGAAGGGGTGGCTTGCCTGCAGCGGAGTGTCGATCTTTCACGCCTTAAATACCTGTTCATAACCCATTGTCACGTCGACCATTACGGTCTGGCCAACTTCGTTCTCAAAAACAGCAGCGCCGAAGTTTACATACCACGTTCGGATTCCATCAAGTTCAACCGCCATATCGAGAGAGTGGCATGTATCGGCAGACTGCTAAACAGATACGGATTCAGCAACGACTTCGCAGATAAACTGCGGGAATCTTTCGAGCGGAACAAGATTTTCCCCGCGACGCCGGAGAGATACAGGATAGTCGAGGAGTCGGATGAACTTCAAGGCATTGGCATATCATGGCTGGCCTGCCCGGGGCATACCCAGAGCGATCTGGTCTATCTGGCCGGGGAGTTCGCAGTGTCCGGAGATATCCTTCTTCGAAACATTTTTCAAGCTCCGCTCCTGGATATCGATCTTGAGACATTTGAAGAGCGCTTCCGCAACTACGAGGCCTATTGCGCCTCGCTCATCAAATTGGCGCAGCTGCGCGGCCTCAGGATCATGCCGGGGCACCGCCAGTATGTCAAGGGTGTGGAGGGTGCGATTCTTTTTTATGTGAAGACACTACTGGAACGGTCCGTACAGTTGCTGCCGCTGAAAGAACTTGCTCTCGACGAAATTATTGACCGCCTTTTCCAGGGGAAACTGGAAGATCCGTTCTTTGTCTACCTGAAGATATCCGAAATTATCTTCATGCTGGATTTCATCGAAAACCCGGCCCTGCTTAAAGCCTCGCTTCAACAGATCGGGCTGTTTGATGAGGTGCATGCACTGTATGAGTCAGTTGTGTAGAAGGGAGATACAATGATCGATCCGCTTTTCCAGCCGATTACCATCAACCGTTTGCAGTTGAAAAACCGTATATATATGCCCGCCATGCATATGAATATGGCCGGGAATTATGCGGTCAGCGACCAGCTGGTGGATTTCTATGCCGAACGGGCTCGCGGCGGCGCCGGTATGATAACCGTAGGGTATGCAACTGTGGACGAACTCTCCGGCAATCCGGGCAACATCGGCGCACACAAGGACATATACATACCGGGGCTGACCCGTCTGGCAACTGCTATCCGTGACAACGGCGCCCGTTCTTCGGTTCAGTTGAACCATGCCGGACGCTACAACCACTCCATGCTGATGGGGGGGAAAAAGCCGGTGGCCCCTTCGGCTATCCCTTCACGCCTGACCCGCGAGACACCGCGTGAGCTGGAAGCAGGCGAAATAGAGTCGATCATTGAACGCTTTGCCCAGGCAGCGGGGCGAGTCAAGGAGTCCGGCTTCGATGCCGTTGAGATCCTGTCCGGCACCGGCTACCTGATCAGCGAATTCCTCTCTCCATTGACCAATAAACGTGACGACCAGTACGGAGGCGACTTCGAAAACCGCATCCGTTTCGGCTTGGAGGTCATTGGTGCGGTCCGCTCATCGGTAGGGGCAGAGTTCCCGCTATTGGTAAGGATGAACGGCAACGAATTCATGAAGGGGGGCTCCAGCCGTCAGGAACTCCAGGAGTACGCCGTCAGGCTTGCGGAAGCCGGGGTGGATGCCCTCTGCATAAACGTGGGGTGGCATGAAGCCCAGGTACCGCAGATAGTCGCGGAAGTGCCGCGCGGTGTTTTCGGCTATCTCGCACGCGGCATCAAAGAGCTTGTCAATATACCGGTCATAGCCAGCCACCGAATTAACGACCCCGATCTGGCGCGTGAGATGATTGCCGACGGTCAGTGCGACATGGTGGCGGTCGGACGGGCGCTGATCGCCGACCCCTTCTTTCCCGAGAAGGCCCGCAGCCGGCACGAAGCCGACATCGTCCATTGCGTCGCCTGTGCACAGGGCTGTTTCGATAATCTTTTCAAGATGAAGGCGGTGGAATGCCTCTGCAACCCGAGAGCGGGCTACGAAAGAAAGCGGGCGATCTGTAAAACAGACCAGCCATTGAACGTGACGGTTGTTGGCGGCGGGGCAGCCGGCATGAGTGCGGCCATTTCCGCTGCAGAGCGCGGTCACCGGGTGACACTGCACGAGTCGAGCGGCCATCTTGGCGGACAGCTCCTTTTGGCAGGCGCACCCCCTGGACGGGAGGAATTTCTGGAACTGGCCGCCGACCTCGAAAGGCAGCTCGAATTGTCCGGCACCACGGTGCTGTTAAACTCCAGAGTCGATGATCAGTTTCTGAAAGAGTCCAGCCCCGATGCATTGATTCTCGCCACGGGAGGTATGCCGATCACTCCCGCTATTCCTGGCGTCGAGTTGCCTCATGTGCTCCAGGCCTGGGATGTTTTGACAGGAGAGGCCATGACCGGAAGACGGGTAGTTATAATCGGCGGCGGCGCGGTCGGCATTGAGACAGCTCTGCTGCTGGCGGAGAAAGGCACTCTTTCAGGAGAG
Source organism: Desulfuromonadaceae bacterium (assembly GCA_028712665.1). Lineage (GTDB taxonomy): Bacteria > Desulfobacterota > Desulfuromonadia > Geobacterales > Pseudopelobacteraceae > JACRCG01. The sequence goes on from JAQTRC010000013.1 coordinate 17,208, forward strand.
GCGCTCAAATTTCTGCTGGTTCATGGAGCGGAAAAAGTCGAAGATCTGTACGGACTGGCAACAAGCGGCAGCAAAGATGTGACGGTAGTTGAAATGCTGGGGGAACTGGGCACAAATTTCGGCAAGAGCACCCGCTGGGGTATGATGCAGGATGTAGAACGTTTTGGCGTCAAGACCAGGGCAACGGCCAGAGTGATCGAGATCGCCGCCGATTGCGTAAGAATCGATTGCGAAGGGAAGGTCGAAGATATTCCCGCCGACTCCGTACTGCTGGCTGTAGGAACGCGTTCCTGCAATCCGCTCCAGGAACTGGCGGCAGCATGCGGCATCCGCTTTCGGGTTGCAGGAGATGCCGTCAAGCCGGCTATGGTATTTGACGCTATTCATCAGGGTTTTACAGCCGGTCGAGAGATCGGCTGAATTCAGGGAGCGAGGGAACCATTATGAAGAATCTGTTTGCAGCGCTTATTCTGACACTATTTTTTGCCAGCTGGTCAAATGCTCTGGAAGTGGCCGGTGTCAATATTGAACCGGCAGTGACGGTCAACGGCCAGCAACTGAAATTGAACGGCTACGGGCTCCGGAAAAAGTTCTTTATCAAGGTCTACATCGGATCGCTGTATGCCTCCAAACGCCTTTCAACAGCCCCTGCCGCACTGAGCGACAGCGGAGACAAACTGATCAGGATGATTTTTCTGCATTCAAAGGTTGGTAAAGAAAAAATCACAGAGGCTTTCAATGAGGGTTTTGTCAACAACTCACCTGGCCTGGCCGGCTCCCCCGAAGTGAAAAAATTTCTTTCGCTCTTCACCTCTGATTTCAATCGGGGAGACGTCGTCGATCTGATTCTCGCTGCCGATGGGACTGTCTCGGCCAGTCATAATGGCAAGTCATTGGGAAGCATTCCATCCAACAAACTGGCCAGAGGAGTTCTTGCCATTTATCTTGGTGATAAGCCGGCTGACGACACTCTGAAGGACGGAATGCTCGGCAAGGAATAAATCCTGTTTCAGATCAAGGAATTATGAGGAGTGTTCGCCAGCAATCAATACCGGTGCCATTGCCGGGCGGGGATATTCTGAACCTCCAGAGGTTTGCCGGCGCCGAACCGGGGCCTCCGGTTATCATGCTGCACGGAGCCATCGAGAATGGCCGGATCTTCTACTCCGGATCCGGAAGGGGGTTGGCTATCTACCTGGCCCGCAACGGTTACGATGTTTATGTCGCCGACCTGCGGGGACGGGGAAAAAGTAAACCTCCCATAAGCCGGATCTCATGTTTCGGTCAGACCGAGGCGATAACCGAGGATATTCCGGCATGCGTCGAAGCTGTCATTAAACTGCGCGGTCCGATTCCACAGCAGTGGGTTGCCCATTCGTGGGGCGGGGTACTCTTTTCATCCGTTCTGGCGCGATTTCCCGAATATATAAGGCTGATCGGTTCTCTGGTTTATCTCGGCAGTAAACGGACCATCCGGGTTTGGAACATCCAGCGCATCCTCAAGGTGGAGCTGGTCTGGAGGTGGCTCTGTCCAGTGGCGTGCCGTATATACGGTTATCTACCGGCTCGGCAGCTTCGGATCGGCTCTGACAGCGAAACGGCCAAATCATATCGTCAGAGTGCGGCCTGGGTAAAGAACGACGCCTGGGTCGATTCCGATGATGGTTTCGACTACGGTGCGGCGGTCAAAAAGCTCTCCCTGCCGCCGATCTGGTATATTGCCGCGCAAAACGACCATGCCTTGGGACACCCCCGTGATGTGCATGATTTCATGGAGTCAGCGGGGAGGCAGGAGAGGCGGTATACTCTCCTTTCGCGCAAAAATGGCAACCGGCATGACTACGATCATATAACCATGCTTACCCATCCCGATGCCGTGCATGACCATTTTCCCCAGATTTTGGAATGGCTGCGGCAACATCAATCATATCCAAGGAGCAGATAGATGCCACAAACCTATTCAACCAGCATCGAGTTGAGGTTTTCCGATTTAGACGCCTATGGCCATGTGAACAGCGCCGTTTACTTCACCTATCTGGAAACGGCGCGGGTCAAGCTGTTCAATGATTTTTTCAGGGAAGTCTCGCAGCATGGAATATTCACCCTCGTTGCGCGGGCTGAATGCGAGTTCAAGATCCCGATCACGCTCTATGACGAAGTCATTGTTACGCTCTGGATGTCTAAAACAGGGCGATCCAGTTTCGATCTGGAGTACCGGATCCATGACGGCAATGAGAAAACCTACGCCACCGCACGCACCACAATGGTCTGTTTTGACAGCATAAAAAATAAAACGGTAGCGATACCGGAGAGCATTAAGGCGATGGCATAAAGGGCTTCGCAAAAAGTCCATCTGCTGCGTTACGCTCAACCTTCGTCACTGCAGCGTACATCATGAGTACGCCTCATTCCTCAGGTTTCGCAAGCCTTGCATCCGGAGCTTTTTGCTCTGCACCAGATCTTCAGCAAATTTGCAAAATAGTCAACATTACCAAGGAGTTAACTATATGAAGAGCAGAGATCAGATCCAGAGTGAAATATGCGAGGCTGTCCTTACGCTTCGCATCAACAGGCCGGACAAGAAAAATGCCCTGAATCTGGCAATGTATCAGGCGCTGGCGGATGGCCTTAAAAAGGGGGAGAGTGATGACACGGTGCGGGTCATCCTGATCCTCGGAAGCGAGGAGTGTTTCACCAGCGGCAATGATCTGGCCGATTTTCTGAATGCGCCTCCAACCGGACCGGAAAGTCCGGTCATGCAGTTTCTGATCGCCATCAGCGAGGCCCGCAAGCCTATTGTGGCGGCGGTCAATGGTATGGCGGTGGGGGTCGGCGTCACGATGCTGCTGCACTGTGAACTGGTCTACGCCGCGAGCGGAGCCACTTTCCAGATGCCGTTCGTCAACCTTGGTCTCTGTCCCGAAGCAGGTTCCACACTCCTGCTCCCCAGAATCATGGGACACCAGCGCGCTGCGGGACTGTTGCTGATGGGTGAAACTTTCAACGCCGACAAGGCCTTCAGCCTCGGCATTATCACAGAGGTCTGCCAGGATGGCGATGTTGAAGCGTTCGCCCGGAGCAGGGCATTGCAGCTGGCGGCCCAACCGGCGGCAGCTGTGCGTCTGGCAAAGAAACTGCTCAAGCGCGACTATGCGGATCAGTTGCGGGAAACCATCGCAGAAGAGGGGCGGCAGTTCCTTGCGCGTCTTAAGTCGCCGGAGGCGGCCGAGGCGCTGCAGGCCTTCATGCAGCGGAGGAAACCTGATTTTACACGATTTGATTGAATTCTCTCGGAGCGGCACACAAAACAATTAAAGGCAATAGAACGCGAAATAATCCGGATTTAAGCGGATTTTCGCTGATAAACCAATCAGAACAAAGTTTTTATAAACTGCGTTAATCCGCTGCATCCGCGATAATCCGCGTTCTATTACATATTTGTTATGGAGATACGTCATGGGTCATCATCTCGGTTCAAAAAGCAGTATCGTGCCTCTTATCGACCGCCTCAACAAGTACCCGATAGGTCTGGTGGATTGTGAAAAGCTGCGAGAGATTCTTGCGCTGTTGTTCGATGAACGGGAAGCTTTTGTAGCCTCCCGGTTTCCGTTGGAAGAGGCGACTCTCCCCGAGTTGAGCAAGCTGACCAAATTCTCAGAAGACGAACTGTTGCCGCTCCTGGAGAGGATGGCCGACAAAGGCCTGGTGATGGACATGCCTTATGGCGGCGAGGTCTATTACCTGCTGCTGCCAGGCTTGATTGGTTTCTTCGAGCTTACCTTCATGAAGAACCGGAGCGACCTGCCGCTCCCGCACCTGGCCCTGCTTATGAGGGAGTATCTTGAAGAGAGTCAGGCCGGAGAATTCTTCGGCAGCAAGACCCCGCTGACCCGTTCGCTTCTCTACGAAGAACATATCCCGGTCACCTCGGAAGTTACCAGCTATGACCGCGCCCGTGAAATCATCCGGGAGGCTGGTTTCGGCGCGGCGGGGATGTGTTACTGCCGCCACAAGAAAGAGCATCTGGGCGAAACTTGCGCTAAAGGAGCGCCGGTTGAGGGTATCTGCATCTCGCTGGGGAGCGCAGCCCGTTTTATGGCACGCCGTGGTTTCGCCCAGGAGAAGAGCGTGGACGAACTGCTGGCTCTCCTCGATAAGGCAAGAGCGCTGAACTTGACCCACATAACCGATAATATCCGTCACAAACCATCTTTCATCTGCAATTGCTGCAGCTGCTGCTGCGAACTGCTGGCCGGGGTACAGATGGGGTACCTTAACGGAGTCGCCAAAACCGGTTTTTGCGCCGTTATCGATAAAGATCAATGCAACTACTGCGGCGCCTGCTTCCGCGCCTGTAACGTCAAGGCTATCGCCCTGCCGAAAGAGGTAAGGTTTGAGCAGAAGAGCGATCGTTACGCCCTGGTTGCCGAAGAAATCTGCCTCGGTTGCGGCGCCTGCATCAGCGCCTGCAAACAGGGGGCGCTCAGGATGATCCCGGCCACCAGCCGGGAACTGCCGCCATTGAAACGCAAAGATCTGTACATGCAGATATTGAAAGAGAAAAAACGTCTGACACCCTTTGTCGTAAGCGGCGTCAAGAAGAGCCTGCGGAACCTCCTGAAAAAGAAGTCCGTCAATAAAACAATTCCGATTATAGGAGAATAGACAATGTTATTGCTTAATCCCAAACAGCTGGCTGATGCTCATCCCGATCCGGTTTTGAACGAGATCCTGCGCAAAACCGTTGCGTTCTTTGAAGCTAAAGGGAAAAAGAGCCTTAAACAGGACGATCTTGACCGGGTCTGGTATCGGGACTTTCTCGACTTTATCAAGCGGGAAAAGATCTTTGCCACCCTCCTGACCCCCGCCGGTTATGGAGACAAGGAGTGTCGATGGGACACCTCGCGTCTGGTGCCCTTTAATGAGTTGCTAGGCTTTTACGGCCTCTGCTACTGGTATGCCTGGCAGGTCACCATCCTGGGACTGGGGCCGATCTGGATGAGCCCCAATGATGAGTTGAAGCGCAAGGCGGCAGAGCTGCTGGATAACGGAGAGATCTTTGCCTTCGGGTTGTCCGAGAAAGAGCATGGCGCCGATATCTATGCCAGCGACATGCTGCTGATCCCGGCCGGAGAGGGCAACTACCTGGCGCGGGGAGATAAATACTACATCGGCAACGGCAATGAAGCGGCTTTTGTTTCGGTCTTCGGACGGGAACCGGACGGCGGCGGATATGCCTTCTTTGTCGTCAACAGCAAGCATGAGAAATACGAACTGGTCAAAAACATCACCCCCACCCAGTCCTACGTTGCCGAGTTCGTGCTGCACGACTATCCGGTGGCAGAGGCCGACATCCTTTCCAAAGGGGATGAAGCCTGGAACGCGACCCTCAACACCGTCAATATCGGCAAGTACAACCTGGGATGGGCCAGCATCGGCATCTGCACCCACGCTTTCTACGAGGCTATCAATCACGCCTCTTCGCGCAACCTCTACGGTATGCATGTCACCGATTTCTCCCATGTCAAGCAGATGTTTGTCGATGCCTATGCCCGTCTGGCAGCAATGAAACTTTTTGCCTTGCGAGCTTCGGATTACCTCCGTTCTGCTTCGGAGGAGGATCGCCGCTACCTGCTCTACAATCCGGTGGTCAAGATGAAGGTGACTACCCAGGGAGAGGATGTCATCAACCTGCTCTGGGATGTGATCGCAGCCAAAGGCTTTGAAAAGGAGATGTATTTTGAAAACGCCACCAGGGATATCAGAGGCTTGCCGAAGCTGGAGGGGACAGTTCACGTCAACATAGCGCTGATCGTCAAGTTCATGCAGAACTATTTCTTCAATCCGGCCGAGTACCCGGTCGTGCCGCGCCGCCTCGATCCGGTCAACGATGATTATCTCTTCCATCAGGGAGCGGCAAGAGGTCTCGGGAAGATTCAGTTCCACGATTACCGCCCGGTCTACGACAGCTCCGCTCTGCCCAATGTGCAGATATTCCGCGAGCAGATCAAACTGTTCCGCGAGTTCCTGTTCAAGGCGACACCGGATGCGGCCCAGCAGAAGGACATCGACTTCCTGCTGACTGTAGGCGAGATCTTCACGCTGGTGGTCTACGGGCAGCTGATCCTTGAAAACGCCGCCCTTTTGGGAACAGATGACGATCTAGTTGATCAGATTTTCGACTTCATGGTGCGCGACATGTCCAGATTTGCACTGCAGCTTTACAGCAAGCCGTCCAGCACCGAAGCACAGATGGGATATTGCATGAAGCTGATCCGCAAGGCGCAAGTCGATGAGAATCGCTATCAGAGGGTTTTGGAGCGGTATGTGTACAGTTTGAACGGGGTTTACGAGATGGCGGGGTGATTGCTTGTGGATATGGTAAATATACCAGCAAAGTCCTAAAGGGAAAACTCCGAAACAGTATTAAAGGTTTTTTCCAGCTCTAAAAAAGCCTTGACGATGACTGGGTCGAAATGGGTTCCTTTCCCTTTCCTGATCATCGATATTACCTGCTTATGCCCCATCCCCTTGCGATAGCAGCGGTCTGAACGAAGCGCATCATATACATCCGCCAACGCCATTATTCGAGCAGAGAGAGGAATATTTCTGCCGATGAGGCCGTCGGGATAACCTGTCCCATCCCACTTTTCGTGGTGATAGAGAGCTATTTCAATCCCCATGCCGATGAAGATGTTGCCGGAGTATTGATTATAGACACTCTGCATGTTCTCAGCGCCAATGATCGTATGGCTTTTCATGATCTCGAATTCTTCAGGCGTCAGTATCCCTTTTTTTAGAAGAATACTGTCCGGGATGGCTACTTTGCCTACATCATGCAGAGGTGAGGCGTGCTGGATGCATTCTATGAATTCCGGGGTGATGCTTGCGTCATAAGGAGAGCTTTTCGCCAGTCGTTCCGCCAGCAGGCGGCAGAATTCCCGAACCCTTTCCAGGTGGGCTCCGGTGTCTACATCCCGTTGCTCCGCCAGTTTTGCCAAGGCGAAAATTGTTGCAAGTTGCGCCTCGGAAATCTCCCGAACCTTACGCTCCATTATCTGCTGGAATTCAAGCTTGTTCTGCAGCTTGCGCAACCGTAGATGAACCGCCACTCTGGCGCGAACTTCGGCAAAATAAAATGGTTTGGTAATATAATCAACTGCACCGAGATCAAAAGCTCTGAGTTTGCTATCCGTATCCTCGACACTGCTCAGAAAAATAACCGGAATATCTCGTAACCTCACTAATTGCTTGAGTATTTTACAAATATTAAATCCGGAGGTTTTCTGTTGGTTAAGGCCGATCAGAAAGATATCGGGTGTAAAATTTCCTAGAGCAGAGAGGGCTGTTTCCTCATCCGTGGAAAAAAAGATCTCGCTTCCTTCAATTTCAAGCAGATCCTTGAGGCTTGCGTGGGTAGAGTAATCATCGTCGATCACCATGATCTTGACGTTATTGTGCTGTTCCTCAGAAATTTTGAAAATCATTCTCTCATTCCGAATCAGATGTTGTCAAATGTGGCGCACGACATTAACACATAAAATCAAATCTCGAATCATAATATTTTATATGATAAACAGCCGGGCGATGTAGTATAACTCACCTGTCAGCAACCACTGGAGTCAGGCAATGAGTTACGGAAACCCCTCCGATTAATACCAATCTTGAAGATGGCGCCGAAAATTCTGAAAAACGGGAAAAATGAAACCATCGTATAAATATCTGAATATTTTCAGTCCGATCTGTTGGGCAGTCCCGTTAGTTCTGATAATCCTCTGTTTTTGTCCAGGTTGTGACAAAAAGCAGTTGCTTAAGATCGGCGACAATTCGCCGGAGATTTCAGGTAACGACAACCATGGTAAGTTTGTCAGCCTCAAACAGTTCAAGGATAAAATTGTTGTCATCTATTTCTGGCGTAATTCATGCTGTGGAGACAAAATAAAACTGCTTGAAGCATTTTACGGTAACAACAAGGAGAGGGGTCTGGCGGTTCTGGCTGTTAATGTGGGAGATAACAAAGAGATCGTCGACTCATATGCAAATGCCAACGGATGGACCTTTACTCTGCTGTCGGATGAACGTGCGATGATCTCGGAGGAGTATGGCGTTATTGGCTTCCCGACTATTTTTATCCTCGACAGGAATGGGATTGTTCGGGAAAAAATCTTGGGGAGCGTTCAAATAGAAAAACTGCAAAAGCTGGTCGCAAAACAGTTCAGTATCCAAAAAGAAACAGAGGCAAATTACGAAAAAACTCATCCACGTTAATGCCGCTACTTGACAAGATTGAATTGATCGACGATCCGTTGACGATAGGCGGTAACATCTTTTTCGAGCGATTGAAGAGTTGAAACCTTCTGCTTTATACTTTTCAAGTGGGTGTCCAGCAGTTCGGTCAATCGCGGCATGATCTTCTCAGGCACCTTGTGCTCCTTGTCATATAGCTGAGCCAATTCCTTCATCTCTTCCAGAGTAAGCCCAAGCTCCTTTACCTTCAGAACAAACTTGAAACGCTTTACATCCGCTTTTTCATAATACCTGACTCGTCCGTCAGTTCGCTTGGGAGGTTCTACCAACCCCAGTTTTTCATACAGACGGATTGTCCTGGTCGAGATGCCCAGCATCTCGGACAAGTCGCTGATCTGCATATGCTCTTCGTTACTCAGCCTCATACTTCACCTCTGCGTCAATTATTGGTATATAGAACCAGGTTCGATTTTTTGTCAAGATTTTTCCAGACAACTGCAAACGTCAACTCGCTACATATTAGTGTCTCATCCTGATATTCCATATATTGAATATTCACGGTTTATTATCTGACTCCATTCCAAAGATTTCCCACGCCTCTCCCATGCTTTCTCTGTACTCCACATTTTATATATCGTATACTTTCAAGCTAGTAGCTTAAAATTGTAATTCTGGTTGATTCCGTGTAAGGCAAACAGCATGTTGAAAAAAAATATCAGAAGTCAGGTGCTGATTCCACTGACCCTCACTTTTATCATCCTCACCGGTTGCTTCGTCTACACCACCTATCGTATAAGGATGGATGATTATGAAAGAGGTCTCGACAACCGCTATCAGAGGGTTCAGCTTATTTTAAACAACCTTATTGCCAATCATACAAGTTACATGACATCCGCAATTGAATTCATTGCAGATCAAAATCAATTTCAAGATGCCATGAGAGCGAAAGAGCGGGGAGTGCTTTTAAAACATGGCTCCCCAATATTGAAACGATTATTCAGCCAGCAGCAGATCACCCATTTCTACTTTTACGATGAATATGGCGCAATTGTCCTCCGCGTGTACAATCCTGACGACAAAAGCGCGTCCATGCCACGATTTACAAAACAACAGGCAATGGCTCAGGGGAGGACCGTTTCGGGGCTGGAGCTTGGCCGAAGTGGCACATTCACCCTCCGGGTTGTTTACCCGTGGAAAGTTAACAAGAAGTTGATCGGGTATATTGAGCTTGGACAGGAGTACGACCATATCCTTAAAGAACTCAATGACTTTACCCTGGCCGACTTTGTCGTGGCCCTTGACAAACAACATCTTGACCGTGCTGCATGGGAGGAAGGGATGCAGATGCTCGGCCGGAATGCCGACTGGAACCTTCTCCCGGACAGGGTGCTGATCGATCAAACGGCTACCATACCGCCCCGGGTTGTCGCAACCTTTCTTGCGACTGATCAGGTTTCCGGAAAAAACGGGAGAAAACTGGAAGTCCATGGTCGAACGTACCACGCTAATTCTTTTCCACTGCTGGACGTAGCCCAAAAACCGGTCGGTAAATTTGTCCTTTTTGCAGATCTAACCGATAATATATCGTCTTTTAGAGTATTTATTGTGCAGGTGGCCTCTTTCAGCCTGCTGGTGTGCGCTGGGCTGTTTTTTTATTCTTTTCAGGTTTTAGGCCGGGTGGATCGTCGGCTTTTGGAAAACCGGCAGCAACTTGGCATTGAATTCGAAAAACAGGCTGAGACGAATAAACAACTTGAGTTCGAGGTTATTGAACGTCGACGGGCTGAGGAAAGCCTGGTAACGCTGAATGAATACCTTGAACAAAGGGTGCTGGATCGCACCAATGAATTGAGGCAACTGAACCTGCAGCTTGAGGCCAGTCACGCTGAACTGGAAGAGGCGTACCGAAATCTCCAGACCCACCAGGCAACCATCCAACAGCAGGACCGGATGGCCTGTATCGGTCAACTTGCAGCCAGTGTGGCCCATGATATAAACAATCCGATAGGCTTTGTGGCCGGCAATTTGGAGGTTCTCAAGAACTATTGGAACAAGCTTGCCGCCTTTGTTGCCATACAGCATGACGTCTTGCAGAGGTACGGGTCGGCGGAATGGTTGCGCGGGGTTGAGGAGCACCGCCGCAGATTGAAGGTTGACTACGTGCTGGAGGAGTTCAGCGCAGTTCTTGACGAATCCCTTGAAGGAACCGAGAGAGTCAACACGATTGTGCTTAACCTGAAAGGTTTTTCGCGCATGGATGAGAAGGAAGCCCGCCTGGCCGATATTCACGGATGTTTGGAAAGCACACTCAACATCGTCTGGAACAAGTTGCGCTACAAGGCAGATATAAAAAAAGAGTATGGTGATATTCCTCATATTCTCTGTTATCCGCAGCAGCTCAACCAGGTTTTCATGAATCTTTTGATCAATGCCTCGCAATCTATCGGGCAGTGGGGCGAAATAAAGATCCGCACATGGTCGGACCGGGAAAACATCTTTGTCGCCATTGCCGATACCGGCTGCGGCATCGCCGAAGAGAATCTCCCCAAGCTGTTTGAACCGTTCTTTACCACCAAGGAGTCCGGAGTGGGGACCGGGCTGGGGTTGTCGATTGTCCGGGAGATTGTCAATAAACATCATGGCGATATCACTGTCGTAAGTGTGCCCGGCGAAGGCACTGTTTTTACCGTACACCTTCCGCTCGGCAAATTGCCACAGGTGACGAACCATGCCTGAAACAATCCAAATCCTGTGTGTGGACGATGAAAGCTATATACTGAACGTCATCCGTAGACAGTTGTGTGATCTGGATGTGGAGGTACATCCTGTGCGCTCGGCAGAGGATGGTCTGCGATTTTTGCGCCAGACTCATCCGGTGCACGTAGTACTGTCTGACTACCGGATGCCAGGCATGGACGGGATTGAGTTTCTTGGGTACGTTTCCCGAGAGTGGCCCACTGTGACCAGAATCCTGTTGTCCGGATTTACGGATGCCGAGGCGTTACAGGAAGCTCTGGAGCAGAAAAGGCTGTTTGCCTTCCTGCCAAAACCATGGAGGGCTGAGGAGCTGAAAAAGATTATCGCCGAAGCGGTGGAGCGAAATGCTGAAAGATCATTGTCAGAGGTTACAATATAATGAACCAGGAAATATGCCGGATCTTGTACGTGGATGACGAGCCATCCTACTGTCGGCTCTTCTGCCGCAGCATGGCCGACGATGAACGTTTTAGCATAAGGACCGCCACAAATGGTGAAGAGGCGTTGCGGCTCTTGCGGAAGGAGTCAGCCGAAATCGTTTTAACCGATTTGCTGATGCCTCAAATGGACGGCTTGGCCCTGCTTGAAGAAATCAAGCTCAGATGGCCCGAAATCTTTGTCCTGATTCTTACCGGAGTCGATTCTGCCGACAAGGCGGTTAAAGCTATGAAGGGCGGCGCCTACGATTACATCCTGAAGCCTCTGGATATTGTAATGGTCCAGCGTCAACTGGGAAAAATCCTGGAGCATAGGATGCTGCTGAATGAGACTCAGCCTCCAGTTGGGGACGAATTCCGTTTTGAGAACATGATCGGCAAGGATCAGATCATGTTTGAGCTTTTTGAAAAGATCCGGCAGGTGGCCCAGAGCGACGCCACGGTGCTGATCACAGGGGAAAGCGGCACCGGCAAAGAGTTGATCGCCGAGGCAATTCATGCCAGAAGCACCCGTAGCGATAAGCCGTTTGTCCGGGTGAATTGCGCGGCGCTAACTGAAACTCTGATCAACAGCGCTCTCTTTGGGCACGAAAAAGGTGCCTTTACCGGCGCAACGGCCAGAAAATCAGGTTTTTTTGAAGTTGCTTCGGGCGGAACAATCTTTCTCGACGAGATCGGTGATATTCCGATACAGACCCAAGTGGCGCTGTTGCGCGTTCTGGAAATGGGGAGCTTTCAGCGGGTCGGCGGAACTGACACGATCCAGGTGGATGTCAGGGTGATCTGCGCCACCAATCAGGATCTGTCATCCGCCGTGAAGGACAAATCCTTCCGCGAGGATCTTTACTACCGTATCAATGTCGTCTCATTGTCGGCTCCATCACTTCGAGCTCGTAAATCCGACATCCCGTTGCTGCTCAATTTCTTTTTTGAACTGTACCGGAGGAAAACCGCAAAACAGATTGCCGGGTTCAACGGAGCGGCCCTGACACTGATTTGCAACTACCCCTGGCCCGGCAACGTGCGCCAGTTGGCTAATGTTGTCGAGCATTCCGTAATTTTCTGCCAGGGACGTCATATACTTCCGGAACACCTCCCCGAAGAGATACGCCAAACCTCTCACAATGACTTTTTGCTTACACTTCATGACAGTTCCCTCGCCTCTGCGGAAGAATCCCTGATCCGGTCGGTACTGGAAGATAAGGATTGGCATCTTACACAGACCGCCGAAGCTCTCGGTGTTGCCCGTGGAACTCTGTACAGTAAAATGGAAAAATATCATATTCAGAAACCTTCCTGCTCCTGATTCGCAAGCGCCCGCTTTTGAACAATATGTTAAAGCTCTCCTGAACACTGTTTTCTGAAGCTCCTCTCGTTTCACCTTTCTTTGCCGCCGAATACTGAACAAAATACAATTTATCTGATTTGTTGCCGTTATCCCTACGATCATGTTCTCTTTTCGGAATTTTTGAAGGAACAGATCGTCGGATATTGAACGCAAATCCGTTGGCGTCAGCGCGTATCATGGACAAGTATTCGTTATTATTTGAGTTGTGTTGCTGGCATACAAGTTGCTAAAGAGCATTGGTTAAACCAATAGTGCATACAGATACAAATTAGTTTCCAGCCGGAGTTGCCGGATGAAACTAAATAAATCTTAAGGAGGGTAGTAAATGACACAGAAGAAAATTTGTTGTTTTATCACCGGTTGCATGCTGGCCATGCTTTCGTTGTCCGGTTGCAGTAACGGGGGTGGAAAATCGCCAAGCCCGAAGAGCATCAAGGATATGTATTCTGACGAAATCAATACGCTTGTGGTTTCCGGCACGGTATCAAAGGTTGTCGTGCCGGACTCGGGCAAGCCCGAGGTCTCTTTCCAGATAACTGACCAGAATGGCAGGGGCGTTTCAGGTCTTACCACCAGTTCCCCCAGTTTGCTGATGCGCTTTACAATAGCGACTCTGGTGCCGGGCACTGCTGGTGCGCCTGACGAGTGGCTCAACTATCTTCTGCGAACAGCTACGGGTGCCGCTAATGGCTGGCCCACAAGTGACAGCGGCGGCAAACTTACCGACAACGGCGACGGCAGGTATGTCTATACTTTCGGCAAAAGCATCAGCAGCATAGCAAATGTGCCGTATGTAGCAACTCAAACCCACCGTATCGGTTTTACTATTGATGGCATACCGACTGGCCAGACAGCGCGTTTGACATCCTTGCCAATAGTTTATGATTTTGTTCCTGCTGGCGGAACACCAAGCGTAGTGCGCGATATTGTCAGTGTTGCATCATGTAATGAATGTCATACCGATTTGGGCACCGTGTTGACAAAGAGCGGCGGGACTCACTCAAGAGGACGCGGTGATGTCCGCTTCTGCGTAATGTGTCACACAAAGCAGGCAGGAGCTCTTGAAGCCAATACGGCATCAGTGAACGGCTCTTTTGACGCTGGTAACCCAATACAGGTAGCTGACAACGAGATACTCGGCTATTTCCCTGTTTTGATTCACAAGATCCATATGGGAAACAAGCTTAGCAAGAAAGGTTATAACTTCTGGGATATTAATTTTAATGATATTGCGTATCCCCCAGGGAACAGCGTTCTCAACTGTACCCAGTGCCATAATGCCGCTAAAGCGCCACAGGCCGGCAACTGGCAGGCCAAACCGAACCGTACGGCTTGCGGCGCATGCCATGACGGTATTGACTGGAGCACGGGCACCGGTCATTCCGGCGGATCTGCCACCAACGATTCGGGTTGCGCAGGCTGCCACACCGCATCAAAGATTTCCGGTTACCATCTGACCAATTTGCCTGCTACTTCAGACGCAACAAAGCGCAGCATGAACGCTAAAATTTCCGGAGTAAAGATTGACGATACAACCGGTCAGGTCACGGCGACATTCACGGTTACAGATAATGGGGTTGCCGTAACAGACAAGACCAAGTTCACAACACCTACATTTGTACTGGCAAAGCTGGTAAAAGATGAGACCGAAGTATTAAACTGGGTCGGCTACACAAACCAGTGGAATACCAAGATAGAATCCATAGGCCTGCAAAAGCAAACCAAAGGTGAAAATAACGGCACCCTTGTCGCCAACTCAGACGGCAGCTTCAGCTATACGTTTGCTCTTAAAACAGCAACACCCGAAGGTGATATCAGAAACGTTACCCATGCTCACAACGTATCGAGTAAATCGAAAGGCACCCCTGGAAAATACGCTACTGATAGCGTACCAGTTAACCCGTTATACGATAAAACCGTTGAAATACCCTATCCGGTCACGTATGAACCGACCAAGACTCATCGCGTGGCAATGACCTTCGCAAAAGTTGGCACACCTAATATTGACGCTAATAATGCCTGGTATGATTTTGTGCCGGCCGGTGGTTCTGTGACGGATACCCGTGATATAGTCAAAATGAAAAACTGCGCTAACTGCCACGCAAATGGCAAGCTTCACGCCGCATATGAAATCGAAGTATGCGTGACCTGTCACAACCCGACTACCAAGGATCCAGGCACCGGAGAGACTGTGGCACTCGAGAACATTATTCATAAGATACACATGGGCAGCAAACTGCAAGGCGGGCCATACGTGATCAATCTAACCCATGATTATTCTGAAAGTACATTCCCCGGCATAATTAATAACTGTCAGGTCTGTCATGTTGAATCCGGTAATATTAATGGCAGCAACTGGCGGACAAATCCAACGGCCAATGCCTGCATAACATGCCACGATGGCAGAGTTCCGGTTGAACATGCCATACAGCGAGTCTATGGGTGTACCAGATGCCACTCTCCTGGTAATGATTTAACCGATATAGAAAAGGTCCATAGCAAGTAATCTCTTGCATCGCATCGCTGTAAACGTTATTGAGCTTGTAAACTATTACAAGCAAGAAAAATGAGCTGAAACAGGCAATATGTTCTAATTCGGGCGGGGCATCAAGCTCCGCCCGTCTTTTTGTCTCTCAGCTATCCCACCACCTGTAGCAACAAAAGAGAAACCCTCATATAGCCAGGTTCGATTTTTTGTCAAGATTTTTCCCGGCATCCGATAAAGTGAATAAGCAATTTGCTCTCATCGTCAACATCGGTTATTATCGCCCCCGGTTGCATGAGTTTTGGCCTGACCGGTAAGATGTCCAGGCGAACCGTACAACGCGAAGCCAGTGGGGAGATAGCCTAAATTATGCCGACCGGAACAGTGTGCGATATCCCTTTAAACCCGATAAACGGGATATGTTCCAACTTGCTGATAATCGGTTACCGGGAAGCGCCATGAATCCATCCAGGGAAGAGCTTCTACTAAAACTGGCCGATCATTCCAAGTCTTGGGACATCATCGTGATCGGCGGTGGAGCTACCGGGCTTGGAACAGCGCTCGATGCGGTCAGCCGGGGATACAGCACCCTCTTGTTGGAGCAGGGAGACTTTGCCTGCGGGACGTCGAGCCGGAGCACCAAGCTTATCCACGGCGGAGTCCGCTACCTTCAACAGGGGAACCTTGCGCTTGTTCGCGAGGCTCTTCGGGAACGGTACATCCTGCTACAGAACGCCCCGCATCTTGTACATGACTTTCCCTTTGCAATCCCGCTGTACAAATGGTGGGAGCGCCCCTTCTACGGCATCGGCATGGCGTTGTACGATCTACTGTCAGGCGCTCACGGGTTGAAGCATTCGCGTCACTTAAGCCGGGAAGAAACTATAGATCTCATTCCGACCGTAAGACGTACAAACCTTCGGGGGGGGATTATCTACCACGACGGACAGTTTGATGATGCCCGGATGGCCATCTGTCTGGCGCGGTCCCTGGCCGATCTGGGTGGGACTCCACTCAATTACATGAACGTCACCGGCCTCACGACAAAGGCTGGAATGGCGGCTGTCGTCAAAGCCACGGATCGTGAAAACGGCAGGGAGTATCTGCTCTCCGGCCGCGCAGTGATCAACGCAACCGGTGTCTGGTGTGATCAAGTGCGGCAGATGGCCGACCCCTCCTCCCTTTCTCTGATAACAGTGAGCCAGGGGGCCCATCTGGTTCTTGACCGCTCATTTCTCCCCGGCAAATGTGCCGTCATGATCCCTCATACCGATGACGGAAGGGTTTTTTTCGCGATTCCCTGGCACGATCATGTTATTGTCGGCACGACGGACACGCCACTTGAGAGTAGCACGCCGGAACCGGCTCCATCGCCGGATGAGATAGATTTCCTGCTGGCCCATGCAGGGCGCTGCCTTGAACGCCAGCCGACCCGCCAGGATGTTCTCACTGTTTTCGCAGGGCTCAGGCCGTTGGCCAGAGGGAAAGCCGGCCAGAAAACGGCGGAACTGAGCCGTGAATACCTGTTGTCCGTTTCCGCTTCGGGGCTTGTGACTATTACAGGAGGCAAGTGGACCACCTATCGAAGCATGGCCGTTGCGGCGGTTGATGCCGCCGCGAAGGAGGGGGGACTTGATTCACGTCCGTCGGCCACCGCTTCACTCCGCCTGCATGGATGGGAGCCGCCATCATCTCCCACCGGATCATGGGACGGTTATGGTTCCGACCGTGGGCTGCTTGAACAGCTTACAGGCGAAAAATCCGCCTGGAAAGAGCAACTGCACCCACGCCTCCCCTATACAGCCGGCGAAATCGTCTGGGCTACGCGTTTCGAATGGGCGAGAAGTGTGGAAGATGTGCTTGCCCGGCGCACCAGGGCCCTCTTTCTGGACGCCGAAGCCAGCCGTGAAATTGCCCCCCGTGTGGCCGCTCTGATGGCGGTCGAGCTTGGACGCGACCAGGAATGGCAGTCTAGGCAGCTGGAAAGTTTTGATGCTGTTGCAAAGCAGTACCTTCCGGCCTGATACCAAGCGTAATCAAACTATTACGTTGTTGTCTTCGTCGACAGCTCCTCAACGTGCAAGACGTACTCCTCGATAGCTACTCTCTCCGTTGCCTGGTGCACATTTGTATGAGAGGGGGTGAGGAAAGGAACTTCCATGAATAGTTTCGCTTATCTTGCCACAGGACAGATGATTGCTCTGATGCAGGGTTTCTCAAAAATCAAGGTTCTGACCCACGGCCAGGAAACGATTCCCCAGGGTTCTATCATCTTTGTCGTCAACCATTTTACCCGCATCGAAACCCTTTTGCTTCCCTATCACATTTATGCTCACACCCATGTGCCGGTCTGGTCGTTGGCGGATCACTCTTTTTTTGAAGGCCCTATGAGAGGTTTTCTGGAAATTATCGGGGCTGTTTCCACCAAAAATCCGGATCGGGACCGCCTGATCGTCAAGAGTCTTCTGACCGGAGAGGCCAACTGGATTATTTTCCCTGAAGGGCAGATGGTCAAGGACAAGGAAGCGGTCAGCGGTCCCTCCTTCTACGGTCTGCACCGTGGCGGAAGGCGGCCCGCGCATACCGGGGCTGCAAATCTGGCGCTCCGCACAGAATTTTATAGAAAACGGCTGAATTACCTCCTTACAGAAAACCCTGCAGAAGCAGAGCGTCTGATGAACATGTTTCAGATTGAGAATATGATGCCGATTCTGACGGAAACAACATCTATTGTCCCGATAAACCTGACCTATTATCCCCTCCGGGCACGGGAGAACGTATTCAGCAGGCTGGTAAATCATTTTGCAGACAACATTTCAGACCGGTTGCGGGAGGAACTGTTGACCGAGGGAACCATGTTTTTCGAGGGAGTGGATATCGATATCCGCTTTGGCCAGGCCATCCCCGTTGCAGAGTCGCTAACGTCATCCCGGATAGAGAGAGACATGTTCTCCCTTCGGCAGATCAATTTTGACGATCTGCTCCCATCCCTGCCGGTAATGCGGCAGGAAGCGACCGCCCTGATGCACCGCTTCATGGCGGAGATTTACAGCATGACCACGGTCAACCATGATCATCTTTTTACATCGTTGCTAAAGGCGCTCCCCTTTAACAAAATTTCCGAGGATGATTTTCGGAGGCGCGTTTTTCTGCTGACCGATCTGGTGCCGGACAAAACGCTGGTCTTTTGCCACCAGAGCCTTGAGATTGGTCAGGTAGCCTTGCTGACGGATGACCGGTACCACAAATACCGTGATTTTCTGGCGTTGGCCAAGGAAACAGGTGTTGCCTGGAACGAAGAGGGGTTTTTGATCAGAAATTCAACCAAATTTTCTGCAGGGAGAGAATTCAACCGGATACGAATCGAAAATCCGCTCGGCGTGGCGGCCAATGAGGTGCAACCTCTGTCAGCTCTTAAACGCCATGTGCTGTGGATGGCGTGGTTGCCGGAAATGCTTGTCCGGCACCAGGTTGCCGATGTTCTGCTGCGTCAGGCTGCTGAACAATTTGAAGCTGATTATCTCCGTTTTAGCCACCCGGAAGAGTCGAAAGAGCGCGCAGTCGGCGCACCGTTTCTGCTTAAGGGGAGTTCACGGCGGTTGGGTGTTGTACTTGTGCATGGTTTTCTGGCGGCCCCTCGCGAGATGCTGGAGCTTGCAACCTATCTGCATGGTAAAGGATATTGGGTGTATTGTCTCCGCTTGCGCGGGCACGGGACTTCACCTGAAGACCTTGCAACGCGTAACGGAAGCGACTGGATTGAATCCGTGGATATCGGTTATGCCCTGATGAGCAGTATCTGCAAGCGGGTGGTGGTCGGAGGTTTTTCTTTAGGCGGCGGCCTGGCGTTGGACTGCGCCGCACGTATTACCCGACTGGCCGGAGTTTTTGCGGTTTCCCCTCCCTTCCGTCTGCAGGAGATCTCTACAGGATTCACATCTGCCGTCAAAACCTGGAACAGAGTAATGGATACGATTCATTGTCACGGGGCGGCAAAAGAATATTTTGAGATTGTTCCGGAACGGCCTCAGATCAACTATTCAGATGTCCCGGTAGCGGCGCTTTCGGCGCTTGAGCATTTCATGAAAGATCTGGAAGCGAGGTTGGCGGACGTGAAGGTTCCGGTGTTGGTCGCGCAGGGTCAAGGCGATCCGCAAGTCGATCCCGAAATGACCGCACTCATGTTCAATCAGATCGCGTCCGGCGAGAAGAAGTATCTTTCCTTCGATTTCAGCCGCCATGGGATTCTTGCCGGAGAGGGGTCTGAAAACGTTCACGCAGCTATCGCTGCATTTATAGATAAATTGTGATTCCGATTAAAGGTTGGGCCATTCAGAAATGATGGCCTTGGCAATGTCGTTGCTTACGGAGATGATGGCCCGGTTATATGCCTCAACCAGAGCATCATACCCTTCTTTACCCCTCGATTCACGCGTTTGGGAACGGCCCGTTTTGGATTTCTCCTCTTTATTCCGCCCTGGCGCCCCGTCAGATTTTCGGCGTATGGTCCAGATGGCATCCACGGAGACGGAATCGCCTACGGATTCAAAACGCTGAATATCAACATAAACCTTGTAATCCGGATCGCTGACGGAATTTTGCGGATAGGCCGTCACCCGGTCCGAT
This sequence comes from Desulfuromonadaceae bacterium, assembly GCA_028712665.1. Taxonomy (GTDB): domain Bacteria; phylum Desulfobacterota; class Desulfuromonadia; order Geobacterales; family Pseudopelobacteraceae; genus JACRCG01. Next base: position 37,108 of record JAQTRC010000013.1, read on the forward strand.
CCCAACCTGCCGGCCAGGTTTTCCGCAAGCAGGCGCGAAATCCCGTTCTTCAACGGTTCCGCCCAGCGGTGGGTCTCCAGTATTTCCACCCGGTTGCCGCTGACGCGTTCTACCAACTGTGGCCGATCTACCAGATCGGGCAGCGTGATGTTGACAACTGATACCGAGGGCGCACTCCTTGATGGATTAACCTTACTGATTTCTGCCCCGCCCGCCAGTGTATAAAAGCTGACCCGCGGGGATCTGCTGCATCCTGTCAAGGCGACGGCGCTGCCGATACAGAGAACCGCCACACCAATAAATTGTCTTATTGAGCCTCTTGCAAATTTTTTGAAAACGGACTCCCCCTCCCTCGACGGGAAGGGGTTGGGGGGTGGGTGAAGCTGCAACACGCCGATTTCATAGCAACTTCCCCACCACCCTAACCCTCCCCCGCAAGTGGGGAGGGGATTTTTTTTTGTGCGTATATTTAAGTGTTCCTTGGTGCTAATCATCTTTCGTCCTCCTTTTTGCCACGGATCAGCGCTTCAGGATTGCGTTCCAGGTAGTCGCCGAGAACTCTCAGCGACTGGGCGGCCCGGCCCATTTCGCGCAGGGTTTCACGAAGGTCGAGCTGGAGGGGAGCGTCTGACGAAAGGGTCTGTTTCGCCTCTCCCAGTGTCTTGCGAGCCTCATCAAGCGTCTTGCGCACATCCTCCAGCGATTTGCGTACATCCAGTATCATTGAACGCGCTTCAGGCACGATTGCGGCGTCCACGTTTTTGATCAGTTTATCGGCGCTTTTAAGTGTAAGATCAAGATTCTGGATCATCTTATGCGCATCGACCGCAAGCTCCTCAAGCGGCATTTTCTCAAATTTCTGTACGATCTGCATCAGAGTTGTCTGGAATTGCTCCATGCTGCCGGCCATAGTGGGGAGTTCCGGCAGGCTCTTGCTCCAGTCAATTTTTGCCGGTGGCGCTTTGGGGAAAAAATCAAGTGCGACGTAAAGTTGGCCGGTCAACAGATTTCCGCTCCTCAACTGGGCCCGGAAACCATGCTCGACGAGCGCGCCCAACAGTTCGCGAGAACTCATCCCTTTGCTCTGCTGGAACTTTTTACGATAACGGGCCTTCAGACGTTCCGGGAAGAACTGTATCTCCACAGGCATCGAGAATTGCTTTCGCTGCGGGTCCAGCTCCAGGTTGATCTTGCTGACCTCCCCGACTGTGACGCCTCGCAGGTCAACCGGGGCGCCTATCGGGAGGCCGCGCACCGATTCCTTGAAAACCAGGAGATAGGTTTCAACAACCGTATCCGGGCGTTTCATCGCCTCTTCCTTGCTGGCAAACAGAGTGAAGATGCTGTTTGCACCAGCCGGTGGTGACTCCAGGTTCTCCTCCGGGGACTGAAAGGAGATCCCCCCCAGCAGGATTGAAGCCATCGATTCCGTGTTGACCTTTACTCCATTGGCGTCAAAGGAGATGTCGATGCCGCTGGCATGCCAGAACATGGTGTTGGCTTTGACGTGCCTGTCATAGGGGGACCTTACGAAGACCTTGAGGGTCACCCCGTTGCCGTCCTTGTCAAGCTCATAGGCAACCACTTCTCCGACCTGCATCCGCCGGAAGAAGAGAGGTGAAGATATATCCAGAGAGCCGATGTCCTTGGTGTGCAGCACAAATTGGCGTCCCGGAACGTCCATGCTGATCACGGGGGGCCGCTCAAGTCCCTTGAAGTCGTATCGCTGTCCCGACGACGTGCCGGCGTCCACACCTATGTAGGACCCACCCATCAGAGTACCGAGGCCCGAAACACTCCCCCCAGAGATACGGGCGCGGACGACCCAGAATCGTGTGTCCTCGGCCAGAAGCCCCTCAGCCTCCTTGTTCAGTTCGGCGGTAACCACCACATGGGAACGGTCTTTGGCGATGACGATGCTCTTTACCAATCCGATCTGCACATCCTTGTACTTGATCTTGGTCTTGCCGGACTCCAGTCCCTCACCACTCTTGAAGGTAATTGTAATTACCGGGCCACGGCTCATATAGGACTTGACCGCCAGGGAAATGCCTATGATAGCCGCGACAATCGGTATGATCCAGATTAATTGGGATGATCGGAGGTGTCGCCTGTCTACGATGGCGTCAGGAACTTCCGGAAAATCAGGCAGCTGTGGCGAATCAGTCATAACTCACTCTCTTTCGTTAGCGGATCCCAGATCAGACGAGGATCAAATTCCTGAGCTGCAAACATGGTCAACACCACGACCGCGCCAAAAGCGATGGCGCCGGAACCGGCCCTGACCGTCGCCAGTGAATGGATCTGCACCAGAGCGGCCAGAATGGTCACCACATAAATATCCAGCATTGACCAGCGGCCGACCAGTTCCACCATCCGATAGAGCCTGGTCCGCTGGTTCGGCCACCAGGTCGAGCGGCGCTTCACCGAGACCAACAGCAGTGTAAGCGCAATCAGTTTGAAGAGCGGCACTATTATGCTGGCAATGAACACGATGGCTGAAATTGCCCAGGAGCCGGTTTTCCAGAGATGGACCACACCGCTCATAATGGTGTCCTTGCGGTAGTTTACCAGTGAACCGGTTTCCATGATCGTCAGCAGATTTGCGGGGAGGTACAAAATATAGGCCGCGATAAGCAGAGCCCAGCAACGCCTCACGCTATCCGGTTTACGAATATGGATGCGGGCGTCGCATCTCGGACAGTGAGCCGTACCAAAAATACTCTCCGCTCTCGATACCAATCCGCAGGCATGACAGGAACAGAGACCCATAGAGCCTGCCGATACCCCTGTCCGGTTCATTTGACTGCTCCTTGAGCGTTATCCGTTTTGATATGAGCCCAGACGTCACGGGGATTGAATGACGTCGCCACAGCGGCAAGCATCAACGTAAGCCCTCCGAATGACCAGAGAGCCACGCCAGGGATAACGCTGGACGAATCGGTCAGCTTAACCAATGACACAAGTATGCCAAGCATGAACACCTCGACCATACCCCATGGTTTGATACTCTGCAAAATGCGGAGGAGAAGCGGGATGCCTGCCGGAACACGCTGTTGTCTGAGCGGCAGAAGGATAAATATCATCATGGAGAGCTCGATAGCTGGAACCAGAATAGTCGTTACGAATACCAGAAACGAGACCGAGCGCATATCCTGATCCCATAGAGCGCTAACTGCGCCGTAAAGATTGGTTGCGTTGCGATCCCCCTGGATTTCGATCGACAGGATGGGGTATACATTTGCTATGATGAAGAGCAGTGACGCCGCCAGGACCAGGGCAAGCGTGCGATCCAGGCTGTCAGGCGAACAGCGGTACAGCGTTGCGCCGCAACGGCTGCAGCACGACGTTTCTCCCGGGGAAAGGGGGATCTCCCTCTGGAGCAGGTCACACTCGCGGCAGGCGATGAGCGGTTTGGGATGAATGTTCATACAAATCCCATCATAGTACCCATGACAATATTTCGACTGAAAAATGTTTTGATAATAGCAGGCAGATGCTACGATGCAATTGGTAAGTTATAAATTATTTTTTGCGCATTTTGGCAAGAAAATAATTTCGCTAACGCACTTATCCGGTTTATCCGGGCCAGAAAATGCATTTTATAACGAGAGGTGTCGGTATGGGTGACAGAAATTCATTCAAAGATCATTTTTCGGGCCGGGCAGGAGAATATACCCGCTACCGCCCAAGCTATCCGCCTGCTCTCTTTGATTGGCTGGCCGGACATGCGATGCTGCGTGAAACCGCCTGGGATTGCGGCTGCGGCAACGGCCAGGCCGCCATCGCGTTGGCAGCATACTTCCGGCAGGTGCTGGCCACAGACCCAAGCCCGCAGCAGATCGAGAAGGCCCAGCCGCACGAGCGGATCAACTATTCGGTAGCCACGGCCGAGGAGTCCGGCCTCACAGACGGCAGCATAGATCTTATCGTGGTGGCCCAGGCTCTGCACTGGTTCGATTTTCAGCGCTTTTACAGCGAGGTGCGGCGTGTGGCGCGTCCGGATGGCCTGCTGGCGGCCATCTCCTACGGCGAGGTGCGGGTGGAAGGTGCGGCGGATATGATCGTATCACGCTTCTATCATCAAATTATCGGGCCGTTTTGGCCGCCGGAACGGAGGTATGTGGATGACGGCTACAGAAGTATCCCGTTCCCGTTCGAGGAGATTGAGGCGCCCGCTTTTGCCATGCAGGTTGACTGGAACCTGAAACAGTTGAGCGGTTATCTGGGGACCTGGTCAGCTGTCAAGGAGTACGAAATGCAGAAAGGGAGAAACCCGCTGGAGTTGATAAGCGAGGAATTGCACTCGGCCTGGGGTGATCCGGAATCGCAGAGGCGGGTCAGTTGGCCGCTCACGTTGCGGGTCGGACGGGTCGGGATATAGCGTGAATAAGCAGGCAGAAGGCAGAGCGTTAGGAGAGGGAGAGATCCGCGTCGGCACCGGCACCTTCAGGCGTGCCAATCTGGCCCTCTTCTGCGCCGGATTCGTAACCTTTGTCACGCTCTACGACGTGCAGCCTCTGCTGCCGTTGTTTGCAAAGGAGTTCGGGGTATCGCCTGCCGTGGCAAGCCTGCCGCTCTCTTTTTCCACGATCGCTTTGGCAGTGGGGATGTTGATAGCCGGGACCGTTTCGGAAACTCTCGGGCGAAGACGGGTTATGACAGTTGCTCTCTTTTTGACTGCACTGCTTGCTCTGGCGACTTTTTTCTGCCGGTCGTTTGAATCCCTTCTTCTTCTCAGGCTGCTGCAGGGGTTGGCGCTGGCCGGAGTCCCCTCGGTGGCGATGGCCTACCTTGGGGATGAGATGGATGCACAATCTATAGGCCATGCCATGGGCCTTTACATAAGCGGCAACGCATTGGGCGGGATGTCGGGGCGCATCGGCTCGGCCCTGTTATGTGACTTCTTCTCCTGGCACGTGGCGATAGCACTGATCGGTGCCTTAAGCCTGGCGCTCTGTATCGTGTTTCTGAAGAGCCTGCCGCTCCAGACCAATTTCCGGCACCGCCCGTTTCGGATAAACTACCTCTTCACCTCGCTGTACCAGCATATGCGCGACCCGGGACTGCTCTGTCTGTACGGATTGGCCTTTCTTTCGATGGGTGGTTTCGTCTCGCTCTACAATTACATCGGCTTCCGGCTGCTCGCAGCACCCTACAATCTCGGCCAGTCAGAGGTCAGCCTTATCTTTCTGGTCTACCTGCTTGGCTCTTTCAGTTCGGGCATCGTCGGCAGCCTGATCCATCGTTTCGGCCGCCCCTTCATGATCCGGCTGACTCTGGCGACCATGCTGACCGGAACGGCGATCACTCTATCCGGTTCCCTTCCTGTTATTGTGGCCGGGGTAGGGGTTTTTACCTGCGGTTTCTTCACTGCTCATGCCATTGCTTCCAGCTGGGTCGGTCGCCGCGCCAAAACAGCCAGGGCCCAGGCTTCGTCGCTCTACCTGTTTTCGTATTATTTGGGTTCAAGCGTTTCCGGCACGGCGGGTGGGGTCTTCTGGCTGCATTATGGCTGGAACGGGGTGGCGGCGATGATCGCCCTGCTGATCCTGGCGGCCTTCGGGGTAGCTGCTCTGCTGCTCCGGATGCCGGTTGTGGAGTAAAAACCGCTGCCGGGTAGATCTAGATCTGCTTCGTTGCCGCTTGCTCGAACGTTCAAAATACCTGTCACACCCTCATTCGCCTGCGCCTTGCATATCGGCCTATTTAGGCCCTATGGGTCATCATGTTGTTTTAAAGAGTTTGGGTGGCGGGCTCTTAACTGTTTTCTCTGGTCAGCTCTTCCCCCGGCATCTTCTCCCATTGGCCGTTATCGGTCCAGCGCATGATGCTGTGCAACTTGAGCGGCATTCTTGATGTACGGGGATCAAGTTCGTGGTGAGGGGGGATGTTGAAGAAAAAAAGCCTTGTTTCCGCGCCGAAACGGAGCCGGCAGACCGGCGCTCCACCAAAATCGTCGGTCCTTAATTCCTTCAGATTCAGTTTCCCGATCTTATGATGCCGGTTTGTTACCACGTAGGAGTGGCCGTAGCCGGATTCCGGCGAAACCCCTTCAATCGCCGTCTCACAGGAACTGTTTCCGAAGACTGTCACAGTTTCTCTTACTCCTGGCGTGTCTTCCAGATACTCGCCGTAGAAACCGCTGATCACGTCCCGGTAGGAGTGGTGCTCCGGTTTTGGGTTGCACTGGATCACGAAAATGGCGTCGAGCGTCTGGCGGGTCGTAAAAAAGAGATGGTTCGCGTGATCGATTATCCGCTTGATGTTCGATGAGTAGAGGTCACGGTAAAGATAATCGAGACAGATCAGGGTCATGAAATTGAAACAGCCGGGGCGGCTGCGAAAGAAGTAAAAGTGGCGCCCGCGATAGAGGTCATGGTACTTGTCCAGCAGCTCCTCGGCGTGGAACGGGTGGCTTTTCGCCTCCAGGAAGACGCGCAACTTGCCGGTTGCCTCCTTGATGGCTATACAGCACCAGTTGACAGGCATTTCCAGTACGTTACCCCCTTCAATATCCTGGTCAACCGACTTGATGGCTTCAGCGTTGTCCTCGCGGAAACGTTCCAGCAACTCGCGGTAGACAAGCAGGCGGATCGGCTCCACGCCAAAGATGGTGACCGTATTGGGGCGGAAATCATGTTCCAATATCTCCAGCATCTCATCGAAACGGCAGAAGGGGAGCGAGGCTTCCGGCAACATCAGAAAGTGGAGTTTCTGGAGATACCCCTCACCTTCGATAACCAGGTCCAGGAGTCGGCGAATCTGAGTCCACTTCTCCTCAGGATCGGTAAGGACAAAGCTATGCTCAACCTTGCGGAGACGGTTAGGGATCTGGGCCACCATACAGTGCAGATGCAGGCCGATTGAAAATTCAAGATTTACTTCTTTATCGATGATTTGTACCATAAACAACCTGACTCGCTATAACTCACAATAGATCGGTTCGGGGAATAATTTCTCAAGGATATATCTTGTGCCCTCGGGCATTTTGTAATTCGACAGCTTTTCCGACGGCACCCAGCGGGCCTCGGAAACCTCTGCCTCATTCTGGATGATATCGTTGCTGAGCGGGTGACAGCGGTAGTATAGTATGACGAAATGATAATGGTGCTCGCCTGGTGTGACATGCTCGAAAACATCGAGAAGATTCTGGACCTCTACGGTGAGACCGACCTCCTCCATCACCTCCCGCTGGATCGCGCTGACAATCTGCTCCCCCAGGTCAATCTTTCCGCCAGGCATAACCCACTCGCCCAGAAAGGGTGGAATGTTTCTTTTTGTCAGCAGAACTTCGCCCGAGTTGTTTACTATCACCGCCACCACGGAGGTGACTACGTGATCTTTTTTGAATTTAGGTTTGTGCATGAAGCCTCTCGGCAATCGTCAACGCTCGAAAAGTTTGCCTGACTGACTCAAATCATAGCTAATGGAGGCGCATCGCGCAACCCTTTACTTTCAATAGAGTTGGTATATTATGGCTAAAACTGCCGCAAAGGCAAAGTTTATTCCCGACAATCGCCTGCTGCAATTCAAGCAAGGAGAATTAATTGAAATGAAAACAGCAGCAACAATCGCTCTCTTCTGCGCCGGCGGGGGGCTTACCCGCTACTATCTGTCGGGATGGGTCCAGAGCCTGCTCGGCCGTGCATTTCCCTACGGCACCTTCGCCGTCAACATCATCGGGGCCTATTTCATAGGAGTGGTCATGGAGCTGGGACTACGGAGCACAGCCATTCCGGATACCTTGCGCCTGGGGTTGACCGTAGGGTTCATGGGAGGTTTGACGACCTTCTCCACCTTCAGTTACGAGACCTTCAAGCTTTTGGAGGATGGCCAGTTTCTGATGGCTTTCGCCAACGTCCTTGCAAGCGTGGCGGTCTGTCTGCTGTTCACCTGGCTGGGTATAATAACAGTTCGAGCGATAACCCAAGGAGGATTGTCATGACTAAACTGATTGGTGAACAGCTGTTGATGCGGATATTCATCGGGGAGAGCGACCGTTACGGGCACAAACCGCTCTATGAGGCGTTGGTCGAGCTGTTTCGGAAAGAGGGGTTTGCCGGGGCGACAGTTCTCCGTGGTGTGAGCGGCTTTGGCGCGCACAGCGTATATCATACCCAGAAGATCCTGGACCTGTCGGCCGACCTGCCGCTGATAGTAGAGGTGGTCGAAAGCCGGGAGAGGATCGATGCCATCATGCCCCGCATCGACGAGATGATGGGTGGTGGTATGATCACACTGGAGAAGGCCACGGTAATCCGCTACAGCCACAACGAAAAGAAGCTGCAATAAGCGGGCAGTTTCTAACTCTTCAGACTTTCCAGCTCGTCCCAGCGCAGGTAGGCAGCTTCAAGTTCATGCTCCAGTTCCGTGAGGCGGGTATTGATTACCGCCACCTTGTCACCGGCACTCTTGTAGAATTCAGGATCTGCGAGGCGGGCGTGCAGATCTCCCTGTTCCTTCTCCAGTACTCCGATCTGCTCCGGTAGCGCTTCCAGTTCGCGCTCCTCTTTGAAGGAGAGCTTGCGGGCGCGTTCTTTCTGCGGTTTCCCCTTTTCAGGCGCCGGTTTCGCCACCGTTTGGGCAGTGGCGGAAGTCTCAATTGCAGCTTGACTCAGCCAGTCGTCATACCCTCCTACAAACTCCCGCACCGCGCCATCACCGCTTAATACCAGGGTGCTGGAAACGACATTGTTGAGAAATTCGCGGTCATGGCTTACCAAGAGGAGTGTGCCGGGATATTCGCAGAGCAGATCCTCCAGCAGGTCGAGCGTCTCGGCATCCAGATCGTTGGTAGGTTCGTCCATTATCAGGATGTTGGAGGGTTTGGTGAAAAGTTTTGCCAGCAGCAGGCGGTTCCGCTCCCCTCCCGAAAGGATTCTGACCGGGGAGCGGGCCCTCTCCGGCGAGAAGAGGAAGTCCTGCAGATAACCGATGATGTGGCGCGGCTGGCCGTTGATGGTCAGCGTGTCATTCCCTTCGCCAACGTTCTCCTGCACGCTCTTCTCCAGATCCAGCTGTTCGCGCAGCTGGTCGAAGTAGATCACCTCGCGGCGGGTTCCGAGCTTGATCTCCCCCATCTGCGGTTCCAGCTCCCCCATCAATAATCGAAGCAGAGTTGTCTTGCCGGAACCGTTCGGGCCGATTATGCCGATCCGGTCGCCTCGCATGATCGTCGTGGAGAGGTTCTTAACGATCGGAGATCCGCCATAGGAGAAGGTGAGACCGGTCGTTTCGGCCACCAGCGCTCCGGAGCGGTCGGCAAGCTGCAGCTGGATTTTGGCCGTCCCCTGCTGGAGGCGGCGCTGCCGGTACTCCTCGCGCAGCTTTTTCAGAGCCCGGACACGCCCTTCATTGCGTGTCCGCCGGGCCTTGATCCCCTGCCTGACCCAGACCTCTTCCTGGGCCAGCTTCTTGTCGAAGAGCGCCTGACGGGTAATCTCGGCCTCCAGTAGCGCCTCGCGACGCTCCACGAACTCGTCGTAACCGCAGGTGAAGGCGTAGATCCGCCCCCGGTCCAGTTCCGCAACCCGGTTGGCCAGCCGTCTTGCAAAGGCGCGGTCATGAGTAACAAACAGAACCGTCTTGACATTTTTTGCGAGAAATTCCTCCAGCCAGAGGATGGTGTTGATGTCAAGATGGTTGGTCGGTTCGTCCAGGATCAGGATGTCGGGCGATGATACCAGGGCGCGGGCCAGCAGTACCCGGCGTTTGGTGCCGCCGGAGAGGGAGGTGAATTCCGCCTCGGCGTCCAGGTCCAGCCGGTTCAGCACCCGCTCTACCTCCTGATGCAGATTCCAGCCGTCATTTTCTTCCAGCTCTTTTTGCAGCGCTTCCAGCCGCGCAAGGAACTTTTCACTGCTGTCATGCGCCAGCTCAAAACTGACATGGTGGTATTCCGCCAGTAGCGCGGCAGCGGAGCCCATGCCGGATGCGACCACGTCGAAGACTGATCCGCTCACCTCCTCCGGAACATCCTGGGTAAGCTGAGCCACTTTTAGCCCCTGCTGTCGCTGGATATCTCCCCCCTCAGGCGTCAGTTCCCCCCCGATCAGTTTCAGCAGCGTCGATTTACCGCTGCCGTTGCGCCCCATCAGGCAGAGCCGGTCGCCCGGTTCGATCTGCAGGCTGATACCGTCGAAAAGGGGCGGACCGCCGAATGCCAGGGTTATGTTACGGAGAGAAATAAGTGCCACGGATACCTCATAAATGGAAACTATCTGAAATTCATGATTGTTCTGATGATGGCTTCCGGAAGAGGGCGATCGGCCGGTCCCGTCCCGATGTGGTGCAGGCGGACAATGCCCTGAGGGTCGATCAGTACATCTCCGCCGCGCTGGTAGATGTCCTCCTCCGATTTGACCAGACGGTTCCCTTTGAGCAGCTCCCTGGCATAAACCAGCCAGGTTTTCGGACCCCAGATGTCCCAGAAGGATGCTGAAAGCATGCTGTAATTCCCATAGACACCACGATTCTGATCGACCAGAAGCGGCCAGGCAAGCCTAGTATCCTCGACATAACTGCGAGCCATGAAATCGTTGGCGAACGTTACCACAACTATTTTCACACCCAGACTCTCAAAATCGGTTTCCCTGTCACGCAACTGCGTGATGTGCGCACGGCAGGGAAGTCATCCCAGATGGCGATGAAATACCATCAGCAGCCAGTTGCCCCGGTAATCGTCAAGGGTGTGAACCAGGCCGGAGCTATCGGCCAGAGAGAAAGGAATTGCAGGCCTGTTTGTAAGAAGCGTCATTTTTGTGCTCCAATCGGAATTATTACGGCTTTCAGCGCATCGGTTCTCATGGCCTGTTCAGAGATCAGGTATGTTCTCACTTCAAGCCAACGCTCCAGCTTTTTTTGTCTTGAAAGTGCCGCATGCGCCGGACTTGTCGAAGGGAGCGTCACCAGTTGAGGCTGATGTTGAAAGATTGCCGGATCAACATGCCGCCTGAACAACATAGCCGCTTTCTGGCCGTTAAAGTAAATAATTCCGACCGGATGCTCTGAAAAAAACCAACTGAAATCATTGATTATTAAACTGTCACTCTTGATCCGCCCGTCCAAACTGCCTTCTCTTTCACAGGATTT
>JAQTRC010000104.1 GCA_028712665.1 Desulfuromonadaceae bacterium
CTTGCATCCGAAGTAATGGTAACGCCGGGCTGAATCTGTACCTTCTCCGTACCTGTAGAGCCAAAGATCGTTACATTCGATGCCGCAACATAAACATCACCTGAGTCAAGTAGTACTTTTGCCATTTAGATTTCCTCCGTTTTTTAAGTTATCCTGCGATCTTGCTGATTTAGCATTTCAAATTAGTACGTAGTGTAAACAACAGAAGTAACGTTGCCGGCATTAGACTGCATCGCTGCTTCGCTGATTGCATCAAGACCTGTAAGGTGAATAGTCACAAGATTACCACCGGAAACCCAGCTGAGATCAACATTGCCGTCTGTCACGCTGTTCACGCCGCCTGCCAGCGCCGAAGGATTCGGGCTGCCGGTCGGAACGGAAATCTTGTCAGCAGACCAGAGGAAGCCGCCGTTGATGGTCACAGCGTAGGATGTCGTTGCAGCAGCAAGCCTGAAAACATCGGCAAGTGCGGTAGCGGTCCCGGTAGCATTAGTTGATGAAAGCGTCACGGGACCAGGCAGCGTGGTCGTCGTTGTGGTTGTGGTCGTTGTGGTCGGTGCCCCTGTGGTCGTTGTGGTCGGTGCCGCTGTGGTCGTTGTGGTCGTCGTGGTCGTGGTCGTGGTCGGTGTAGCTGTGGTCGTCGTGGTCGGCGCCGCTGTGGTCGTCGTGGTCGGCGCCGCTGTGGTCGTCGTGGTCGGCGCCGCTGTGGTCGTCGTGGTCGGCGCCGCTGTGGTCGTCGTGGTAGCAGGAGTTGTATAGTCATCTCCGCAACCGCCAATCGCCAGTACACCTGCAAACAAACCCGCTGCACCAAACATCATCAAATACTTTCTCATTGTTTTTCCTCCTTTTGTTTCATTTGACTTGCTATGTATTTTTATTCTTCACCCAGCCAAAATATTCAGTTTCAAGTAAGAGTCTCGCTATCGCAACTCCCCCCTTTCATATACATTTATCACATAATCTCATTTCTAGATTTGACCTGTATAATAGCAAAATAGCCCTTTGTCAAGCGCCATTTTTATTAAAAGTGCGCTACAAAGGCATTTTTACAATTAAGCAAGTCACAGTTTCCTACGCTTGTCCGGCGGAAAAATAACCCGGAAATGCGCCCTGTTTATAAGGTTCTGTTGGTTCTATATAGCAACTCCGTTTAAAAATAAACAAAAAAACAGTCCGGCGGAAAAATAAATTACAGGGGCAACGGCATGGATTTTACACCGCTACCTTAAGAGTGAATCCTTTGTAATGCAATCTCTCTGCTTTGTTTTTGCCCTGTTTTTCCATTTCAATCAAGTAGATACTTAAGGAGTCCTTACATCTTCAGATATGTTTTACATGCCGCAACCCGTGACTAGTGGGCAGTTTTTTGATAGATTAGAGTTTTTTTCCGCGTATTAACTTTAGCAGGGCAGAGCGCTTCGGGGTCATCCCCTTGCGGAATGCCTCAAAGCTTCTGAAACTGTATGCGGCTCTCCCGGATTCATTTTTTTTGCCAAGGATTACTGCGTCGCCAATAGCTGCGAATTCAGCCATCGGATTTTTGTGCGGTATTATTGGTTATGGCTTTAAAGATCGCTTTCATGTTCGGCATATTAAACACATCGTTTGATATGTCAATACATAGCCTTTACCATATCGGCTTAAATGAAACAAAACCTGAGAGGAAATCGATTAACCGGACTAAGAAGAGCCTCTTGCAAAATTCTTCCAAATATGTTCCTCTTCCCGCATGAATAAAAAAAGCTGCGTCATAGTCTGCAATTTCCGGCATCATACCCAGTAACGGCTACCCCAGATGGAAGTACGGATATTTGGCTCGCTCGCCCGTGGCAATGCCGCAGATGATTCCGATCTCGACCTGTTTGTTGTTAATAAAGGGACATTATGAATATATCAGTGATAACTTCCGATGACCTCGATTATATTGAATTTTCCAGACTGCAGCAGGAAGCCTTTGCCGATGTCCCCGGCCAGAAAGAGCGCTTGCTGATTCAAACCCCGGACTATTACCGATGGAAATACAATACACCGGCTGGAAAGGCAAAGATCGCGCTGGCCAGAATCGATGGGGAGCTTGTCGCCGCAAATGCAATGTTTCCACTTACGATAAGCGCCGGGCCAACCAGGATTCCCGGCTGGCAGTCATGCGACACCGCTACCCTTCCCAAAGCCCGCGGAAAGTGGCTTTTTTCAAAATGTTTGCACGAATTGAAGCTTGTGTTGGGGCAGGATGACTTTTTTTTCGGTTATCCGAATAAAAACTCCGAGTCCGGATTTCGGAAATTCAAATGGGTCACCATTGATCAGTTAAATTTCTACCTTTTCGCCGGACTTGGAAAAGCTTCCAAAGGCGCCATTGTCTGCCTGAACGACAGGCTGGATTGCTTCGCACCTCAATTTAAGGGCTTTATGACTGACGACACGGTTGCAATTGAGAGGTCATACGAGTTTCTCAACTGGCGCTACCTTAGCCACCCGGTTTATACGTATCAAATTTTTGGGTACATCGAGCGGGAGCAGCTGTTGGGTTACATTGTTCTCCGGAAGGTGCGGTTTTCACATGTCAAATTCGGATTGATCCTGGAGTGTTGGGCTCTGCAGGACACTGTAAGGACTTCACTTTATAAATTTGCCGAAAAGTGGTCTTCCCGAAATGGTTGTCATGCCACGATGCTCCTCGCGATAAATAACCCGATTAAAGCTTCCCTGACTGCGCGTCTTATCAAGGTTCCTGAAAGATTGACCCCCAGGAAATTCCTGCTTATGGGGGATGTTCAGCCGATTCGGCATCTTCAGGAGAACAGGGAATGGGTTGCCTTTGCGGGAGATTGGGATGGGTTCTGAAAAACATATGACTTCGTCATCGGTTGAAAAAACAGCAATGCCCCCAAGCCGGAAACAGGACGTGCTGATTCACTCTGACGATGCGGGGGCAACTGAATCCGTAACCTGCAATATTCTCTCGGCGTGGACTTCCGGTGTGCTGGATGGCTTCAGCATTCTCGCAAACGGCCAGGCAAACGACATGCTTGCAGCAGCGCTGGCGAGTAATGCCGACAGACCGGCCAGACTTTCTCTGCACTTGAACCTTTCAGAAGGGGGCAGCACCTTGCCGCCATCTGAATTGCCTCTATTGACAGACGATGAGGGTTATCTGAAACATGCCTTTTTTTCGTTGCTGATATCATTATTATTCTCCACCGCTTCACGCAGAAAATCTATTCTGCATCAAATCGAAATAGAATGGCGCGCACAGCTCCAGTCTGTTCTCCGCATCTGTGGCGATAGAAAGATCAGCTCGATAGACGGCCATATCCATGTTCACATGTTGCCCTGGACATTCGCAATTGCATGCAGACTTGCCACGGAATTTGGAATCGAAGAAATCAGGATATCGCGGGAGCCCTTTTTCATTAACAGCCTGCGTGACCTTTTTTCCCCTTATTATCTGGTTAACATAATCAAACACATCGTTCTCAATACCTGCTCTTTCTTTGCAGTCAACATTGCGAGATCGTCCGGGATGAGGTATCCCCCCTGGATCGTCGGGGTGCTGTATAGCGGTCGGATGACATCGGAACGCGCTCTCTGCGGGATGAATAAGATCCGTGACAACGGCAGGATCGAGGTGCTTTTTCACGTGGGGAGGGCGCTTGCCGGGGAGAGAGGCCGTTGGGTGAACAGAGAATCCATTGCCGAATTCTATCTGTCCGACTTAAGGTCGGTAGAATTGATAGAGGCCGCACGGCTTCGTAACGTCTTGTCACCGAAGAATCCTGAGAAGCAAATGAGAAAGGAGGAAATAGAGGAGTAGGTGGGTAAAATCAGTGCGACTTCAAAAAGTTTAAAAAGAGTGAGAGCTGCCTCTTATAGAGTGATATGTCCCCGTGGAACAGCTGGCTCCAGATGTATCGGGGACGGAGATAAAACTTCAAATACCCCTTTTTTACATAAGCATCTACCTCCTTTTTTTGCTCGGCAGTGAAAAAGGTTTGATCCAGTACGAGGGGGTCATCCCAATAAGGCCCTTTTCCAAAATTCTGTTCAAAAAGCAAAGAGCCCGGAAATGGGCGGAGAGGGTGAAATGATGCATAAGTCGGATTTAATTCAATCGCAAAATCAATCGTCTCCTGGAAGTTTTCCGCCGTTTCACCGGGATGCCCCATAATAAGAAAAATTGCCGACTTAATGCCGGCTTTTTGAGTATTCCGGATTCCCTCCCTGATCGCCCCCTTATCAACCCCTTTATTGGTTCTCCTAAGCACCTCCTCATTTCCCGCCTCTACTCCAAAATGGATGAGGGTGCACCCCGCCTTACTCATCAGCTGCAAAAGCGGCAGGTCCAGAGAATCGGGCCGGGTCTGGCAAGCCCATCTGAATCCGTATTTTTTAACATAGTCATTTTCAATTATATGGTTGCAGACGATCTCGGCCATCTGTTTATTGACCGTAAATTCGAGATCGAAGATATATAGCGATCGACAGCCATGCTTTTCAACTAGTTCGTCCAACTCCTTTAGAACCTGGCTTTCACTCCGTTTGCGATATTTTTTCCGGAACATGGAGAGGTTGCAGAAGTTGCATGAGAAGGGGCAGCCGCGAGACGCCTCAAGCAGGGCAAAATTATCGCCAAGCAGTTCATAGTAGTAGTTTTTCAGATCGATCAGGTCATAAGCCGCCAGAGGGAATTCCTGCAAAGAGGGAATTTCTCTCTGGGGATTGTGTTTGACAGTACCATCAGGACGTTTAAAAGAGAGGCTCCCAATTGCATCAAAATTTTGGTCTCCTTTAAGAGCCCTGGCAATATCGAGAATTCCGGCCTCTTCTTCTTCCCGTACAACAAACCGGGCCCCTGTCTCTCTAATCATGCCGCCGGGGAAATGTGTCCCATGATTGCCGGTGATTACAAGTCGCTCAGAGGGAAGTCTCCTGGCCAATTCAAGAATAGATTCGATATTGCAGGATTGGCACTGCCAGTCTGCATAGGGGTTTGTGGTCAGAACGATCATCTCCGCCCCATTTGCCAGTTCCAAAACATGCTCTAACGTCAAATCCGGATCGGCATTCAGATCCAGATATATCGGTTCCCACCCATCGTTACGGAGCATCGAAGCGGCGATCAACAGAGACAGCGAGGGGAAGCGGCGATGGAATTTAGTCGAGTTTTTCCCGACCAGACCTTCCGGAGGGGGGGTTATCAGGAGAGCCCTGGGGTTGCTCATAACTCTCCTTCCGCAGATTCATCCTTCATGCCGATCAGTTCATTCACTAAAAACCGGGGCCTCCTCCGGACTTCGATCAGTATCTGGCCGACGTACTCCCCCAATAAACCGAGCAGGATAAACAGGATGCCGAACAGAAACGACACTATTGACAGACCGGAGGCCCATCCCTGCACGGCCGTATTGGTAAAGAGCCTCGTATAAATGGCATATATCATTGCAGCAAAGGCCAGAATACTGGTGATGGCCCCAAGGTAGATCCCGAGCCGGAGCGGAATTACCGAAAACGACGTGATTCCGGTCCAGGCAAATTTGATCATCTTCCGCAAGGTATACTTGCTCGTGCCGCTGAAGCGCTCCTGACACTGATATGTCACGATGGTTCTCTCATAGCCGACCCACTGCACTATTCCGCGCAGAAACAGACCCTCCTCGCGGAACTGGAGGATTTCATCGAGCACCTGACGATCGAGCAGCCGGAAATCCGCCATGCCGCTCTCCATATGAACACCGCTCAACAGGGAGAATATGTGATAGAAGAGATCTGAACTCCATTTCTTTAACAGGCTGATGTTTGGCGGGTCCAGGCGGCGCGTATGGACCACCTTGCAACCGGAGCGCCACTCTTTGATCAGTTCGGGAATAATGTCGGCCGGGTGCTGAAGGTCGGCGTCCATGGATATGACAGCATCGCCACGGGCATGCGCCAGGCCGGCCATCAAGGCGTACTGGTGCCCGAAGTTGCGCGACAGACGCACCCCCTTGACCCGCCGGTCCTGACGATGCAACTCCGCGATCTCCCGCCATGTGCCGTCCAGGCTCCCGTCATCGGAAAAAATGATTTCCCAGCTCATTGAGAGCCCCGAGAGAACCGGCAACAGGACGGCATATAACTCCCGCAGGTTTCCCTGCTCGTTGAAAGCGGGAATGACGATGGAGAGCCGGGCCGATCCGTCGGCAGACTGCAGCTGTTTTGGATCATCCATCATGATTTGCTCACAATCATACACGGGAATCTGCCCCCCTCCCGAACTCCCCCTTTAGGCCCTTTGGGTCCGCTGGGTGGAGGAGATTTTGTCCCTTCCCCAGGAGGGGGAAGGTTAGGATGGGGGTTAACTTCACTTGTTCTCAGCCAATCGATCATTGGCGTATTTAGCCCAATCGGCTCCAGGGTACTCTTGAATAACCCGTTTCATCGTGGCGACCCCTTCCGTTTTCTCTCCAAGCCGGAATTGACAAAGGCCGATGTGGTACAAGGCCTCCGGCGCCAACTGGCTCTTGGGGTAATCGGCGATCATTTTCCGGAAGGCGGCAATCGCCTCTACGTTCTTGTTCTCCAGATAGTAGCATATGGCTAGATGGTAGGCCGAATCGTGCGACAGTTTCGAGGCGGGCTGATCGGCCAGCACCTTGCGAAAGTCAGCCCTGGCCTCATCAAAACGTTTGGCATCCCTTAACCGAACGCCTCTGTTGAATATTCGATTCATATCGCTCGCGTAAATATGGTAGCAGAGCCAACTCACCCCCAGCGAAACGGCGAGCAGTACGGTTATCAGTATCCTCTTCCTGAGCCGGACAGCCAGAATTATGCGTAGTTCCGGAACCAATGACGGCGGAATGTTGAGACGAGCGGCCGCAAGATTCCAGGCTGTCGTGCGCTCCCGGCCGATAACCGGCAGGTTCAACGCCAGAATCACGAGACCAAGGATTGTCAGGATTGTCCCCGCCCAATCCGGCCAACCCCAACCATAGTGGAGGCGTACGGTCGTCTGGGTCGGATAGATCAGCATGAACGAGGGGGATACGAGGTAGATTCTGTCCGCCCCCTCCACCTGCCAGTTCGGATGATAGGAAACCTTGACGAGCAGCGGCTTGCCGATCCAGTTAGTCTCGATCTTGATCTCGTCATTACCTACCGTTTCCCTGACCTGGCAATTCGTGGTGTCTATCGGTATATTCGGCAACGACGAGATGTCGTTGGAGCTGGCCTTGAAATGCCCATCCCCCCCGGAGTTGGAACTCTCTTTGTCGAAAACCAGATGTACAGCGAGCTGTTTTTCGTTCATAAACCAGCGGTAGCTGTCCGTTTTCCACTGCGCCGCCGGAAAAAGAACCGGTTCGAAGGCCAGCGGTTCGACGTAATGGCCGCTGTTGGCCGTCACATCCCACAACTCGTACTCTCCGACCCTCTTCTTGAAGCGGTATCCTTCAACCGCACGGATGGCCTTCTTGGCCCCATCGCTCCGGATAACCAGCTCGCCTACATTGAAGAGGCGCAGGTGGGGCAGGGCCCGCTTAAAATTCATATTGGCGTAGGTGTATTGCGGGAAGGGAGCGGATTTTACCGCCGAAACCTCGGACTGAATATAAAATACGAACGGTGCGCTGATGGAGGCCTGCATGTAGAGCCCCTCCAGCGTGGCTCTACCGGCAAAATACGGCAACGACTCAAAGGCCCTGATGCTGCCGAATACATTGTGTTCCTCGGCGTGTTCGTATACCACCCTGGGATCGCTGACCCCCCCCTTCAGCTGGTTATTGATCTCCTTGAAGAGCGGCCATGACTGTTTCGCCTCGAAACCTTCGTAGTTCCATTTTGACCAGCCGGGGGCGGGGCCAAGGTTCCCGCCTACCCAGAGAAAAACTCCAAGCATACAAAACAGAGGGAGCGTCCAGAGCGGGCCTTTTTTCGGGAGGAAAGATGCCAGCCAGCCAAGAAACGGCGCAGCCAGCAGGCAAATCAGCAGCTGCCCGTATGGGAGGTAACGGATATCGACCACACCCAGCTTTGGGGCGACAATGAAGAAAACAATCGATACGACAACTCCGAACCAGAGATAGGCGGTCGCTGTAAGCAGTTCGTTGTCGGGGCGCCGGAAGAGGCACCAACCCGCTATGAGGAGACTCCCGACACCAGACAGGATCGCGAAGAATAAAAATTGGGGGGGAAGAATCTCCCGCCAGGAACTGAGCGCCCATACCAGGTGAAAAGATGTTGTGAAGCGGGTAAAGATCAGCAGCGGCACCAGCCAGAAAGCCATCAGCAGGAAACCTAGCGCATAGACTTTGAACAGGTAGATCAGCCGCCTTAAAAATCCGTCGTGGGTGATGAGAAAGAAGAGGGAGACCGCCTCTACGAACAACAGGGTGTAGCCATGACTGAAACCGACCATAAACACCAGCAGTGCGTTTCCGATCACCCAGCGATCGTTGCGTGCGCCGTAATACAGAGTGCCAAGCAGGATCAGAGAGAGGGAAAAACTGAGGCTGTAGGAAAACTCACCGGCCAGGGTGCTTAGGATATTCCCCCCCCACATCGAATTTGCCGAGTGGAACAGAAACGGCAGCGTGAAGATCGCCCCCAGAATCGGCGCGGGAAAGGGGCGGCGCAGACCGCGCAGCATCAGATAGGCCCCGAACGGCAGCAGCAGCGTCCCAAGGAGGCTCACGATCTTGAACGCTACCTGCAGGGGGATGGCGACATTTAGCAGGCACATGAGCAGGAACGGCAGCGGGAAGTAGAACTGCAGGAGCGGGAAACCGGCATAATTCCCCATGGTCCAGCCCGATATTTTGCCTTGGGGGAGAAGGACATGCCGCAGATAATCGAGAGAGTAATAGTGAGAGGCCATATCGCCGCCGGTGGCGGTAGTCTGAGTTACCAGAAACCGGGGGTTCAGGTTAATGAGAATGAAGAGCAGGATGGCGGCCAGGATAACCGTATCCACCAGCCAGGTTTCTCTCCCCTGCGGTTGCGGGACTGTTTCGGATAACTCCTTGCGCCCTCGATACAGGACGGTGAAAATACCCAACAGTAATGTCAGGAGATATGCTCCGTATCCAACCCGTTGCCAACTCTGCCGATTCATCCTCTCCAGGAAACTCTTTTTGGGTGTGATCGGCACGACTACCGAAGCGGAGACCGTTTCATGCCTCCCGTTCAACTCCGCCTCCCCCACAACATGAACCGCATAACGTCCCTGAACACCCTTTGCACTTGCCACTTTGAATGTTGCGCTCCCTTTGCCGTTTTCCAGCCGGAGCAGTTGCCGCTCCTGCTCGACGGTCAGATCCCCCGGAATATGGCAGGTAAGCCGGACTTCAGTGATCGCCGGCTCTTTTGCAGAAACATGCACGGTGATGCGGGCGTCACCGGTCTGTTCAATGTTCAGGGAAAATGCGGGTGGGCGCGGGGCAGCTGTAGTACGGAGCAGTGCGAGGAAGGCGGCTGACGCGGCCGTTCCGTTGGTGTGTTCATAGCGCACATTAAGATATACCGGATAGGAACCGCTGAGTGCGCCGGGCAGAGGCATCTTGAATGCGGCGTCAACCGGCTTTCCGGGCATCAGCTGGCCCGGGAGCGAAACGGTCTGCCTGTCATCCAACAGCCGCGCTTCGATTGAAACTTTCTGGGCGGACTCATTTCCATTGTTGGTGATGGTAGCTTTTACACCGGCCCTGTCGGCGGAAGCGCTCCCCCCCTTTTCGTGGGTAAACGAAGCGGCAGTCGTCAGGGAGAGCGCAATATCGCCGGCAATCGCCTGGGATCTGCAGGGTCCCAGAAGGGCAATAATCAGAAGAGCCCCGAGCAGGGCGGTTTTGTACATGAATACTTTCCGGTTAATTATTGTCATATTTTGTTGGACTGTGGTACAAGGCTGAGTAAAAAAAATCAACACAATTTTTCATTTTGTATTTGGAATACCCCTATGCAATTACTACTGATTATTGCCCCGTCGTCCATGCCTGGCTTTGAACGTCGGCTGTTTGACAGGCTCGGCGCCATGGCAACATGACGGCATTGCTATTATTCTCCCACTCATGCGCCAATCAATAGTCAACCTGGCCAAGCTCGCCATCTCGGCGGGATTAATCTGGCTCTCTCTCTCCAGGATAGATAGCGCGAGCGCCTTCACTCTGTTGAGCACCCTGCATCCGGGAGTGGTCGCGGTGACGGTCGCACTGCTGGTGACTCAGCACTTGCTGGGAGGGTTGCGCTTTCATCATCTGCTGCGGCAACTGCAGACACCGATCAGCAAATTAGCTGCAATCGACAATATTTTTGTAGGATTCTTTTTCAACCAGATCTTCTTCTCCTTCATCGGTGGCGATGCCCTGCGCGTCTGGCGCCTTGTCGATGTCAAAATACCGCTGTCGAGCGCCTTCAAGTCCGTACTGTTTGACAGGGTGCTAGGTTTTGTCTCCCTTATCACCCTCATCATGCTGAGTCTACCCTCCCTCTTCACCATCGTTACCGACCAGGGGATGCGCGTCAGCTTGCTGGTCACCGTATTAATCGGGATCTTTGGCACCATCGTGTTCCTCTTGATGCACCGCCTGCCGCTTTATTTACAGCGCTGGCGGCTGTTCCGGATCGCCTCGGACATTTCCGCCATGGCGCTGTCGATTTCCGGACGATACAGCACCATCTGCTATCTGCTCGGCATTTCCCTCCTGATTCATATCACAAATATCGTCGCCATTTATATGATCGCCCTTGGACTCGGGGTAAACGCAAACTTCATCGATTTTCTGGTGCTCATCCCGCCGGTCATGCTGCTCGCAATTCTACCCATCTCCTTCGCCGGTTGGGGGGTCAGAGAAGGTTCCATGGCACTGGCATTAGGCTTGGTGGGGATTCAAGCCGAACAGAGCGTTGCTGTTTCGATCTGTTTTGGTCTCTGCATGGTCGCCTCAGGCCTGCCTGGAGGGATAAGCTGGCTGATAACTCGGAAGAAGAGCGCCGAATAGCGGTCGGGCAGGTAAACTGAAGGAGATGAAAAGGTATATTATTGACGTGGAGTGAATAAAGATGACTCCGCCATCCCCATCTTGCAGAAACGGAATTGCAGGGCTGTTTTTAGGACACCGAGCCCATATACCAC
>JAQTRC010000014.1 GCA_028712665.1 Desulfuromonadaceae bacterium
AGGCGGAAGAGAAAATCCACCAGCCGAACAGGAATGCTGATTTCTTGTGATGCAGTTCAACGAACTTGGGGTTCTTGGCAATTGCTTTCCAATCGTACTCTGTTTCTGCCATTGTTTAACTCCTTTCTGGATGATAACAGCGCCTGAATTCATATGTTCTGCCGCCTCTGCCCCATTTTGGTAACGTGTTGCCTTGCTGTGGAGACCAATTGATCGGAGGAGCAGAAAGTTTATAAAAAAGTTTTTCCTGTGTTATAATCATTTATGCTGTATACAAGATTATTCCGGAGTGTCAATCATTAAAATATAAGATTTAAAACACCATAAACTTGATAAAGTACAAATATAACAATATTTTACAATATTGGCATGGCGTTAACATTCCGTTTAATATGAAATAATCAACATGGTGTTGACCAATGCGGAGTAATATTTGCTACATGGGAAAAAAAAGTGAGAATCGGTTTGAAAAAAGGACGGCCTTTGGGCCATCCTTTTAGTTTATGCAGCTGCCCGGTATATTCAGCGGGTGGTGATTTGCCTGATATAGAGGTGGGATGAACCGATTAGGAGCTTTGTCACGTAGAAGAACGATTTATCCAGAAATCCCGCAGAGCCCGCTCCCCCTCATGGAACTCCTCCAGAATAATTTCCGCATCCGGAGTCCATGGGCGGTGTTTGTAATAGAGTTTGTCATAATAATGTGTTATCAGCCCGCTGGTTAACCCTCTCACATCCCACTCTTCAAGCATCACCTTCAGTTCGGAGTAGTGGGTGCCGCCAAGTTTTTTTCTTATACGCTCCAGCGCTGCCGCCATAGGTTCCCGGTAATCCTGAAGCGCATATTCGTCTGTCAGTCTGTTGACCCTTGTATCCAATGATGCCGAGCACCAGATCTTGCAACTATCTGACATCACATCGTAAAAACGTCCTGGAAGGGTTATTTCTCCAATGCGCCGGCTTTCTCCTTCAATGACGATTGGCCTGTCGGAGGGGGCTTTGCTGAGAGCATCCCAGAGCAGAGTATCAAAGCGCTTTTGGGACGGCTGCTCGCCCAGTCCCAGCGAACCGAACGCCGAACCTCGATGGCCGGCCAGCCCTTCAAGATCGATGGCCGACCAGAGGCGGCGGTCTACTCCTTTGATGAATGTTGTCTTGCCGCAGCCGGTCATACCGTGAAGCACAATTAAAGGCGCCGGCGGAACGAAGTTGTCAAAGTATGAGGTGATCTGATTCCTGAAGGACTTGTAGCCTCCCCGCAATTGCTTGACCGGGTAACCGCAACTCTCCAAAAGAGTCGCCATCGAAAGGCTTCGCAGGCCGCCTCGCCAGCAATATACAAGAACAGGCCGACCGGCGGCGTGGTTTATTGTTTCGCGTATCATGGCGGCGAAGCGTCCACAGGTTAATTCCAGGCCGCGCATGCGCGCAAGTTGCGCCCCCTGCTGCTTGTAGATTGTTCCAATTTCAACCCGCTCTTCGTTGGTCAGGATTGGAACGTTGAAGGCGCCCGGAAGATGGTCTTCAGCAAACTCAAGTGGTGTCCGGGCGTCAATTATGCAGTGGCTGTCAAGCAGTGACGGGGTAAAGTTGATTTTTTCAGGCATGATATCAGATTCTCCAAGAGCAGCATTATATGTGACGCACCTTCTGCTGGCAACATAAACTCTTCCATGTTTACTCCTTGATTATACGATAGTTACATGTTAGTTATAGCTGCTTGTATACGAGAATTCCACAGTGTGCAAATGACGTGGCGACAGACAGAAAATACAAAATGCCAGGAGGAAAAAATGGAAAAGCAGAAGGTTCATTACAGTGAGCTTGGGCTGGCCAATACCAAAGAGATGTTTGCCAAGGCTATGGCTGGCAAATATGCGATACCTGCATATAACTTCAATAACCTTGAACAACTCCAGGCTATAGTGACCGCCTGTGTGGAAACCAACTCTCCGGTCATTATCCAGGTTTCCAAAGGCGCCCGTAGCTACGCCAACGAAACCATGCTCCGTTACATGGCTATGGGGGCGGTCCAGATGGCTCGGGAAGCAGGATCCGCTATTCCCATCTGTCTGCATCTCGATCATGGCGATTCTTTTGAGTTGTGCAAATCCTGTATCGACAGCGGTTTCTCGTCGGTCATGATCGACGGTTCCCATCTGCCGTACGAAGAAAATGTTGCACTTGCCAAGAAGGTCGTTGAATATGCCCATCAGTATAATGTCAGCGTAGAGGCCGAACTGGGTGTTCTGGCCGGTATCGAGGATGAAGTCTCGGCTGAGCACTCGACCTACACCAAGCCGGAAGAGGTAGAGGATTTTGTTAAAAAGACCGGAGTCGATTCGCTGGCAATTTCAATCGGAACCAGTCATGGCGCCTACAAGTTCAAGCCGGGCGCGCCGGTGCCGCCTTTGCGGTTTGATATCCTTGAGGAATGCGAAAAACGGATTCCCGGCTTCCCGATCGTCCTGCATGGAGCATCGTCTGTTGTCCAGGAGTATGTCGAACTGATAAACACCTATGGCGGCAAGATGGAAGGGGCCGTCGGCGTACCGGAAGAGCAGCTGCGCCGGGCGGCAGCCAGCGCGGTCTGCAAGATCAATATCGATTCGGACGGCCGTCTGGCGGTTACCGCCAAGGTTCGGGAATATCTTGCCAAGGACCCCAAAGAGTTCGATCCGCGCAAGTATCTGGGCGAGGCTCGCAAGGAACTCGTTAAACTGGTCAAACACAAGAACGAGGCGGTTTTGGGCTCGGCTGGAAAGGCCTGAATTCCGCCAATCGGTTCATTTATTCGGGAGGTATCAGATGAGTACCCGCAAGTTCTCACGTGTGCGATTTAATGTCGAGGCCACCATCAGGGCCGGGGAGCGACAGTTTCAGGGCGGAGTTGAAAATCTAAGCATGACCGGCATGTTTCTGGTTACAGACGAACGGCTGCCGGAGGGTGAAGCTGTAGACATAACAATTATCCTGACCGGAACCTCGCCACCCATTTCTGTAGATTTTAACGGCAGGGTCTCCAGGGTAATCGGTAACGGGATGGGTTTTGTATTTGAAAAGATCGACCTGGACTCATATATGCACCTGAAGAACATAGTTTCCTATAATATTGACGACGCAGAAAAGGTTCTGGATGAAATCTGTCACTCAATAGATGAAAAGCTTGCCGTTGAGAAGTGAGACCCCAATGAGGATGACACGATGAAAAAACAATCGACGATATTTTCTGTCGGCGGATTCCTGCTGGGTGTTACCGCTCCCATGGGATGGATCGTCATCCGGACTCTGTTTTTCTACGATTCCAGGCAACCCTTCATAATTCAACTCTTTTCGGATGTGATCAGGGACGTCGAACATTTTGCACTTTACTGTTACATGGGTGGCGGCACCGCACTTGTTCTGGCAACACTGGGGTATCTGATCGGCAAAAGCAGTGATGAGCTTCTTGAAAGAGCGTCTGAACTTAATGTGCTTCATAAGGAAGTGGAGGCGCAAAAAGAGATTTTTGAAAATCGCTATAAGGTGCTCGACAGCAATATCAAAAATTTTCACCAGATCAGCAGCAAGATCCAGATGTCGCTCAACCTGGAGGAAATTCTGCTTCTATGCGCCGAAGGTCTTCATGAGGTGTTGGGTTACGAGCGTGTTAACATCTTGATGGCGGATAAAGACAAACATCTCCGTTTCATTACTACCGCCGGCACCGAAGGATTTGATGCTACAGCTGTTGCGCTGCCGCTCGATGCCAGCATCGGTGTGATTTATAAATGTTTTACCGAACGCAAAGTGTATCTGATAGATGATATTTCCCGATATCCCGAGGATTATCACCTGAAACCTCCCCACAACAACCTCCTCCCCCTCCGATCGAGAAGCTTCATACTATGTCCTATCGTTGTAAAGGGGGAGAGTGTCGGAATCTTTGGAATGGACAACAAGAACAGCCGCCGTGTCCTGAACGACTCCGACGTCGATACGCTCATGCTTTTTGCGGATCAGGTGGCATCAGCCATAACGCGCACAAATCTGCTGACTTCAATTGATGCGCTCACATCGGAGATGGAGAGTTCATTCAGTTTCTTGCTTGGAAGCCGCGAGCAGTATTCGCGCAACGTTAAAGACCTAAAGGAAAGTGTCGATTCTGTCGCTGACGGCACATCGATCATCGCCTCGGCTTCGGAAGGCGTAATGTCCTCGGTTGACGAGACCAGCGCCGCTGTAAACGAGATATCGGTTGCAACCGAGCAGGTTACCCGTAATCTTGATCATCTGGCCGGAATTGTCCATCAGTCCGCATCAGCCATGGAGGAGATCGACAGCGCCATAAGCAATGTCGAACAGAACGCGGCCATATCTCATGAAGTATCCAGCCAGGTGAAACTGCAAGCCGATAAGAGTATGGCTGTTGTTGCCGAAACGATTGCCTTCCTGGCTGAGATTCAGAATTCAGTCGCTCTTTCCTACGATGCGATAAAACGCCTTGAGGAAAACAGTACCCGAATCGAGAACATTGTATCTGT
This sequence comes from Desulfuromonadaceae bacterium, assembly GCA_028712665.1. Taxonomy (GTDB): domain Bacteria; phylum Desulfobacterota; class Desulfuromonadia; order Geobacterales; family Pseudopelobacteraceae; genus JACRCG01. The sequence goes on from JAQTRC010000014.1 coordinate 4,524, forward strand.
TATCAACGATATCACCAAGCGTACGAACCTTCTGGCGCTGAACGCCTCGATCATTGCAGCACAGGCGGGCGAATACGGAAAAAGTTTTGGCGTTGTGGCCGACGAGATACGCAATCTGTCGCTTCAGACCGGTCATTCGACGGGCGAGATAACTTCGATCATCGAAGAGATCATGAACGAGTCCAAGACGGCCGCAAGTAATATCACTGCTACAAAAGACATGGTTCATCGCGGTGTTGAGCTGGGGCACACAACCGGCGAATCGCTCAAGGCTATTTTTGATCGTTCTGTATGCTCGCTCGACATGACTTCTCAGATCAAACAGGCTACCAAGGAGCAGGCTACAAGCGTACAAATGGTGGCCCGCTCCATGGAGGATATCAGTTCCATGACGTCGCAGATATTTGCGGCTTCCACCGACCAGGCCAAGGCCACCAGGAGCATTGTCCGCTCGATTGAAACCATTAAGGATATGACCCACGAGATGGTAAAATCGACTTCGCGGCAGGTTGAGGACGGCGAGCTTATAAGGCGCACGGTGGAATTGGTCGGCTATATGGTGACCGAGATGTTCGAAAACATGGAAATGCGCAGTCGGCAGAGCTCTGATGTTGTCAAGGAGCTGGAGTCGATGAAGAATATGACTTGCCAGGAAAATATTATTGCATTCAATGGAAAAACAGATAAATAATTTTATGGATAATAATATCCGGCTCTGATAGCATGAAGGCCGCCGTGGCAGCTACCCATGTTTTGGGAGTTGATCAGGTTTCGGCAGGAACCGGAATAGAGACATACCGCACGGATTCGGAAGCGGACCGGGACGGAGGGGGAAACCCTTTAGGGAAGGCATTGATTTTATTCTGCCGGCCTGACCGTTCACTACGCGCCCTCCGGCGCGTTTTTTGTTTTTAGTGCGATAGAAATCTATTTCTGCGATTTTCAGAAATAGATTTCGTAAGCGCACTTATCCTGCGAAGCAGGGTGTTTAAATCACATTTAAAATTATTAAAAAGGGACTAATATGAGAAAAAAAATAACCATACCTGACATTCTCAAGATGAAGCAGGCCGGCAAGCGGATTACGGTATTGACCGCCTACGACTTTCCGTTTGCCCGTCTGGTCGATGGCGGTGGTGTGGATATTATACTGGTAGGAGACTCTGCCGGAGTGGTGATTGCCGGACACGATACAACCCTGCCGGTCACGATGGATGAGATGCTCTTCCATACCAAAGCGGTCAGGCGGGCCGATCCGAAAGCGCTGGTGGTGGCCGATATGCCATTCATGTCCTACCAGACAGGAATCGAGGATGCCTGCCGCAATTCTGGCCGGATGATCAAAGAGGGGGGCGCCGAGGCCGTCAAGGTCGAAGGAGGAAGCAACATGGCTCACGTCATCGGGGCGATATCCTCCATCGACATACCGGTAATGGCGCATATAGGGCTTACACCGCAGTCGGTACACCGGATGGGTGGTTACAAGGTTCAGGGGAGAAACGATCAGGCCGAACGGATCATGGATGATGCCCTTGCGGTGCAGAAGGCCGGCGCTTTTGCGGTGGTGCTGGAGGGGATACCGGCCAAATTGGCGGCAGATATCTCTGCCGAGCTGGCCATACCGACCATCGGTATAGGCGCCGGCCCGGCCTGTGACGGGCAAGTGCTGGTTATCCACGATATTCTCGGATTGTGTGAAAAGTATTCGCCCAAGTTCGTAAAGCGCTACGTCGATCTTGCGCCTCTTATATCCGGAGCAGTCAAGCAATACGTGGATGAGGTGCGGGCGGGTGAATTTCCGACGGAAGAGCACTCATTCTCTTAACCCGGAGTAGTCCCGGAATCGAACAGGAAAAAATAAAAGGCAATGGACCGCGGAATAAGCCGGATTTGAGCGGATTTTCGCGGATATACTGAAACAGGAAAAGATATACAAATCTGCGTAAATCCGTTGCATCCGCGCAAATCCGCGTTCTATTGCAGTTCAAGTTTGCTCAGATTCTTCTAAGACTCAAGTTGTAAGAGACTATAAAGGCTGATATGAAGATAATCAAAAGCATCAAGGAAATGCAGTCCCTTGCCCTCTCCTTTCGCAGGGGGGGAAAACGTATAGCTTTTGTTCCTACCATGGGATTCCTGCACGATGGACACGCTTCCTTGCTTCGAGAAGGGCGCTGCCTGGGCGATCTGCTGATGCTCTCGATTTTTGTCAATCCGATCCAGTTCGGACAGAATGAAGACCTGGATCGTTATCCGCGCGATATGGAACGTGACTGTAGTATTGCTGCCGAATGTGGCGTCGATATTCTTTTTAACCCGGATGCTGAAGAGATGTACCCGCAGGGATTCCAGACCGGCGTAACCGTGCGCGAGATTTCCCTGCCGCTTTGCGGCGCCAGCCGTCCGGGGCATTTCGACGGCGTGGCGACGGTGGTGACCAAGCTGTTCAACATCGTTCAACCGGATGTGGCCCTGTTCGGCTGCAAGGATTATCAGCAGCTGGCGGTAATCCGGCGCATGACCGCCGACCTGAGTCTGCCGGTGGAGATCGTCGGAATGCCGATAATACGCGAGGCGGATGGACTTGCCATGAGTTCGCGTAATGCATACCTCTCCCCGACTGAAAGGAAGAGTGCGCTCTGCCTTTTCCGGGCCATTACAAGAGCGCGCAATCTGTATGCCGCCGGAGAGCGTTCGGTCGAGGTTCTTTTGGACGAGACAAAGGCCGTTATTGAGCTGGAGCCCTCTGTGCGGATAGAGTATGTGGAGTTCCGCGACGGGACAACGCTGAAGGATTTGAAAGTTGCCGACAACGGCACGTTGCTGGCGCTGGCTGTTAAAATAGGGCAAACGAGACTGATCGATAACACGGTACTTGGAGAGGAGTTGTAACCATGCAGCGAATCATGCTGAAGAGCAAAATCCACCGGGCCACCGTTACCGGGGCCGATCTTCACTACGAAGGAAGCGTCACAATAGATCGTGATCTGATGGATGCGGCTGACATTGTTTCGTACGAAAAAGTCGCCGTCTGGAACGTGACCAACGGTAGCCGCCTTGAGACCTACGCCATCGAGGGAGAGCGCGGCTCGGGTGTGATCTGTCTGAACGGCGCCGCCGCCAGGCTTGTGGCTCCCAAAGATCTGGTCATAATTGCCAGTTTCGTGAATATGGAGAACGAGGCTGCCATAAAATACGAGCCCAAGCTGGTTTTCGTGGATGAGCATAACCGGATGTTGCAGGCCCGCAGGGAAGAGGCCGGGCAGGCCAAGTTGAAGGTTGTTCACTGAGATTACCTTTTCATAAGGGATGTTTATGCCTGAATCGACCATCCATGCCGCTTCCTGGCTGATTAATCCGGATGCTCCACCTGTTGCCGGCGGGGCTCTATTGATACGGGACGGCAAGGTGGCCGCAGTCGGCACACTCTCTGAACTGCGTCGCGCCCATTTTGTCCCTGTTGCCGAATATCCCGGCTCTGCAATTATTCCCGGTTTTGTCAATGCCCACACTCATCTGGAGCTGACCCACTTTCCCTCCTGGCATCTGCGGACCAATATCGATTACCATCCTCGAAGTTTCACGGACTGGATCATTCAGATTATCAAGGTTGCACGAGGCTTGACACCCGCTGACTATCCCCCTTCGGTGCATGAGGGGATGCGGATGTGCCTGGAATCCGGCACTACGGCGATCGGCGAGATTCTCACCAATCCGGCTTTGACGCCGCTGTACAAAGCATCTGTTATGACCGGGCGACTCTATTTTGAGGTGTTGGGACAGGGGAGAACCAGATTCGGAGAGAAGCTGGATGCAGCAACTTCAACCGCTGCATCCGCAGAAACAGGGGCGATGACAACTGGCCTTTCTCCGCACACCCCTTATACCATCGGCGAAGAGCATCTGCACAGGATTCGCGAGGCGGCCTCCAAAGACGGCCTGCCGCTGGCGATTCATATCTCGGAGTCTGCCGCCGAGACCGACTTGATCTTTGATTCCAGCGGACCTCTGGCAACAGATTTCTATCCCTTTGCCGGGTGGGAGCGCTACCTGACGCCTCCTCGACGCTGCAGTTCCACAGAGCTGATGGACCGACACGGATTGCTTACGCCTGCCACACTGGCGGTTCATTGCGTCCATGTTACTCTGGCTGACGCCCGGATACTAAAGGAGCGCGGCGTCAGCATCGCTATCTGTCCCCGCAGCAACGAGCAGCTCGATGTGGGGCGTGCTCCGGTGCCCCTGTTCAAAAAGCTTGGCATACCACTCTCGCTCGGCACTGATTCATTGGCCAGCAACGACTCGCTCTCTCTCTGGGATGAGATGCGTTATGCCCTGGATGCCTTTCCGCACGACCTTGCGCCTGCCGATCTATTTCGCATGGTCACCTGCGGCGGTGCCTCGGCACTGGGTATCTCAACAAGTTGCGGTTCGCTGGAGGTTGGAAAAAGAGCCGATTTCCAGGTGGTCGGGATTATCGGCGGCGGAGAGGGTGGCCTGCTGGAGCGCCTTGTTCAGACCGGAAGCGTGCAGGAAGTATATGCCGGAGGGGAGCGTTTTGTCGGAAAGGTGTGACTTTGCCCGCTGATTGTCGTAATAAAAGAGCCCTGTTGTCATGTGACGGCAGGGCTCTTTAACAATCAAATCCGTGTTCCGGCTTGTTTACGCAATCATCTTGAAACAGTTTGACGCAGCGGCGATGGTCTTTTCGATATCGGCTTCGCTGTGGGCGGCCGAAACGAAGGCGGTCTCGAATTGGGAAGGGGCGAGATAGATTCCCTCGTCAAGCATGCCGAGGAAATACTTTGCAAAAGCCTTTGTATCGCATTGCGATGCGGTCGGCCAGTCGAAGACTTCTCTCTTGCTGAAGAAGGCACAGAACATACTGCCGACACGGGTGGAATAGATCGGGTAGCCGGCATCCCTAGCGGCTTTTGCAATACCTTCCGCCACCTGTCGACTTTTTTCTTCCAGTTTCTGGTAAAATCCCGGCTGTTTCAGGATATTCAGGGTAGCGATACCGGCCGACATGGCCAGAGGGTTGCCGGACAGGGTGCCGGCCTGATATACACCGCCGGAGGGGGAAAGCTTCTCCATGATTTCGCGTTTGCCGCCGAAAGCGCCCACCGGCAGGCCGCCGCCGATGATCTTGCCAAGGGTAGTCATATCGGGTGTGACGCGATAAAGTTCCTGGACACCGCCATAGGCGACTCGGAAGCCTGACATAACCTCGTCGAAGATCAGAATGATCCCTTCGTTCGTGCATATCTCGCGCAGCCCTTCCAGAAAGCCTTCGCGGGGGGGGACGGTCCCCATGTTGCCGGCCAGCGGCTCGACGATGATGCAGGCGATTGAATCTTTATTTGCAGCGACCAATGCCTTGACCGATTCAAGCGAATTGTATTCGGCGGTCAGGGTGTGTCTGGCAAAGTCTGCCGGCACACCGGGGGAGTCAGGTACTCCAAATGTCGCGGCGCCGGAACCGGCTTTGACGAGCAGGGCATCGGCATGGCCGTGGTAGCAGCCGGAGAATTTGAGGATATTATCGCGGCCGGTATAGCCGCGTGCCAGCCGGATAGCGCTCATGGTCGCCTCGGTGCCCGAACTGACCATGCGCACCATTTCGATGGAGGGTACCGCTTCTATGACCATGTTGGCAAGAGTGATCTCCCGCTCGGTCGGAGCGCCGAAACTGGCGCCGCTCTCCATCGTTTTCTGCACTGCGGCAACCACATCCGGGTGGCAGTGTCCGACAATCATCGGACCCCAGGAACCGACGTAATCCACAAAAGCATTGCCGTCTTCATCATATATGCAGCTGCCGGAGGCCTTGTTAATGAAAAGCGGATCTGCCCCGACCGATTTAAAGGCCCGGACAGGGCTGTTGACGCCGCCGGGAATTACAGTTTTGGCCTCCTCAAAAAGCAGGCTTGAACGGGTATGGTTCATCTCTAGGACTCCTTTTACGGTGATTTGCAAGATACGGGGAGTTTGATATGGCGGGGGTCAACGCATTCTGGTCAGCATTTCGGATCTGTCCGTATCAACGGCTATCATTGCCCTGCATGGGGGATTTCTGCCGGTGACGTTTTTAGAAAATGCCCCTGTCGTTAAAAAAACGTCCATACATTTTGTCTTCGCCTTGAATATGATTTGTCAGCCAATCCCTTAAGAAATTGAGAACAGTGACACTCAAAACGCTGTTACCCTTCACAAACTCCCCTTGCAGTTCCACCACCCTCTTGAGCAATAGATCATGAGAGTTCTTTTGTCTCGAGATATCGGGGTAACCGTTGGCTTCCATCAATCTCTCTTCATCGGCAAAATGATTTTTCGTATAATCTACCAGAGAATTGAAAATGTTCCCCAGTATAACCTGACCTTCACCCCTTTGCATGGCCGAATGAAGATCATTGATAAGATTAATCAGCCCTTTGTGTTGTTCGTCAAACCTGGAAACCAGTACACTGAAAGCCGGTTGCCATTCAATTACCGACATGACTGTCACCCCCTGTTAGTTCCGATTTCTAACCGGATTACTCCTTGCTTAAATAGCCGATTCTGACGCCTCCCCAATGCCTGCCTGCAATGGTTATCGGTGTCGACATGTCGTTCATGACTTCACCGGTATCACGCATATAGGTCTGAAGAAGGAATGGCTCTTCATTGGTGGCGCAACGGATTCCGGTGCGGTCATTAAAGAGACGTTTGGTTCTGTTGCCGTCCTTGTCTTTCTGTGGATCGCCGGTCAGAGGTTTGGTATAGCGGAGATTATGCGAAGGAACGTAGCCGGAACGGTCGACGCAGATGGCATAGAACATCCCTTTGTCTTTCCCAACGATTTCTTCCTGGATCGGAGAGATTATTTCGTCAAACAAACGGTCAAAAGTGGTGCTGAATTTCTGTGGACTGGTATTCGGGATCGGCTTGTAATCTGTGCTGAACAGTGCCTCCCGCCCGATCCGTCCGGATGAAATTGCGCTCTCAAGAGCTTCTGTAGCCCGGTCTCTCAATTCGACAGCGCACGCTTTTACCGTGTCATGGTAGTTGCCCACTTTGAATTTTCCGACTGTAGTATAAATTTTCTCCGCTGTCTGAGTAAGTTCACTAAAGGTTGAAACGGATTTTTCCATCTGTGTCTGGATAGTTTGAGATGTTTCGGAAACCAGATGAATTTTGGATGCGATATCGGATGTCGTTGCACCCTGCTCTTCGGTTGCTGTGGCTATCGAATTGATCATGGCTGCCGATTCGGTAGCCAGAGCGAGGATGGCCGAGATTTGGTCGCTTGCCCTGTTGGAGTTGATGATCCCGGTTTCAACGCGCACTTTTTCAGCTTCGATAGATTTCATGGCCGCGCTGATGTCGCCCTGGATGGCCTTTATTATAGTGGCAATCTGTTGAGTGGAGGCTGAAGTCTTGCCCGAAAGATTTTTTACCTCGTCAGCCACAACGGCAAAGCCTCGTCCGGCTTCGCCGGCCCGTGCCGCCTCAATCGCAGCATTCAATGCCAGCAGATTCGTCTGGTCGGCTACATCTTCGATCAGGCCGACAATCTCGCCTATCTGCGCGGATGATTTTTCAAGTCGCCCCATCACACCCAATGTTTCCTCAACCCCTGCCTTGATCTGGTCAATGCTCTTGGCCGTTTCTCCAACGACATTGCGACCGCTAACGGCTGATTCGTCGACCTGTTGTGAAAGGTCGGATGCTTTGGCGGTGGTGATCGCAACATCATTAAGTGTTGCCGACATCTCCTCGGAAGCGACAGCTACCGAAGCCGCCAGCTCCTTCTGCTCGAAAATGGCGGCCGCCAGCTTTTCGATACCCCCCATCGTACGGCAGGAGGAGATAGCCACATTCCCCGCCTGATCATAAATATCCGAGATTATTTCCCTCAATTTGGAGATAAGTCTGTTGACCCCCTCTGTCAGTACGCCGATCTCATCAGTGGAAGTAACCTTTAGTTGCGCCGTAAGATCGCCTTCTCCCTTTGAGAGAAGATCCACACTTTTCGAAACATTTACAACATTTTTGATTATTGTCAGGCGGAAGAAGAGGTACATGCAGCCGACTATCAGCACAAAACAGAGCGCCCCGAGGGAGCAGAGCATGATGACAAGTTTTTTTGCGCTGTTATAGCCATCTTCCATCGAGCTGGTCAGCTTGATGGCTCCGTTAAAGCCCTCTTCCGGATGACATGATTTGCAGCGCTGCTCATTGGGCATAGGAATAACATGGATCAGTGCGTTCACCCCCTGCACTTTCTCTCTTAACTGAATCTGCCCCCCTTTTTTGAAGGAGTCCAGCACCAGCTGGTCAGGGACAGAGCCGCCGGCCGTTTTCCCATTCTTGCCGTGAACGGAGAGGTCCAGCACCGTTTTTTTAGTTTTCAACCCCTGCACAAATCGGATAACGGATTCCGGTTCATTTCTCATCATGTAATCTTCAACGGTCTGCCTGATTATGGAGGCAGATTCCTGGGATGCTTCACTCTGCAGCTTCAGCGTAGAATTTATACTCATCCATAGCGCAGTAACGCCGAGGACGCTGAAACCTACGAAAAGAGTGATTCCGATGATAAGAAATACTTTGGTGGACAGGTTCAATTTCATATTTGGCACCTCTATCTCGACTTTGAGTAATGGAAGTTTTTCTGAATGCCTGCGAGTTTTAAGAATACTATCTGTTTAATTAAAAACTGGCTAGGCTGTATACATGATTTTGGGCGAAAAGTAAAATGAATAAAAGAGCGGGGGAAACAAAAAAATCGATCAAAAAATAGGAAAAACCGCTTGACAAAGAATTTTAAATACCCTACTTTCGCAACGTTTTGTATACAGTATACTGTGCGCAGTGAGGAGGGTTTTAAATGCTTGGTGCATACCTGCCAATATTACTTCTGGTGCTCGTGGCGATCGGCTTCGGGCTTTGCTCGCTTGTTTTCTCTTCCCTTATCGGCCAGAAAAAACCGTCAAAAGTTAAACTTCAACCATATGAGAGCGGCTGTGATCCGGTCGGAACCGCCCGAGAGCGCTTTTCGATCAAATTCTATCTGATTGCCATGCTGTTCATCCTGTTCGATATTGAGGCGGTGTTCCTCTATCCTTGGGCTATCCTCTACAAGAAGCTCGGTATGTTCGGTCTGATCGAAATGGGTGTTTTTATCGTAATACTATTTGTCGGTTATATTTATGTGTGGAAAAAAGGAGCACTGGAATGGGAGTAGAGAATCCGCTTGGCGAAAATATTATCACCACATCGCTTGACAAGCTGGTCAACTGGTCCAGGAAGTCGTCCATCTGGCCTATGACTTTCGGTCTGGCCTGTTGTGCTATCGAGATGATGGCAACCGGCGCTTCCCACAATGACCTTGACCGCTTCGGCATCATTTTCCGCGCTTCTCCCCGCCAGTCCGACTGTATTATCATCGCCGGCACGGTCACCAAGAAGATGCTGCCTGTTATCAAGACCGTCTACGAGCAGATGCCGGAGCCGAAATGGGTTATCGCCATGGGCGCTTGCGCCTGCTCGGGAGGAATCTTCGATACCTACAGCGTTGTTCAGGGTATCGACGAGGCGCTACCGGTAGATGTGTATATCCCCGGCTGTCCTCCTCGTCCCGAAGCGCTGCTGTTTGGTCTCATCAAGCTGCAGGATAAGATATGGAACGATAAAAACTCCTTCGGTTCCTCAATTGGCCTGGGTGATCGGATCGAGTCGGTTGTCTCCTGATTTTCTGTAGCGAGCTTAAAGAAACATTCTCAAATCCCAGAAAAAGGGTTGGATATCATGGCAGAAAATAATCGTGCAGTACTGAAACTGAAGGAAAAGTTCGCCGCTTCCATCATTGATGTTGTCGAATTCAGGGGAGAAGTGACGGTAACAGTAGCGAAAGATTCCATTATCGATATTCTTTCGTTCCTCAAGCTATCACTTCAGTACAACCTGCTTACAGACCTTACCGCAATCGACTACTTGGGCAAGAAGGAAGATCGCTTCATGATGGTCTACCTTCTATGCTCGATTCCCAACAAGGATCGCCTGCGAATAAAAACGCCGGTATCCGAAGCCGATTGCAGAATCCCCAGCGCCACGCAGGTATGGGGAACCGCCAACTGGCTTGAACGTGAAGTGTTTGACCTTTTTGGCGTTACATTCGACGAGCATCCGGACCTCCGTCGTATTCTGATGACCGATGACTGGGTAGGCCACCCGCTTCGCAAGGACTACCCGCTTCAAGGCCCGGACCGCGAACCCTACAAAGGGCGCTTGTCCTAGTCCGGATAAGCTGGATAAGTGCGTTAACGAAGTTATTTCACGCTGGAAACGCAGAAAAGAGCTTCCAGCTTGTCAATAAAAAGTCGTTTTTGTATTTCGATCATAGAAGAGGCGATACATGGCTACTACAGAAACAATGACACTCAATATGGGTCCGCAACACCCCAGTACCCACGGGGTCTTGAGACTCGTTCTCGAACTGGACGGAGAGGTGATTGTCAAGATCACTCCTCATATCGGCTATCTGCACCGCGGCATAGAGAAGCTCTCCGAGCATCGCACCTATCACCAGATACTGCCGCTGACCGACCGGCTCGATTACCTGGCGCCCATGAGCAACAACCTGGGGTATATCGTGGCAGTCGAAAAGCTGATGGCGGTCGAGGTGCCGGAACGCGCCGAAACGATAAGGATAATCATGGCCGAGTTGACCAGGCTCGAATCGCATCTGGTCTGGATTGCATGCCATGCTCTCGATATCGGTGCCATGACGGTTTTTATCTATGCCTTCCGTGAGCGTGAAACGGTCATGGAGATCTATGAACTGATCTCAGGCGCCCGTATGACATCCAACTTCTTCCGTGTCGGCGGCCTCTCGCAGGACGTGCCGGAAGAGTTTGTGAAAAAAGTCGGCGATTTTGTCGATGCCATGCCCGGCTACCTCGATCAGTACGAGGGGCTCCTTACAACAAACCCGATCTGGGTCAAGCGTACGGTCGGGAACGGCGTCATCTCCGCCGAGGACGCCGTAGATATCGGCCTCACCGGTCCTGCGCTGCGGGGATCGGGTGTCGATTGGGATCTGCGACGGGATAATCCATACAGCGGCTACGACAAATACCAGTTCAAGGTGCCGGTGGGTGAAAACTGCGACACCTATGACCGGTACAAAGTACGTCTGATCGAGATGCGCGAAGCCTGCAAGATTGTCCGTCAGGCTCTTGACAGACTCAAGCCGGGACCGGTGCTGGCTGACTGCCCGCAGGTCTGCTATCCTCCGAAAGAAAACGTCTACAACAGCATTGAGGGTCTGATACACCACTTCAAGATCGCTTCCGAAGGGTTCCCGGCTCCGGTAGGAGAAGTATACCAGGGAGTCGAGGCCCCCAAGGGGGAACTGGGATTCTATATTGTCAGCGATGGTGGCAACAAGCCGTACCGTTTGAGAATTCGTCCCCCCTCATTCGTGAACCTGCAGGCTATCGAAAAGATGTGCCTCGGTTCAATGGTTGCCGATCTGGTTGCCGTGATTGGTACGCTGGATATAGTTCTGGGCGAAATTGACAGATAACTTCTGGCTTCTAAGCAACTCTGATGCAGAGTGATAAGTAAGTCGCTAATTATGTTCAATCAAAAAAAGTTGAAATAATTAGTTGCTTACTAAAAGGAGATGGCGCGCATGAGTGACGCGGTAGCGCAGCAGACTGAAGAGCAGGAACCGGTAATTGACCTTTCCATCGCGGATTCGGTAATCGACAAATATATAGACATTCCAGGAAACTTGATGCCTGTACTTCAAGGAGTACAGGATGAGTATGGATACATACCGCGCATGGTGGCCGATCACATCGCCGAGCGGTTGAATGTCTACCCCAGTCAGATCTACGGCGTACTTACCTTCTACGCCCAGTTTCATCTAAAGCCACGTGGCAAGTTCATTATTAGGGTTTGTGTCGGAACAGCCTGCCATGTCCAAGGGGCTCCGCGTATTGTGGAAACGTTCTTTGACAAGTTGCACATCGGTCACGCCGAAACAAGTCCCGACCTGCGCTTTACCTTCGAGAAGGTTGCATGTCTGGGAGCCTGTGGTATGGCGCCGTTGGCAATGGTCAATGATTCCACCTATGGTGGCATGACGGTGCAGAAGGTCGATGAAATCATTTCCGACTACAGTCAGCGGCCGATGAAATAGCACGTAGCTCGAAACTATCCAGCAGGGGACAATTCAGTCATGAGCGAAAACGCAGGGATAAAAATTCTGATCTGCCAGGGTACCGGCGGGGTTTCGATGGGCGCCAAAGAAGTTGAGGCGGCTTTCGTAAAGCATCTCGCTGAAAAGGGTCTGAACGCCGTCGTAGGCAAGCGTTGCGATGTCATCAAGACCGGCTGTCGCGGCCTCTGCGCCAATGACGTGCTGGTTGACATCATTACCCCCGAGCAGGGGCGCGTGACCTACGACTTTGTCAAGCCTGAAGAGGTCGAGAGTATCATTGACGAGCATATCGTAAACCAGACGGTCATGGAGAAAAGAAAGGCCAAGCCTTACTATAACCAGTTTGTAAATGCTCAGATGCGTATTGTTATGACCGGTTGCGGCCAGATTGATCCGGAAAGCATAGAAGCCTATAAAGAGGAAGATGGATTCAAGGCGATCGAGAAGTGCATTAAGAGTATGAAACCGGAAGAGGTTATCGAGGAAGTCAAGAAGTCCGGCCTCCGTGGTCGCGGGGGGGGCGGTTTCCCCACCGGCATGAAGTGGTCTTTCTGCAAGGCATCCCCCGGTGATCACAAGTATCTGATCTGCAACGCCGACGAAGGCGATCCGGGCGCTTTCATGGACCGATCCCTGCTTGAAGGAGACCCCTACTGTATAATCGAGGGGATGATGATCGCCGCGTATGCCATCGGTTGCGACTTCGGTTATGTCTACGTTCGCGCCGAGTATCCACTGGCCGTACAGCGTCTCCAGCACGCCATCGACATCTGTTACGAGAAGGGCTATCTGGGCAAGAATATTCAGGGTTGGGGTTTGGACTTTGACATGCGTATAAAGATGGGCGCAGGAGCTTTTGTCTGCGGCGAAGAGACAGCGCTGATGGCATCCATCGAGGGATATCGCGGCATGAGCCGACCACGTCCTCCTTTCCCGGCCGTGCGCGGTCTCTGGGGAAAGCCGACCAACATCAATAACGTCGAAACCTTTGGAAACGTCCGGCACATCATCAACAAGGGGGGCGACTGGTACGCCTCACTCGGCACTGAGACTACCAAAGGCACCAAAATCTTCGCCGTTACCGGCAAGGTCAAGCACACCGGTCTGGTGGAGGTTCCGGCCGGCATGAAGATCCGCGAGGTAATCTACGACGTTTGCGGCGGGATCGCCAATAATCGCAAATTCAAAGCCGTACAGGCGGGCGGTCCATCCGGCGGCTGTATCCCTGCTGAAATCCTGGATACCCCTGTAGACTACGATTCACTGATCAAGGCTGGCGCCATGATGGGTTCCGGCGGTCTGGTCGTCATGGATGAAACCACCTGTATGGTAGACGTTTCCCGTTTCTTCCTCAATTTCACGAGGATGGAGTCATGCGGCAAGTGCGTCCCCTGCCGTATCGGCCTGAAGGTCATGCTTGACATCCTGGAGCGGATCACTGAAGGGCGGGGCGAAGCTTCCGACATAGCGACGCTTCAGGATTTGGGGCTTGCCATCAAGAAGGCCTCGCTCTGCGGCCTCGGCCAGACAGCTCCAAATCCGATCCTCTCCACCATCAACTATTTCCGCGACGAGTATGAAGCGCACATTAACGATAAGCGCTGTCCTTCCAACTGCTGCAAGGAACTGCTGCTGTGGCAGGTTGTCGAGGAGAAGTGTGTCAAGTGCGGCGCCTGTAAGAAAGCATGCCCGGTGGATGCAATTGTATGGGAAAAAGGGCAGATGGCTTTCCTCGACAAGGAAAAATGCACCAAGTGTAAATCCTGTTATGACGCCTGCCGTTTCATGGCGCTTGAATAGAATCATCACGCAACCGGTCAAACTTTACTAACAGAGGTTTTAGATGGTAAATCTTACAATAGACGACAATCAGGTAACGGCGCCCAAAAGTTCGACCATTTACGAGGCGGCCAAGCTGAACGGAATCAAGATTCCGATACTCTGCCACGATAATAAGCTGAAGCCGTTCGGCGCTTGCCGCATGTGTCTCGTGGAAGTTGAGCAGATGAAGGGGCGCCAGATCCCGGCCTGCACCACCCCGGTCACCGAGGGGATGATCGTCCGCACCGCCACGCCGGATATCGTCAAGGCGCGCAAGATGGTTCTGGAACTGCTGCTGCTAAACCATCCGATTGACTGCCCGGTCTGCGACAAGGCCGGCGATTGCGACCTGCAGAACCTGACCTACGAATACAAGGTAAACGCCAACCGTTTCACTGATGAAAAATTCCATCACAAAATCGATTACAATAACCCGCTGATAGAGCGTGACATGAATCGTTGCGTGCTCTGCGGAAAGTGCGCGCGTATCTGCGATGAGATTGTCTCCTTTGGTGCCTTGACGTTCATAGACCGTGGTATCGAGACAAAAATCGGTTGTGAGTTCGAGGATGCTCTCAATTGTGAGTTCTGCGGCTCCTGCGTTTCGGTCTGTCCGGTCGGCTCTCTGCTGGCCCGCCCCTTTAAATTCAAGGCCCGCTTCTGGTCGTTGACAAAACGGAAATCTGTCTGCGGCTATTGCGGCACCGGCTGCAACCTGACTCTTGGAATAAAGGACAACAAGGTTTTAACTACCCTGTACGATGAAAATCAGGGTTTCCATAAGGGACAGCTCTGTGTGCGCGGCCGTTTCGGTTATCAATTCATAAACAGCAATAAACGTTTGACTGCTCCGATGCTACGCAAGGAGGGCAGACTGACCGAATCGACCTGGGAGGAAGCTCTGCAAATCGTTGCCGATCACCTCAAAGGGGGGAACTCCGTCGCCGCCCTCGCAACGCCACGCCTTACCAATGAAGAACTTGCTCTCTTCAAAAAGATGATGGTGGAGAATGTCGGTTCCAAAAACTTCGATCATTCGGCCGGTTATGCCCATTCTGCGCTGACGGAAGGTTTTGTCCGCAGTTTTGGAACGAGCGCCTCCCCGGCCAGCATCCTCGATATTCAGAAAAGTGACCTTCTTCTGGTGATCAAGACCGATGCCTACGAGACTCATCCGGTTATCGGCTTCGAGATCAACATGGGTGTCAAAAACAGGGATATCAAACTTAACATTCTCTCCGACAAACGGGGCAAGCTTTCCAAGCTGCCCGGCGCAAAGACTCTTGTACATCGCCCCGGCAGCGAAGTTGCCATCTTGAACGCGATGGCCAAATCGATACTGGACGACAAACTGGTTGATGCTTCCGCTGCTTCCGTGCCCGGTTTTGCAGAACTGGTGAAGGAACTGGCCGCTTTCACGCCGGAAGCTGTTGCCGCGCAGAGCGGTCTGAAAGCTGCCGATATCAAACAACTTGCCGGTAGTTATGCCGCTGCTGAGAAGGCGTTGATCCTCTTTCCGATCGGACAGGCTTACGCCGGCCACAACGCCGAGCTGGCCAGCGCCGTTGCAAATCTTGCCATCCTGACCGGCAAGTTTGACAAGGAAGGGTGCGGTGTGCTCTGCATGGCCGAGAAGAACAACAGCCAGGGCGCAGTGGATATGGGTTTCTACGCCCAAAATGGCGGAATGGACGGACTTCGGATTATCGACGCATGTGCCGCTGGAGCTGTCAAGACACTTTTTATAGCCGGTGAAAATCCGCTGATTTCCTATCCTAACCATACCAAGGTCAAGGCGGCCTTAGGTGCGGTGGAGTGCCTGATCGTTGCCGACCTATTCCTGACCGAGACCGCCGCCATGGCTGATGTCGTTCTGCCGGCCTGCTCATTTGCCGAGAAGGAGGGTACTTTTACCAGTACGGACCGCCGTGTGCAGCATATTGAACCTGCGATCCGCAAGAGCGCCCAATGCAAGTCGGACTTCGAAATATTCTCGGCCCTTATTACAAAACTTGGCGGTACGCCCCCGGCAAACCCGGCAGCGCAGTTTGCCGAGATTTCCGCAGCAACGCCAGGTTACGCCGGAATGAGTTACTTAAGCCTTGGAAGCGAGGGTGTTTTTGCGCCGGTCGCCGTTACGCCGGCGCTGGTACTCCCAAAGAGTGCTGCCGTTGTAGCGGAGGAAGGGAGCCTGTCCCTGGTAATCGGCAGCGTGTTGTATCACAGCGGCACCCTGTCACAGTACGGAGAGGGACCGATGCACGTCTGCCCGGAGGGTTACCTGGAGATATCGCGCAAGGATGCTTTGCTGAAAAATATTACGGATAATGATCCGGTGACTGTCACCTCTTCAGCCGGCAGCGTCAAGCTCAAAGCCAAAGTAACATCGCGTATGCCGGACGGCGTCGTATTTGCCCCCTATCACTTCGGCGCAGCACCGGTCAACACGATCTGGAGTGGAGCCGCAGTGACGATGGTTACTCTGGCCAAGTAATTTTATCCACGCATAACGCATCAATTTTATACTTGCAAGAAAAGAGGGAGCGATGGAATTCTTGATATTAGGACTGCCGCTTATGTATTACGCAGCAATGGTTGCCAAGGTCCTGGCGGCGTTTGTCTTCGTGCTGCTGACTGTTGCCTATGCCACCTACGCCGAGCGCAAGATCATCGGCCATATGCAGGTACGGTTGGGACCGATGCGAACCGGCTGGCATGGGCTCCTTCAACCGATTGCCGACGGGCTCAAGCTTTTCTTCAAAGAGGAGATAGTCCCTTCGCAGGCCAGTACGTTCGCGTTTTTAGTCGCTCCGCTGATCGCGCTGATCCCGGCCTTCATCACTTTTGCCGTCATTCCGTTCGGTGGAACGATTGAAGTGCTGGGTTACAAAATACCGCTGCAGATTGCCGCCTACTATGACACTGCGGCACATCAGGTCTTCGACGTCAATGTCGGCGTGCTCTATATCCTGGCCATGTCCTCGCTGGGTGTCTACGGAATCGTGCTGGCCGGATGGTCCTCCAACAGCAAGTACTCACTTCTGGGCGGACTGCGCGCCTCGGCCCAGATGATATCGTATGAGCTTGCCGCCGGTTTGTCCATTATTGCCGTGTTCATGCTTTCAGGCACGCTTTCACTGAACAGGATAGTCGAACTGCAATCCGGAATGGGCGGTTTTGAGTGGTACGTATTCAAACAGCCGCTGGCGGCCTTAATGTTCTTTATCTGTTCGCTGGCGGAAATCAACCGTACTCCGTTTGACCTTCCAGAGGCCGAGACCGAACTGGTATCCGGTTTCTGCACCGAGTATTCCTCAATGAAATACGCCATGTTTTTCATGGCTGAATACGCCAATATGGTTACCGTATCCGCCCTGACCGCCACTCTGTTTCTGGGTGGCTGGAATGGACCGATGGCAGTTGCGATTCCGCTGCTTGGACCGGTATATTTCATCGCGAAAGTATACTTCCTGATGTTTGTCTGTATGTGGATCCGCGCCACGCTGCCACGCTACCGTTATGATCAATTGATGCATCTCGGATGGAAAGTATTTATTCCGTTGGCGCTTGCGAACATAGTAGTTACAGGAATCATCGGTTATATAATTTAAGACCCGCTGAACGAGTAACGTTATTTCTAAAGACGAGGATGGACACATGAATCCGATTACACCGATAATAAACGGCATGAAAATTACATTGAAACATATGTTTATGAAGCCGGTGACGTTGCAGTATCCGACTGAACGCCCCAAGGTGGCGGCTCGTTTCCGCGGCCTGCACGCCCTGAATGTGTCGCATGACAAGGCCAAGTGCGTAGCTTGCTACCTCTGCCCGACGGTTTGTCCGGCCAAGTGCATTACGGTCGAAGCGGGTGAGGATGCCAACCACGATAAATTTGCGGCTGTATATGAGATAGACATACTTCGCTGCATCTTCTGCGGATATTGTGTCGAGGCCTGCCCGGTTGATGCAATCCGAATGACCGGTGAGTTTGAACTGGCCAACTACAGCCGCAAAGACTTCGTCTATTCGAAAGATCGTCTCTTAGAAAAGAAATAAAGGAGCAGTGCATGGAAACCCTTTTCTTCCTTATTATAACGTTTGTGGTACTTGTGTCGGCGATTCTGGTGACCACCTGCAGGAACCCGATCAACAGTGCTCTAGCGCTTATCATGACCTTTTTCTGTCTGGCAACCTACTATGTCATGCTGGATGCGCCCTTCATGGCCGCCGTACAGGTAATGGTTTACGCCGGCGCAATCATGGTACTGATCGTTTTTACCATCATGCTCCTAAATATCAGGGTCGATGCCGCCAAGAAACATTTCCACAAGGTCATACTGGGCTCTATCTTAGGTTTCTTCACTCTGGTTAATACTCTTTTCCTGCTGATAAAGGGGCAATCTGCACAGCCCACCGGCCCCTACAGCGGAGAAATTATCAAGCAGATTGGACACACCGAGCTGATCGGCAAGGAGATGTTTACAAACTTCCTTTTGCCTTTTGAGATTACCTCGATACTTCTGCTGGTGGCGATTGTCGGCGCTGTAATGTTGGCGAAGAAAAAAATCTAAGAGGGATTTATTTATGGAAAAATATCTGATAGTCAGCGCCATCCTCTTCACGATCGGCACCATTGGTGTACTGACCCGCAAGAATGCCATCGTCATATTCATGTGCATCGAGTTGATGCTGAATGCAGTCAACCTGACCTTTGTGGCATTCTCTCGTTACCTGGGTAATCTGGATGGTCAGGTATTCGTTTTCTTCGTCATGACTGTCGCCGCGGCCGAGGCTGCCGTCGGTCTGGCGCTGATGATTGCATTCTACAACAACAGGGAATCGATCGATGCGGACGATGTCAACCTGATGAAGTGGTAGTGCAGCAGATCCTTGCCAACAACGTTTATTGATTGCATAAAAGGAGTCTTACATGTTTGACAACGTATGGCTGATCCCATTTTTCCCGCTTATTGGATTCCTGTTCCTTGGACTCTTTGGGAAAAAAATCAAGAATGAAGCTGTTATAGGCGGCATAGGAACGCTGATGATCTTCCTTTCGTTCCTCGTATCGTGCGGAATTCTGATGCAGATGATCGGTCTTCCCCCAGAGCAGAGGGTCTTTGAAAAGGTTATGTTTCCCTGGATCCACTCCGGCAATTTCAAAGCGGACATGGCCTTCCTGGTCGATCCGCTTTCGGTGGTCATGATAATGGTCGTTACCGGCGTAGGTTCGCTGATCCACCTCTATTCGATTGGTTATATGCACGGAGAAGAAGGTTTCTACCGCTTCTTTGCCTACCTGAACCTGTTCTGTATGTCCATGCTGTTACTGGTGCTTGGCAACAATATGCTGGTGATGTTCATCGGCTGGGAAGGTGTCGGCCTCTGCTCTTACCTGTTGATCGGCTATTATTTCCACAAAAAATCAGCCGGAGACGCCGCTAAAAAGGCTTTTGTCATGAACAGGGTCGGGGACTTCGGATTCCTGATCGGCCTCTTCACCCTCTACTGGTGGTTTGGCAGCAACCATAATATCTGGACTGTCAATTTCACTGAAATCAAGGCGGCTTCACACCTGTTGCCCTACGGCGGGGTCGTGACGGTAGCCACCCTCTGTTTCTTCCTTGGCGCAACCGGTAAGTCGGCCCAGCTCCCGCTATTCACCTGGTTGCCGGACGCGATGGAGGGTCCGACCCCTGTTTCGGCTCTGATTCATGCAGCCACAATGGTTACCGCCGGTGTTTACATGATCGGCAGGATGAGTTTCGTTTTTATAAAATCACCTGAGACCATGATGGTTGTGGCCGTTGTCGGCGCCGCCACGGCTATCTTCGCAGCTACCATCGGTACCGCACAGAACGATATCAAACGCGTACTGGCATATTCTACAGTTTCACAGCTCGGTTTCATGTTTCTGGCAATGGGAGTAGGGGCTTTTTCGGCAGGCATCTTCCACCTGATGACCCATGCCTTCTTCAAGGCCTGCCTGTTCCTCGGTTCCGGTTCGGTTATTCACTCCATGCATCATGCCCTTCATAAAATCCATGCCCACGACGACGCGCAGGACATGCGCAACATGGGCGGGCTGAAGGCGGCCATGCCGATTACCTTCATAACCTTTCTGGTCTCAACCATCGCAATTGCCGGAATTCCGGGTTTTTCAGGATTCTTTTCCAAGGACGAGATCCTCTGGATGGCATTTGCGAATCCGTATCACGGTGGGCTGAACATCGTCCTCTGGGGTATTGGCGCAATAGCCGCCTGTTTCACAGCCTTTTATATGTTCCGTCTGGTATTCATGACCTTTTTTGGCGAGTGCCGCATCAATCCGAAGGCCAAGAGCTATCTGCATGAATCTCCACTGACTATAACAATACCGCTGATGGTGCTTGGTTTTCTGGCGGTAGTGGGGGGATATCTCGGTATGCCCAAACTGATGGGGATGCTTCCCAACTATTTCGAACATTGGCTTGACCCGGTTTTCGAACAGGCAAATCATTACGGCGCCAAATATGCCCATGCCGGCGCACATCCCAGCCATGCCCTTGAGTGGGGTTTGATGGGCCTATCGGTGCTTGTTGCAGTCGTCGGCATTGGGATTGCGTTTACAATGTATGTCAAAAACAGAGAACTGCCAGGAAAGTTTGTCGCAACCTTCCCGGCCCTGCACCGTGCAGTTTTCAATAAATGGTATGTTGACGAACTGTATGACTACCTGTTTGTTAATCCCTGCAAGGCGTTTGGCCGTTTTCTCTGGAAGGGCTTTGACGTAGTTGTGGTTGACGGCGTTGTCAACGGAGTTGCGAATGTAGTAATGGGTTTCGGCGGAATATTCCGCTTCATGCAGTCGGGATACATCTACAATTACGCCGCTTCCATGGTCCTGGGGGTCGTAGTGATCCTGGGCTACTACATCTTCAAATAAACAATCATTAGCACTTTGTATAAAGGAGCACGAATTCATGAGTAACATACTGAGCCTGACGACATTCCTGCCGATACTGGGTGTCCTGCTGCTTCTGTTCATCCCCAAGGAGAGCAAGGGCGTGCTTCGGAATGTAACCCTCGCTGTAACGGTGGTAACTTTCCTGGTCTCGCTGCTGATCATATCGGGATTCCAGACCAATGCCGAGTTCCAATTTGTCGAAAATAGACCCTGGATCGCGGCCGGTCCGTTTATCATGCATTACAATATCGGCATCGACGGCATCAGCCTCTGGCTGGTCATCCTGACCACTTTCATCATGCCGATATCCGTGCTTTCCACATACACAGCGGTCGAGGAGAAGGTCAAGGAATACATGATCTGCCTGCTTCTATTGGAGACAGGCATGCTGGGCGCTTTCATCTCGCTTGACCTCTTCCTGTTTTATATCTTCTGGGAAGTAATGCTGATACCGATGTACTTCATGATCGGAATCTGGGGCGGCAAGAACAAGATTTACGCTGCTGTCAAGTTCTTCATTTACACCATGGTCGGTTCGCTGCTGATGCTGGTGGCTCTGGTATTCCTCTATTTCAAGGGGATACAGGCGGGTATTACGGATTTCAGCCTGCTGCACTTCTTCAGTCTCAAGCTGGATATGGCTACCCAGATTTGGTTGTTCCTTGCCTTCGCTTTTGCCTTTGCCATCAAGGTTCCGATGTTTCCGCTGCATACCTGGTTGCCTGATGCTCATACCGAAGCTCCAACAGCCGGCTCAGTCATCCTTGCGGCAGTTCTTCTGAAGATGGGCACTTACGGCTACGTACGCTTTGCCATGCCGCTCTTCCCGGATGCAGCTCATAAATTCGCTCCGTTGATCGCAACGCTGGCGGTGATCGGCATCATCTACGCCGCGCTGGTTGCAATGGTGCAGGAGGATGTCAAAAAGCTCGTTGCTTACTCATCGGTTGCCCATTTAGGTTTTGTCATGCTGGGTGTTTTTGCCTTCAACGTAGAAGGTATCACGGGCGGCATGCTTCAGATGCTCAACCATGGAGTTTCAACCGGAGCGCTGTTCCTTATCGTCGGCTTTATTTATGAACGCAGGCACACCCGCCTGATTACCGATTTCGGCGGTCTCTCAAAGCAGATGCCGATATTTGCGACTGTTTTCATGATTGTTACATTCTCTTCAGTCGGCCTTCCCGGCACCAACGGTTTTGTGGGGGAGTTTCTGATTCTGATCGGTGCATTCGAGAGTGAACTGCGCTGGTGGACGGTTGTTGCCACCAGTGGTGTCATCCTCTCTGCGGTCTATATGCTCTGGGTTTTCCAGCGGGTCATGTTCGGCGAACTTGATAATCCCAAGAATCAGAAGCTGACGGATCTGAATGCCCGTGAAATCGCAATTATGGTGCCGATTATAATTTTGATCTTTGTGATGGGTCTTTATCCAAAGCCGATTATCGACAAAATGGATCCGGCCATCAAAAAACTGGTAGCCCAGGTTCGTCCGGCATCATTTGCCGTCAGGTCGGCGCCTGCCGCCATACCGGCTGCTCCTGTTGCACTGCCGGCGGGTCATTCCGAAGCGCAAATGCCGGTTGGGCAACCCGGTGCGGCGCCAATGCCGGCCGGACATTCCGAAGCGCCGCCAGCAGCGCCTACAGCAAAAACGCATTAAAAGAGTAATAATAACGAGTCAATCCGACCGGAGGATATTTTAGATGGACATGATTTTAATTCCAGTCGTCAATATGACGCCGATCCTGCCGGAGATTTTCCTCTCCGTTCTGGCCATGGTTCTGCTGCTGATCAATGTGTTCTCGCCCAGCGGCAAGAAGTCAAGACTGGCCTACATCAGCTTTGTCGGTATCGTTGCGACGGCGGTGCTGGTGGGAGCAGGATGGGGCTGTCACATCGAGAGTTTCAGCGGTTCTGTTGTTCTTGACAACTTTGCCACCTTTTTCAAAATGATATTCCTGGTCTCTGCCGCATTGGCGGTGCTGATCTCCGATCAGTACATGGAGCGTGAAGGATGCAACCACGGCGAGCTATATCCGATGATTCTTTTCACCGTGGTAGGCATGATGCTGATGGCCTCCGGCACAGATCTAATGACGATATTCCTCGGTCTGGAGGTCATGTCGGTTTCGCTCTATGTCCTGGCGGGATTCAACCGTGCCAACAGGAAGTCCAATGAGGCGGGTCTTAAATACTTTCTGCTTGGCGCATTCTCGACCGGCTTCCTGCTCTATGGAATGGCCCTGATCTACGGTGCAACAGGCACGACGCGAATTTACAAGATTGCCGGCATCCTGGGACAGATGACCCTTCCCTCTTCCAATATCATGTTGGTGGCCGGCATGTTGCTGATGCTGACCGGTTTTTTGTTCAAAATCGCAGCGGCGCCGTTCCATATGTGGACACCGGATGTTTATGAAGGCGCGCCTACTCCTATGACCGCTTTCATGTCGGCCGGTCCCAAAGCTGCCGGGTTTGCTGCCGCACTGAGAATATTGCTGGTAGCCATGCCGACGCTCCAGATAGAATGGAGCCAACTGCTTTGGATTATAGCAGTGCTCACCATGACGGTTGGAAATATTACAGCTCTCCGACAGGACAACATTAAACGGATGCTGGCATATTCGTCGATTGCTCACGCCGGTTATTGTCTGGTCGGTTTTGCAGCAGGCAACAGTACCGGAACGGCAGGTATCCTGTTCTACATGCTATCCTATGCCTTCATGAACATCGGCGCTTTTGCAATAGTTATTCTTCTAGCCAAGAAGGGTGAGACGAACGGCGATGTGAAGGATTTTGCCGGCCTCGGATTCAAACATCCGGTTCTGGCCGTTGCCATGACGGTATTCCTCTTCTCTCTGGCGGGGATGCCTCCAACGGCCGGTTTTGTTGGCAAGTTTTACCTCTTCTCCGGAGCGATACAGAAGGGATACATCTGGCTGGCGATTATAGGTGTGCTTAACAGTGCGGCGTCGGTCTATTACTATCTTCGAGTGACGGTTTACATGTATATGAAGGACTCCACTGAGGAGTTCGATTGGGTGCAGGTCACAGGACCGGTTGCTCTGGCACTTATCATTGCCGTTGCCGGTTCATTGATTCCCGGAATTGTACCCTCGTTTATTCTGCAATTTGCCCAAAACGCGGTAAGGCTGATTTAGCCGGTTCATCTGCATATTTAAGAAGCACAAGGGGCGGCCTCATGCGAGACCGCCCCTTGTGTATTTAAATGCAACAATAGAGGGTTGTTTCATCAGCATCAAAAATCCTGATTTTTCTGGAGTGGGAATGTATAATAGGCTAGTATCGAACTTTAGCGAGGCAATGTTGTGACGCAGAATGAAATCTGGACAACACTTAAGGTTCTGACCTGGACGAAAGAATTCCTGGCGGCCAAGGGGGTCGAAAACGCACGCCTGGAGGCTGAATGGCTGCTCTGCGCCGCTACCGGCCTTGACAGGGTAGGCCTTTATCTTCAGTTTGAAAAGCCGCTTGATAATGTCGAGTTAGCCGCTTACCGCGCCATGGTAACCAGACGGGCCAGACGCGAGCCGCTGCAGCATATACTTGGAAGCCAGGAATTTTATGGGCTTGATTTCGACGTCACTCCGGATGTTCTGATTCCGCGCCGTGATACCGAAGTTCTGGTTTCAGAAGCGATTGCAAGGAAACCGGATGCCTGCTCTCTTCTTGATGTAGGAACCGGCAGCGGATGCATTGCGGTGGTTCTGGCTCGACAATTACCGGCAGCAGCTGTTACAGCTACGGATATATCCGAAGCTGCTCTGGCTGTGGCGCGCCGTAACGCCGAACGTCTAGCTGTCGGAATCGAGTTTCTCTCCGGTTCGCTCTTTGTTCCTCTGACTGGACGCCGGTTTGACCTTATAGTTTCAAATCCTCCCTACATTCCTACGAGCGATATTGCCGCTCTGGAGCCGGAGGTTCGCGATTTTGATCCGCACGTTGCGCTGGATGGAGGGATTGATGGGTTGAATTTTTATAGATCTCTGATTCCGATGGCGCTAGAATATTTGAACCCCGGTGGATATCTGCTGGTCGAAGTCGGTATCGGACAGGCTATCGATGTATCACGACTTTTTCTTGAAGCCGGTGGATATGCGCAAACATTTTCAGCCCTCGACCCAGGTGGGATTGAACGTGTGGTAGCTGCGCAACGAAAGGAAAACGGATGAAAATCGAAGAAGCAAATAAACTGTTGGCCGAAGCCGACCTGCTGGTCACGGAATCCGAAGTTACAGCAGCCATCAAGCGGGTGGCAGAGGAGATTACCGTACGGCTGAAGGATTCGAATCCGTTGCTGCTCTGCGTAATGAATGGTGGTCTTATCTTTGGCGGGCACCTATTGACCCGGCTCCACTTTCCGCTGGAGTTTGAATACATTCACGCAACCCGTTATGGAAACGATACCAAGGGCTTG
Source organism: Desulfuromonadaceae bacterium (assembly GCA_028712665.1). GTDB lineage: Bacteria > Desulfobacterota > Desulfuromonadia > Geobacterales > Pseudopelobacteraceae > JACRCG01. The sequence continues at coordinate 29,952 of JAQTRC010000014.1, forward strand.
GATCTTAACTGGATCGTGAAGCCAAAAAGTCAACTGCACGGCAGGAGTGTACTGTTGCTGGATGACATACTTGACGAGGGGATTACCCTTGCGGCTATTGCAGATTACTGCCGCAGTCAGGGGGCTTCGGTGGTCTTGATGGCTGCATTGGTAGAAAAGCTGCATCTGCGCAAGGTGACACCCGGCATGCGGGCCGATTTTACGGGGATAGAGGTCGGCGATCGGTTTCTGTTCGGCTTCGGTCTGGATTACAAGGGGTACTGGCGTAATGCGCCGGGGATCTACGCGGTAAAGGGGAAGTAAAAGGCATATTGGACTGCTTGGGTATGCTTACTAAATGAGGTTTGTATATTCCCATTTTGACACATTGCATCCGGTCTCGAAAAACGAGGGGTTCCCGTCGCAATCCGGATTGTATTTGCTTCCTTACAATGATAACCTTAGCCCGCCATACAACCGATATGAAATAAACAGATAGCTTACCTCCATCACGTAGAAAGGCATTTATTATGGCAATAATTCTCCACGTCGATGACTCATCGTTCTCCCGCCTGCAGATTGGAAAGGTGCTAAAAAATGGAGGGCATGAAATTATTCCGGCCGACAACGGAAAAAGCGCGCTTGAGCTGCTCCGGACAACGACCCCTGACCTGATTATCAGTGACATTCTGATGCCTGACATGGATGGGATAACTTTTCTTGAGATTTTGCGAAACCGGGGCAATACAATACCGATCATCATGGTGACTGCCGACGTCCAGAAAGATACCGAAACAATCTGTCTGGCACTGGGCGCCTCGGCTCTATTCAACAAACCTCCCAACGGGGACGATCTTCTAGCTGCAATTGTTCAGGCCCTCGGAAAAGGAGTATAAAAGGATGGCAATAATTACGGACGACCTGATGGATGCACTGCGGGAAATAATCAACATCGGGGTCGGCAAGGCGGCCGGTACATTAAACGAACTTCTTGCTCATCATATAACTCTCGAAGTTCCCCGGATTGTTATTATCCATTCAAACGATCTTGGCGAGCATATTTCTAAACGATCTGAAGAAACATTGTCACTGGTTACACTCCCTTTCAGCGGCCAGTTCAGCGGACTATCGACCCTGCTGTTCTCTATGGATAGCGCCTCAAAGCTGGTGGACATGCTGATGGGTGAAGAGATTCCTGTTGGCGATCTGGATGCAATCAAAACCGGAACACTTACAGAAATCGGCAATATCCTCCTTAATGCCGTTGTAGGCTCGATTGGCAATATTCTTAATTCCCGACTAAGTTACTCTATTCCAACCTATCACGTGGGAAGTCTGAGAAATATCCTGTTGCCGATCCTTCAACAAGAAAGCGAGGCGCTCGAGGTAACTACCCGTTTTACAGTACAGAGCCGGCATATCACCGGAGAGATTCTTCTGCTGTTCAAGGTTGGCTCATTTGACAGTTTTATTGAAGCCCTGGAAACGGCAATAAACGGATAAGGAGTTGTGTGTTGATAAACGTAACTTCGCAGATGTTTCTATTGCTTGATACAATGCCGGTGGGTGTGCTGGTGCTGGCTCCCGATCTGACAGTAATGTTCTGGAACAGCCTGCTGACAGAATGGACCGGAGTTCATCGTGAGGAGATCATCGGCAAGCGGGTGACAGACCTGTACCCAAACTTGGGAACGGTACGCTATGCTGGACGGATACTTCCGATTTTCGATGGAGGCCCCCCGGTAATCTTTTCACCGCAACTTCATCCTCATCTGATCCCGTCTCTCCGGGCAGACGGACAGAAGCGGATTCAGCAGACAACTGTAACCTCGCTTCTGATTGACGATTGCGTCTATGCCGTGGCGTCGATTCAGGATGTTACGGACTTGATGCTGACAGCACAGGAGAGTCGCCGGCTTCATCATCTGGCCATAAGAGAAATTGAGCAGAGGAAAAAGGTTGAAGCGGCACTTCAGGAGAGTTCCGAAAGGGTCCGCTCCATCGTTGATACAGCAGTCGAGGCAATTTTAGTAATCAACACCGACCATCTCATTGAGGATTTCAACCCGGCGGCGGAGCGAATTTTCGGCTACCGGGCAGAGGAGGTAGTCGGCAAAAATTTCAACAAGCTAATGCCTCACCAATACCATTCGGAGCATGACAACTATCTGGAGCGCTATATTCAAACAGGCCACCCTAAAATCAGCGATGCTGGCAGGGAGGTGACAGGTTTGCGGAAGGATGGGACAGCCTTTCCGATGCGATTGGGCGTAAGCGAGATGCGTGTAGGCAACAAACGGCTCCTTACCGGAATACTCAACGACATCACCGAGCAGAAACAGCTTGAGGAGCAACTTCGGAATATGGCCATGAAGGATGGTCTTACCGGCATCAGCAATCGTCGCTCCTTTGACGAGACCCTTGCCAGGGAGTGGCGGCGCATGCAGAGAGAGAGTGGGGAGTTATCCATCATCCTTATGGATATTGACTTCTTTAAACGCTATAACGACACCTATGGACACCAGGAGGGTGATGATTGCCTTAAGGCCGTTGCAAAGACGATAGAGCTGGCGCTTCATCGCCCCGGCGATTTGGCGGCGCGTTATGGTGGAGAGGAATTTGTCGTGCTGTTGCCGATGACATCCATCAATTCTGCTACCGATCTGGCCGAGCGGATTCGCCGGTCGGTAGAGGATCTGTCAATTCCTCACTCTGCTTCTGACGCGGCTCCATATGTCACCGTAAGCTTCGGTGTGGCGAATATTGTCCCATGTCAGGCAGGTAATCCGGAAATGCTGCTGAATATGGCGGATCAGGGATTATATGCAGCCAAGGCTGCCGGGCGTAATCGGGTTGAGGTTTCAAAGATTGCAGCGGCATGAACGAAGCCGAAACCGGTATTATTTGAAAAAAGAGGATATTTCATAATGAGTGAAACCATACTTGCGGCCCTATCTGAAAGAATTCTGGTGATTGACGGCGCCATGGGGACCCAGCTCCAGGACCGTAACCTGACTGCCGACGATTTTGGCGGACCTGAATACGAGGGGTGTAACGAATATCTTGTAATGACCCGTCCTGACGTGATCGAAGATGTCCACCGGGCCTATCTGGCAGCCGGCGCCGACATCATCGAGTCCAACTCGTTCGGTTCAACCGATATAGTTCTGGCCGAATACGGACTACAGGAGCAGGTGTTCGAACTGAACCGGCAGGCAGCCCGGATCGCCCGCCAGGCCTGCGATGCCTTCGCCACCCAGGAAAAGCCGCGCTGGGTGGCCGGTTCGATGGGCCCCACAACTCGAACAATCTCTGTTACCGGTGGTGTCACCTTTTCCCAGCTGATTGAGGCCTTTCGGGTGCAGACCCTGGGACTCCTGGCAGGTGGCGTAGATTTGCTCCTTCTTGAGACGGCCCAGGACACACTGAATTTGAAGGCAGCAGCCGAAGGTATCCGGTTGGCATTTGAGGAGAGCGGAGAACGGGTGCCGTTGATGATTTCCGGCACCATCGAACCGACCGGCACCATGTTGGCAGGGCAGGGGGTGGAGGCGCTCTACACCAGTCTGGCGTATCTGGAGGACAGTCTCGGTTTGATAAGCATCGGACTGAACTGCGCCACCGGTCCCGAGTTCATGACCGACCACCTGCGAACCTTGTCTGAGCTCTCCTGTTGTCATGTCTCAGTCTATCCCAACGCCGGTCTGCCGGATGAGAACGGGCACTATGCCGAAACCCCCGACTCCCTTGCCTTAAAACTCTCACGTTTCGTGGATGAGGGGTGGATCAATATCGTAGGTGGTTGCTGCGGCACCACTCCGGCCCACATAGCCGCCATCGCCCGGATGGTTTCCGGCAAGCCGCCCCGCCGTCCCGCGACGGTTCGCCGCCGCGTCGTGGCGGGTATTGAAGCGCTCCGGATAGAGGATGACGCCAGGCCGGTGCTGGTTGGTGAGCGGACCAATGTGATCGGTTCGCGCAAGTTCAAGAATATGATCGTCGCAGAAAAATTCGAGGAGGGCGCCGAGATTGCCCGTGACCAGCTAAAGGGGGGGGCACAGGTGATAGATGTCTGCGTGGCCAACCCGGACCGGGACGAGGCGGCCGACATGACACAGCTGCTGGCCTTTCTGCCGCGCAAGGTGCGGGCGCCGGTCATGATCGACTCCACCGATACCCAGGTCATGGAACTGGCGTTGCAACGGCTGCAGGGGAAATCTCTGATCAACTCCATAAACCTTGAGGATGGCGAGGGGCGCTTTGCCAAAGTGGCGACCTTGCTGAGGCAGTACGGCGGGGCCGTGGTGGTGGGGTGCATAGATGAAGACCCGCAGCATGGGATGGCGGTTACACGTGAGCGCAAGCTTCAAATCGCCAAGCGCTCCTACGACCTGCTGACCAATAAATATGGGCTCCGCCCGGAAGACCTGATCTTCGACCCGCTGGTCTTTCCGGTGGGGAGCGGCGATGCGAACTATATCGGTTCAGCCTTGGAAACCATCGAAGGGGTGCGGCTGATATCAGAGGCATTTCCGCAATGCAGTACGATTCTGGGGATCTCCAACGTCTCCTTCGGCCTCCCCCAGGCGGGGCGCGAACTGCTGAACGCCGTCTTCCTGTACCACTGTGTCAAGGCTGGACTGACCTATGCCATCGTCAACACCGAAAAGCTGGAGCGTTACGCCTCCATCTCCGAGGAGGAGCGCACCCTGGCGGAGGATATGATCTTCTGGCGGGGAGATGACCCGGTGGCCGCCTTTGCAGCTGCCTTTCGGGATAAAAAACCGGTCTCTCACGCCACGGCAGCGGAACTGCCGCTGGATCAGAGGTTGTCGCTCTATATCGTTGAAGGGACCAAGAACGGTCTGACCGCAGATCTGGACGTAGCTCTGGCGAGGGGTGACAAGCCTCTGGAGATTGTGAACGGCCCGTTGATGGCCGGTATGGCCGAGGTGGGGCGCCTTTTCAACGACAATCAGCTCATTGTGGCCGAGGTGCTGCAATCGGCCGAAGCGATGAAAGCTGCCGTGGCATATCTGGAACCTTATCTGGAGAAGAATGAAACCTCCTGCAAGGGGAAACTGCTGCTTGCCACGGTCAAGGGGGATGTGCACGACATCGGCAAGAACCTGGTGGAGATTATCCTCTCCAATAACGGTTTCAAGGTGATCAATCTTGGAATCAAGGTTGGACCGGAGGCCCTGATAGAAGCGGCCCGCCGGGAACAGCCGGATTTTATCGGACTCTCTGGCCTGCTGGTAAAGAGCGCCCTGCAGATGGTGGTCACAGCGGCGGATCTGAAAGCGGCCGGTATCAGCGCACCCTTGATGGTGGGAGGAGCGGCCCTGTCGCGCAAGTTCGCCGACACCCGCATTGCCCCGGAGTACGGCGGCCCGGTTCTGTACGCGAAGGAAGCCATGTCCGGTCTTGAGCTGGCCAACCGGTTGTCTGACCCGGTTGACCGGAAATCGTTGCTGGAGGAGCTGGCACAACGCCAAAAGGGAGCTGCCGAGGCAAGGGCCAAGACACCTCCTTCTACCGCTGTAGCTGCATCTTCAGAGCGGTCAGCGCTAAAGAGCGATGCGGAGATCCCGGCTGCGCCGGATTATGAAATTCATCTGCTCAGGGATATTCCGTTGGCCCAGATTGTGCCCTACCTGAACCGTCAGATGCTATACACTAAACATATGGGGTTGAACGGATCGGTAGAAAAATTGCTGGCAGCCGGTGATGCCAAGACGCTGAAACTGCATGAAGCGGTGGAGGCGATGCTGGAGCGAGTCGAACGGGAGGGGTTAATCCGTCCCCAGGCTCTGTACCGGTTCTATCCGGCAAATTCCGACGGTAATGACCTGATTCTGTTCGATCCGGCTGATTCGGGGGTAGAGGCGATGCGTTTCACTTTTCCACGTCAATCCGGCGGTGAGCGACTCTGCGTGGCCGATTTCATTCGTACGCTCGCTGGCGGAGAGCGGGACAACCTGGCCCTGTTCGTGGTCAGCTGCGGCCAGGGTATACGGGAAAAGGGCGAGGAGATGAAAACCGCCGGAGAGTATCTTGATTCCCATCTGCTCCAGGCTCTGGCTCTGGAACTTGCCGAGGCTACAGCGGAGTTCCTCCACAAACGGATCCGTACCTCCTGGGGGATCGTGGATGACCCCTCATTGACGATCAAGCAGCTATTCAACTCCGATTACCATGGTGTCCGTTTCTCTTTCGGCTATCCCGCCTGCCCGGAGCTATCCGATCAGGAAAAGCTGTTTCAGCTCCTCAAGCCGGAACGGATCGGGGTGCAGTTGACCGAAGGCGACATGATGGACCCGGAGGCCACTGTCTCGGCCCTGGTATTCCATCACCCCGATGGACGCTATTTTGATGTGGCCAGGTGAATTGCTTCTGCGTTGGCTGAGAGAAAAAGTTGTTGACATAAACAACCAAAAAGACCATAATGATCCTATTGCTTAAGCATAGTCACCGAAAAGGGCAAAATCCGGTAAAACGGATGACGCAAAACCGCCTCCCTATAATGGGCAGAGGGGTTGCCGAAGTGATGGAATAGATTATTGCGATTATTGCAATATCTCTCTTGAACCCGCCTTTTCGAATGAAGAGGCGGGTTTTTCTATGAATTCTGCACGATTGATGATGATATTCAGAAAATACGGCCTCGCACTGATACTTGTATGGAGCTGTATACTTGCGGCAATTTTATCGTTCATCATCAACGGATATCGTGAAGATGCGATCAAAGAAGCTACAAGTGAGGCAAGGGACTACCACGGACTTAACCTTCAATACCGGCGATGGGGCGCCAGGATTGGCGGTGTTTATGCTCCCGTTGACAAAGTCGCGCCCAATCCCTATCTAAATGTCCCGGATCGAGACGTAAAAACCGATTCAGGGAAATCTCTCACCCTCGTAAACCCAGCCTACATGACGAGAATGGTTTTCGATGCCATCCGGAAGGAGGCAAAACATCCCGTTATCAGCAGGCTGGTGAGTCTCAAACCGCTAAATCCTGCAAACGCTCCCAATCCATGGGAAAGAGAAACACTCGAGCTCTTCGAGAATACCGATGCCAGGGAACGGTTCCAGGTTTTGACGATTAATGAACGCTCTTATCTTCAGTACATGGCGCCATTTATAACCGAAGAGAGCTGTCTCAAATGCCATCTTCACCAGGGGTACAAGGTTGGCGATGTGCGCGGAGGGATGAGTATTGCGGTTCCGATGAGCGGATATCTTGCGATGGAATCTAAAAGGAGAGATTCGCTTGCCGGCGGTTTTGCCCTGTTGTGGCTCCTGGGGTCTGTCGGCATTGCCGTATCATCAATCAGAAGGCATCAGCATGAAATGACCCTCCGTGAACATACCATAAAGTTGGAGATCGAGGTATACGAACGGCAGCAGATTCAGGAACAGCTCGAAGAGCAGACCTTAAGGCTTGAAGAGGAAGCTTCGGAAAGACAGCTTGTCCAGGAGCAACTTGAGGAACAGGCTACCATGCTGGAAGAGGAAATAACGGAGCGTCAACAGGCTGCGGAGTCGCTCCGCACGAGTGAGGAGCGTTTTCGCGGTATTACGGAAAGTATGGCGGACTGGATCTGGGAGGTGGACAATGAGGGGCGGTTCACCTATTCTTCCGAATCGTCCGAGCGGTTGCTCGGTTACAGTTCCGATGAAATAATCGGTAAAACGGTTTACGAATTTATAGACCCGCAGGATGCTCCCATGATATGGGAAGTGCTCAAGGAGCATTCCCGCAATAAAATGCCGATCAAAAACCTTGAGAACTGGAATCTGACCAAGGATGGCAGGCGAGTCTGTCTTCTGACGAATGGAGTCCCGATACTTGATTCTCAGGGAGAATTGGTCGGTTATCGCGGGGTTGATTCCGATGTAACGGAACAACGCGTGCTCGAGCGCCAGCTCCTGCAGCAGCAGAAACTGGAGAGCATCGGACTCCTCGCCGGCGGGATAGCACATGATTTCAACAACCTGCTGGTCCCTATCTTCGGATATGCCGAGATGATCAATACGAGACACTCCTCGGATGAGAAGACAGCCGGTTATTCCGCGACTATTTTGAAGGCAGCCGAAAAGGCCAAGGAACTGGTCAGCCGTCTGCTCAGTTTCAGCAGGCGGCAGAGTATCAAGGTTGAGATACAGGACCTGAACGAGATCATTGCCAAATTAATGGTAATCATGCAGCGTACCATCCGGGAAAACATTGAAATCAAGCTTCATCTCAGTACGGAGCCCTGTATGGTTCTGGCCGACATCACCCAGATCGAGCAGGCATTGCTGAATCTTGCTGTCAATGCCCAGGACGCAATCAATGGAACCGGCGTTATTACCATTGAGACCGGGCATCTGTTTTTTGATCATGAGCACTGTATGCGCCATCCCGGAACGGTTCCGGGACGCCATGTCATGATCGCATTCTCGGACAGCGGCAGCGGCATCGATGAGGCGACATTGCCATACATTTTTGATCCGTTTTTCACTACCAAACCGGTCGGTCATGGCACCGGGCTCGGTCTTTCGACAATTTTCGGAGTTGTGAAACAACATAAAGGAAGCATTGATGTCAATAGCCGGACAGGCGTTGGCACTACCTTCAAGCTCTTCTTCCCGGAGAATACCGGTAATGAGGATGTTCAAGAAAAACTGACTGTTTCAAAAGATTCAGAGAAACTGGTTGGCACGGTTCTTGTGGTCGAGGACAACTCGATGGTGTTGATCATGGTTCGTGAGATACTTGAAGCCGCCGGGCATCGCGTTATCACTGCAGATGAACCATTGCAGGCTCTTGGGTTAGTACAATCATGCAAAGAGAATTTTGATCTGCTGGTATCGGATGTGGTCATGCCGCAGATGAACGGGCCGGAACTCTATGAACGGATCAGGGAACATCTGCCGGAACTCAAGGTGCTGTTCATATCCGGTTATGCCGGAGTAGTCACCGCACACAACGGTTATCTGCAGGAAGAGGCCAATTACATCTCCAAACCATTTACAACGGAGGCCTTCATCAGAAAGGTATCGGAAGTGATGTCCGGCAATTTGTTGCCGTTATAAAGAATTAAGGTATACTGTGAAAACTATGGAAGACCTTTTCTCTCTTCATAATATACTGGCTTCACATCCGATAATTAGCCTGCTGGGGCCCATCTCCCTGCTGATTGCAATCGTACTGGCCGTATATTATCTGCGTATCTCGCGTCGCCTCCGCTTTCAGATCGCTCTGCAGGAACGGATGGACGTGATGTTGCGCAAGCTCTCCTCCGCAGTCGAGAACAGCCCTGCCTCCATTGTTATTACGGATCAGAAAGGGATTATCGAGTACGTCAATCCCGCCTTCAGCCGGATGACAGGATATGGACCGGAAGAGGCGCTCGGCCAGAATCCCCGTATCCTGAAGGGTGGCAATCAGCCCGATGAATTTTATCGTGATATGTGGGAAACCCTGATGCGCCGTGAGGTGTGGCGGGGTGAATTTCACAACAAACGGAAGGACGGGACCCTGTTTTGGGAGTCGGCCTCCATTTCGCCGATAATCGATCCGTATGGCGAAATATCGCATTTTGTGGCGGTCAAGGATAATATTACCGACAAGAAAATGATGCTGGAGCAATTGGAGCATATGGCCAGTTTCGACATGCTGACCGGTCTCACCAACCGGCGGATGTTTCTTGATCGACTTACCCAAAGTGTCGAGATTGCCCGCCGAAACGGGAAGCGTTTTGCCCTGATGTACATTGATCTGGACGGTTTCAAGCGGATCAACGATACCTACGGCCATGAGGCCGGCGACCTGGTGCTGAAGACGGCGGCGTCCCGGATGCTCGATTCCGTGCGATTGTCCGACACTGTCGGGCGTGTGGGTGGCGATGAGTTCACGGTCACTCTGGGTACCATCAGCCATTATGATGATGCGGGCCAGGTGGCGGATAAAATTCTCGGATCGTTGCTACTCCCAATTACCCTGCAGAACGGCATAACCGAGCGGATTGGCGCCAGCATAGGTATCAGCGTATTTCCGGATGACGCCTACGAGGGCGACCAACTGCTTGCCGCCGCCGACAATGCCATGTATGAGGTCAAGCATAATGGCAAGGGTGGCTGGAGATTTGTTTCCCGGAACAGTTGCGGTTAAAATATCTACTTGCAGTGTTGTTCAGACACTGAATTGATAAAGGTGCTTTTATGAATAAAGAGATGAAGGGCATTTCTCAGAAGGATCTTATCTGTGACCTGCGGCTCAATACCAGCCGGTACGATCAGTTGCGCCATGCCATTGACCAGCATGCAATCGTCAGCGCCACCGACGAGCATGGCACGATTGTCGAGGTTAATGACAAGTTCTGTGCAATCAGTGGATACAGCCGCGAAGAGCTGATCGGCCGGAACCACCGTATCGTCAAATCGGACGTTCATCCCGACTCCCTTTTCCAGAATATGTGGGGTACGATTACCAGCGGCAGAGTCTGGCAGGGTACCGTCTGCAACCGCAAGAAGGAAGGCGGATTTTATTGGGTTGAAGCCACCATTGTGCCTATCATGGATGAGCAGGGGCGCCCCTGGCGCTACGTTTCGATTCGCACCGATATTACCGCATTAAAACAGGCCCACGAGCAGTTGGAACGGGAACTGGGGCGGACTCAGGCCTTGCTTGAAGCGCTCGGCGAGGGGGTCTTCGGTGTGGATCATCAGGGTTTATGCACCTTTATCAACCCTGCCGCTCTGGCGATGCTCGGATACGAGCAGGATGATGTTCTGGGAAAAGATTCGCACAAGCTCTTGCGTTGTACCGTCGATCTCACCTCTCATCTGCCGGAAGGGGAATGTCCGGTCTGTGATACCCTTACGGACGGCATTTCCCGCAAAACGGACGATAACAATCTTTTTCGCAAGGATGGCACTCCTCTCCCGGTCAGCCTCTCCGTCAGTCCGATCGGTTCCAGGGATGGGCAGTGGGGCGCTGTAACGGTTTTTCGTGATTTGACCCGTCGCAAAACGATGGAAGCCGGCCTGATCGCCGCCCGGGACGAGGCGGAAGCGGCCAATGAGGCAAAATCACTGTTTCTTTCCAATATGAGTCATGAACTTCGTACCCCATTGAACGCTATCCTAGGATTTGGTCAGTTTTTAGAGGCAGATCCGACGCTGACCCTGGACCAGCTTGATTCGATCCATGAGATAACCGATGCCGGACGCCACCTGCTGGAGCTGGTAAATGAGGTGCTGGACCTGGCAAGAATCGAGTCCGGCAGGCTGAACCTGACAGTTGGAGCGATTGTTTTGGATGAACTGATGGATGAATGCCTCTCCATGCTCCACCCTCAGGCAGAGAACCGCGGAATCTGTTTTGCACTTCCCGCTGATTCCGGATTTACGCTGCAGGCCGACCGGACCGCCCTTAAACAGGCTATTGTCAATTTTCTCAGTAACGCCGTCAAGTATAATAGCCCCAACGGAGAGGTGCGCCTCGAATATGAGACTCCGGATGAAAGCTGCATACGCATTCATGTGCTTGATACCGGTGTCGGAATTGCGCCGGAACAGCTGTCGGAGCTGTTTCAGCCCTTTCACCGCCTGGGACAGGAGTTGGGCGAGGTGGAGGGCACCGGGATCGGACTTGCGATTACCAAACGGTTGATAGAGGCGATGGGGGGGCGTGTGGGAGCTGCCAGCACCCTGGGAGAGGGGAGCGATTTCTGGCTGGAACTGCCCCGGATAAATCAAGGAGGCTCCCATAATGAGCAGCAAGGTTGATACTCCCGCAGCAGCGGGCGCCGAACTGCGCCTGCAGACCGAAGAGATTGTCCGGGAAAAAGCCGCCCAGTTACATATAACTCTCGAATCATTGGCCCCGGAAGAGATTCTTAAGATGCTCCATGATCTGCAGCTGTATCAGGTCGATCTGGAGTCGCAGAACGAGGAACTGCGCCGGGTCCAGGCGGAGCTTGAAACCGCCCGGACAGTGCAGGTCGAACGTTTGGCTAACGAGCAGAGGATCATTATCAGCTCCATGCCGACAGGTTTATGCTTCCTCAAGGACCGCAAGATACAGTTAGCCAACCCGGCATTTGATTTGAGTTTTGGCTATGAGATCGGCACGACGAAAGGAATGGATACCTCTGAGTTTTATCCGGACATCGAAACTTATCAGCGTGTCGGAAACGATGCATATGCTTCGCTTGCAGACGGAGCCTCCTATGCTGCAGAATCGTTGATGAAAAGGAAGGACGGATCTCTGTTCTGGTGCAGCCTGACCGGTCAGGCTGTGAATCCGGCAAAGCCTGAGGAGGGATCCATCTGGCTTCTTCATGATATTTCCGAGCGCAAGAGTGCCGAGCAGAATCTTCTTGAATCCAATCGCCTGTTAATGGAAGCAAGAGAGGAGGCCGAATCCGCAAGCCGTGCCAAGAGTGATTTTTTGTCGCGCATGAGCCATGAATTGCGGACACCGATGAACGCCATAATGGGTTTTACACAGTTGCTCGAGGATGACCGGAACCACTACCTTTCCGATGATCAGCGGGATAGCCTCCATGAAATCAGCAGGGCGGGAACTCATCTGCTTGAATTAATAAATGAAGTGCTTGATCTTTCCCGGATAGAAAGCGGTCGGTTGCTGCTTTCCCTTGAACCATTGGAGCCGGGGGAACTCTGTCTGGAATGCCTCAGTCTGCTAATGCCTCTGGCCGAACAGCACGGAATTACCGTGGTTGTGAACGTTCCGTCAGGTTTACGGATACAGGCGGACCGATTGAGGCTTCGCCAAGTGCTGCTCAATCTGATCTCCAACGGTATCAAATATAATTCCGAAGGGGGGTCGGTTGATATTGGGTGCGATCTGTTGCCAAGCAACCTGCTGAGGATATGGGTCAGTGACACCGGCCCCGGCATCGGACCGGAATTCCTGCCGCGCCTGTTTCAACCGTTTGAACGGGTAACTGCGGATAACTCCCATATTGAGGGTACCGGCATCGGTCTGGCGCTTGCAAAACGTCTGACCGAGGCGATGAACGGTAGTATCGGGGTGAAAAGCAAGCCCGGCAACGGCACTCTCTTTTGGATAGAACTGCCTCAGGCTGAGCTCATGGAAGAGATGGAAGCCTCTCCGGACGCTCCGACAGCCCCCGTGCCGGTTCCATCCGCACGCGAACGTCAGGTGCTCTATATAGAAGATAACCCGGCCAATATGCGGCTGGTGAAAAAAATCGTCTCCGGCCTCGGTGGTGTAAAGCTGTTAACAGCCGAATCGGCCGAAGCAGGGCTGGAATTGGTTGAAACCGGCAGGCCTCACCTGATTCTGATGGATATCAACCTGCCTGGAATGGATGGCTTCGAGGCGCTAGGTCGCCTGCGGAGAAATCCTGAAACGTGCGGTATTCCGGTAGTGGCGGTGACGGCCAGCGCGATGCCGGATCAGGTGAAGCGGATAGAGGAAGCAGGTTTCGATGATTTTCTGACCAAGCCGATAAACCTGCAACTTTTCGTAGCCGCAGTTAACGCGCTGCTGGAGAAACCTGTTTAGTAAGAGTCTTGTAAGTTAACGCACTTATCCCGTATATCGGGGCGCGGAGGATAATTGAATGATTGTACCGGCTGAAACCGCCCATAACAGCAGGATCCTGATCGTTGACGACGAACCGGTCAACCTGAAGCTGCTGGAAAAAATGCTGAGAGCCGAGGGGTATACAAACCTGGTTTCCATAGTTGATTCCCGTAAGGTGATGGAGGCCTATTGCGCCGAGCCTCCGGATCTGATTCTGCTGGATATCAATATGCCTTATCTGGATGGTTACGAGGTTATGGCACTGCTGAAAGAGCTCAAAGATCCGCTTCTCCCCCCCATTCTGGTACTGACAGCCCAGTCCGGGAAAGAGTTTCTTATGCGGGCCCTCAACGAAGGCGCACGCGATTTTCTGAGCAAGCCTTTCAACCGTTATGAACTACTGGCCAGGGTCAGGAATCTGCTGGATGCACATCTTGCCCTTCGGCTTACGTTCGACCAGAAAGGGGTTCTGGAGGGGTTGGTGCATGAACGGACCGCCGAAGTGGTCCAGTCCCGCCTGGAAATCGTCCAGCGCCTTGGACGCGCCTCTGAGTATCGCGATAATGAAACCGGGCGGCATATCCTCCGTATGAGTTACAGTGCGTCCCTGCTGGCCAAGGAGTTAGGATGGAGTGAGGAGCGCTGCGACTTGATGCTGTACGCCAGTCCGATGCATGATCTGGGCAAGATAGGTATTTCGGATCTGATCCTGTTGAAACCGGCGCGATTGACCGATGAGGAAAGGGGGATCATGGAGACACACTCCACCATCGGCGCCGACATTTTGTCCGGTTCGAATAACGAACTTCTTGAAACAGCCCGGATCATAGCCCTGACGCACCACGAGAAATGGAACGGCAGCGGGTATCCCGACAAGCTGGCGGGCGAATCGATTCCGATGGAGGGGCGTATAGCCGCGATTGTCGATGTCTTTGACGCCCTTACCTCGGTGCGCCCCTACAAAAAGGCCTGGCCCGTGGATGAGGCCGTAGATGAGATACGGAAGCAGAGCGGGGCTCATTTTGATCCGGAGCTGGTGGGGCATTTTCTGGCCATCCTGCCGGAAGTGCTTAAAATCGGGGAGCGTTTCTCCGAACCGTGATCCGGTGCATTTTCCGGATGGAGCGGTTGTGCCAAGATTGCATTATTAACATTTTATGATACTATAGATACTCGAATAGTATATCAGGGGGAGAATACAATGGGTATTTTTGGTAACAACTGTAAAGCGGAGTTGATCGAGAAGGAAGCCGAAATCAAGAAACTGATGCAGATGATCGATAACGTAGACAATATCGTCATGCTATGTGACGCAACCGCCGAGAACAAGGTATTTTACATGAACACCCGTGCAAAAGAGCTGATGCAGCGCCATCGTTCCGAGTTGAATGCCGGATTGCGCGGAGCGGATGTCAGTAATACCCTGAACAATTCCATCCACCAGTACCACAAGGATCCGGGGCGTGTGAAAAGGCTTTTTTCGAATCCGCGTACCGATCTGCCGCACACTGCCGAAATCCCCATCGGCACGGTTACCTTGAAGACCACCGCCTATCCGATCTGGGACAGCACGGACAGCAGCAAGGTACTCTGTTATATGGCCTGCTGGAGCGATATTACAGCTGAAAAGCTTGTTAAGGAACAGCAGTACAAGGAGATTGAACGAAAAAATTATCTTGAAGAGCGTGTCCACCAGATCGCCACCGCCATGGAGGAGATGAGCATGACCGTAAACGA
This sequence comes from Desulfuromonadaceae bacterium, assembly GCA_028712665.1. GTDB lineage: Bacteria > Desulfobacterota > Desulfuromonadia > Geobacterales > Pseudopelobacteraceae > JACRCG01. Next base: position 45,235 of record JAQTRC010000014.1, read on the forward strand.
GGTCGCCGGAAACACCAGCAACGCCTCGGATTCGGCTTCCCATGTTTCGGACAATGCCCACGAAGGGCAAAAGGTCGTCAACCAGGCGGTGCAAGAGATGCAGAAGGTGGCCGAGGTCGTCAGGTCGTCTGCGATTATCGTCGGCAATCTGGGGGCGACGTCGGAAAAGATAGGCGAGTTTGTAAACGTCATCAACGAAATAGCTGACCAGACCAATCTGCTGGCCTTGAATGCCGCCATTGAAGCGGCCAGAGCCGGGGAAATGGGGCGCGGATTCGCCGTGGTGGCGGATGAGGTGCGTCGTCTGGCAGAGCGGACGATGACATCAACCAAGCAGATTAACACGATGGTGACCGAGATTCAGAACGGAACCAAGATGGCGGTTGAGTCTATTGAACGGGGAAAGGCCGAGGCGGAAAAAGGTGAAGCCCTTTCACATAAGGCGGAAGAATCGCTGAACTCCATTGTCCAGTCCATTGAAGAGATCAAGAACATGATCGCTCAGATCGCGACAGCGTCTGAGGAACAGGCTGCAACGGCAACGGTCATCGCAAGCAACCTTGAGGAGATATCGCGGCATTGATTTTTATCTGAGAAAAGAGAACAGAGATGGCGGCCTTACCGGTCGCCATCTCTGTTTATGGGTGAAGTCATTAAAGCTTGAACCGCCCTACCATCCTCTGCAGTTCGATGGCCAGTGATGAGAGCTGCGATGCTGCTGCTGCGGTTTCATGGGCTCCTCGGGCAGTGTCGGAGACCACATCGGTAATCTGGTGAATGTTGCTGGATATCTCGCCGGTCACAGCGGTCTGCTCTTCGGCTGCAGTGGCAATCTGATGTACCTGCATACTCACTTCACTGATGGCATCTACGATCTGCTGAAGCGCGTCGCCAGATTTGCGCGAGCTCTCCATCCCCTTTTCAACCTCTCTGACCCCGTTTTCCATGCTCCCCACCGCACCGGCGGTTTCGCTCTGAATCGCCTTGATCATCGCACCGATCTCTTTTGTGGCTCTGGTGGTGCGTTCAGCCAATGCCCGGACTTCATCCGCCACAACTGCGAAGCCGCGTCCCTGCTCTCCGGCGCGGGCGGCCTCGATCGCGGCATTCAAGGCCAGCAGGTTGGTCTGGTCGGCGATATCCTCGATAGTGCCGACAATAGCGCCGATCTGGTCGGAGCGCGCACCCAGACTTTCCACTGTGCGGGCTGATTCCTGAACGCGCTCGGCGATATTCTGCATACCTACCAATGTTTTCTGCACTACCTCGGCTCCGCCTGTTGCTGTTTGATTGGCGCGCCCCGAAATTTCAGATGCCAGTGAGCAGTTGTGCGAAATGTCATTTGATGTAGCGGACATCTCTTCGCTGGCCGTAGCCACTGTGACGGACTGGCAGGCAACCTCTTCTGCTGCGGTTGCGATCTGCTCGGCGGTTGATTGTAACTGGCTTGCCGCAGCCGAAACCTGTCCGGTATTGGCCGCAACCTGGGAAATGATGGCATGAATATTGTCCACGAAACGATTAAACCAGCGGGAAAGTTCCCCGAATTCATCCTTGCGGTCGGTATCCAGGCGTCTGGTCAGATCCCCCTCGCCCTCGGCGATGTCTTTCAGCATGCCCAGCATTCTGGAGAGAGGCGCAGTGATGCTTCTCATGACCAGGATGCCTATGAAGAGCGCAATGCAAACCAGAATGACCGAGAGCGCAATACTGAAAACCAGCGCTCTCTTGGCCCCGGAGGCGAGAGTGTTGGCGGCATTCATGATATCGTTGGCAAGCAGATCTTCAACTTCCTTCATTATGTTGATCTTCTCTGTGATCGTTGTGAACCAGCTCTCGGGTGTGATCCCGAAGCCGCCGGCAATCCCCTTTGCCAGGGTTGCAGCACGCAACTCGTCGACCTTTCGGAATGATGCGCCCTTGCTCTTATCGTCATAGGCGGCCAGTTCAGCCGGAGAGGCAAACTGCCTGAAGATTTCAAGATAGCTTTTCTGAGCTGAGAGTATCCCGAGTGCCCTCTGGAATGTCTCGTCATTGAAGCTGTCGGCGGCCAGGACGGCATTCAGGGTGGCGCGTTCCTTGCCGGTCTCTTCCTTGGCTTTTACGAAGGCGTAGTATGAGGTGGCCGCCCTCATGATTTCATGGTTTTCGCTGGTGGTGGAAACTGCTGCAACGACGTCCATGTATGAGCTTATCAGTTTTGTATAGAACGAAAAGGAATCTTTCCCATCGACCTTGAGAGAATCGATGCTGCTCCGCATTTCCTGCAATTTTTCAAGATCGCTGTTTGCCGTGCTCAGCGATTTTTTGACATGCTCCAGCTCCGCGCTGTTGCCGGCCACATAATCC